>DAORJJ010000006.1:0-37121 GCA_035439005.1 Polyangiaceae bacterium | reverse complement strand
CGACGACGCGTGCCTCATCACCGGGCACAGCGTCTTGCCGGCCCGGCCGGCGGGCTGGCTCGCCCGCGCGTTCGACGCCGCGGCCACCGGACCTCGCGGCGTGAGCGACGGCGTCGAGCGGCCGCCGCGCTGAGCGCGCCTCGGTCCCGACTCCAGCGACCCCAGCGCGCGCGCCCTGCAGGCGCGCCTGCCAGGGCCTCGCCTCCTCGGCGGGCCCCCCTCGCGCCCTCGCGCGACCCCTTCGACGAGCGCGGACTCGCCCCAGCGGGCGGCCCGCGCGCGTCCCCTACCGTTACGAAAAACTGAAGGAATACGCAATCATGGCTAAAGAAGAGAAACGCGACTCCCACGCGAAGGGGGCGGCCCACGCGCCGCACCCGTTCGAGGCCGGGGGCGGCGGCATGAACACGGGCGCCGCCATCATCGGCTTCGTGCTGTGCTTCATCGCCGGCGCGGGCGTCATGTGGGGCTACGACAACTACCGCCTCAAGCAGGGCGGCGCGATCACCGCGGACCGCGCCGGCGGCGCCACCTGGAGCGACGAGGACTCGCCCGTGCCGATCTCGAGCAAGGACCCCATGTGGGGCAAGCGCGAGGCCCCGGTCACGATCGTCGTCTTCTCCGACTTCCAGTGCCCGTACTGCTCGCGGGTCGAGGCCACCCTCGACCAGGTGAAGACCACCTACGGGCCCGACAAGGTCCGCATGATCTGGAAGAACGAGCCGCTGTCGTTCCACGACAAGGCGAAGCCCGCGGCCGAGGCCGCCACCGGCGTGTTCGCGCTGAAGGGCAACGACGCGTTCTGGAAGTTCCACGACACCGCGTTCAAGAACCAGCAGTCGCTCTCCGCCGACTCCTACGAGAAGTGGGCCAAGGAGGCGGGCGTCGACATCGCGGCGTTCAAGGCGGGCATGTCCGCGCACAAGTGGGCGAAGAAGGTCGACGAGGACCACGAGGTCGCGAAGAAGGTCGGCGTCAACGGCACGCCCGCGTTCTTCATCAACGGCGTGAGCCTGTCGGGCGCGCAGCCCTTCGACAAGTTCAAGGAGACCATCGACAAGGAGCTCGGAAAGGCGCAGGCGAAGATCGCCGCCGGCACGGCGAAGGATCGCATCTACGTCGAGATGTCGAAGGAGAACAAGAAGAACGCCCCGCCGCCCCCGAAGGACGAAGAGGAAGAGAAGGAGGACACCACCACGGTGTTCAAGGTCCCGGTCGGCAACTCGCCCATCCTCGGCAAGAAGGACGCGCAGGTCACGATCGCCATCTTCTCCGACTTCCAGTGCCCCTACTGCAAGCGCGTGGGCCCCACGTTCAAGGAGATCAAGGACAAGTACGGCGACAAGGTGCGCATCGTGTGGAAGCACGAGCCCCTGCCGTTCCACCCGCGCGCCGAGCCGGCCGCCGAGGTCGCCCTCGAGGCGCGCGCCCAGAAGGGCGACGCGGGCTTCTGGGCCGCGCACGACAAGCTCTTCGAGTCGCAGCCCAAGCTCGAGGACACCGATCTCGAGAAGGTGGCCGCCGACCTGAAGCTCGACGTCGAGAAGGTCAAGAAGGCGATCAAGGACCACAAGTACAAGAAGGACATCGACGCGGACATGGAGCTCGCGGACGACGTCCAGGCGAGCGGCACCCCGCACATGTTCATCAACGGCCGCCGCCTCGTCGGCGCGCAGCCCTTCGACAAGTTCGCCAAGATCATCGACGAGGAGATCACCAAGACCGGCGCGATGATGGCGAAGGGCGTCGCCGCGAAGGACGTCTACGACACGATCATCAAGGACGGCAAGGGCGCGCCCGAGCCGGAGAAGAAGACCGTGGCCGCCGCGCCCGCCGGCTCGGCCTTCAAGGGCAAGGCCGACGCGAAGGTCGTCATCCAGGAGTTCTCCGACTTCCAGTGCCCCTTCTGCTCGCGCGTCGAGCCGCAGATGGCGGAGGTCATGAAGAACTACGGCGACAAGATCAAGGTCGTCTGGCGCCACAAGCCGCTCCCCATGCACCCCGACGCGCCGCTCGCCTCCGAGGCGGCCGAAGAGGTCCTCAAGCAGAAGGGCAACGACGGCTTCTGGAAGATGCACGCGAAGCTGTTCGCCAACCAAGGCGAGAAGGACGGCCTGAAGCGTGAGGCGCTCGAGAAGTACGCCCAGGAGCTCGGCTGCGACATGGCCAAGTTCAAGGCGGCCCTCGACAACCACACGCACAAGGCCAAGGTCGACGCGGACAACAAGGCCGGCAGCGACGCCGGCATCAACGGCACCCCGGCCTTCGTGATCAACGGGTACTTCATCAACGGCGCGCAGCCGTACCCGAAGTTCAAGAAGCTCATCGACCGGGCGCTCGCGGAAGCGAAGTAGCCCTCCGGTCCGCCACGCGGACAGACGCCCCCGGCACCCCCGGGGGCGTTTTTCTTTTTGTAGAAGCATGATTTCACGAACGATTCGGGCGATCGCCTCCGGACTCCTGCTCGTGTCGGTGACGGGGGCGTGCGGCCGACCCGCCGTGCCCGTGGCCGACGTGACCCTCCAGCCCAAGCCAGTCGCGGAGGTGGCGGTGGCGCCGACGACCGAGCCGCGCGCGCCCCTCAACGACGACTCGGAGCGCGACGCGGCGGTGCCGGTGTTCGCGACCGACCCGACCGACGGTGACCGGGACGCCCTCGTGACGCTCGTCGAGTTCTCCGACCTGCAGTGCCCGTACTGCGGGCGCGCCGCGGGCACGGTCGACGCGCTCCGCGAGGCCTACCCCGCCGACCAGCTCCGCATCGTGTGGCGGCACTACCCGCTGCCGTTCCACCCGTTCGCGCGGCCGCTGGCCGAGGCGGGCGTGGGCGTGCTCGAGCTCGGCGGCTCGGCGGCGTTCTTCCGCTACCAGCGCGAGGCGTTCGAGGCGCTCGGGCGGGCGGGCGCGCTCACCGCGGCGTCGCCCCGCCGCTTCGCGGAGGTCGCGGGGGTCAGCGGCGACGCGATCGAAGACGGCCTGCGGGCGCACCGCTGGGCGGCCACGGTGGAGCGCGACGTGGACCTCGGGCAGCGGCTCGGGGTGAGCGGCACGCCGGCGTTCTTCATCAACGGCGTGGCGCTCGGCGGCGCGCAGCCCCTCGAGAAATTCAAGGAGGTCATCAACACCGAGCTCGCGCGGGCGAAGGCGCTCGTCGCCGCGGGGACCCCTCGCCATTCCGTGTATGTTGCAGCGACCAAGGCGGGCTTCGCGCCCCCGAAGGCGGAGGAGCCGGAGGCCGAGCCGCCGCCGGATCTCACGGTCTACAAAGTGCCGCTCGGCAACAGCCCCGCGCTGGGCCCGCAGACCGCGCTCGTCACGATCGTGGAGTTTTCGGACTTCCAGTGCCCCTTCTGCAAGCGCGTCGAGCCCACGCTCGCCGAGGTGCGCCGCCAGTACGGCGACAAGGTGCGCGTCGTGTGGAAGGACATGCCGCTGCCGTTCCACACGAACGCTGTGCCCGCCGCGATCCTCGCGCGCGAGGCGCGCGCCCAGCGCGGCGACGCGGGGTTCTGGGACATGCACGGGCGCCTCTACGCCGACCAGGCGAACCTCGACCAGCCGGGCCTGCTCGCGCTCGCGCGGCAAGCGAAGCTCGACACGGGGCGCGTGACGAGGGCGCTCGCCCAGAAGAGCCACATGGCGGCGATCGACGCCGACATGGACGCCGGCGACGACGTGGGCGCCTCGGGCACGCCGCACTTCTTCATCAACGGCCGGCGGCTCGTGGGCGCGCAGCCGCTCGAGAAATTCAAGGAGCTCATCGACGCCGAGCTCGCCCGCGCCGAGGCGCTGGTGCGCGCGGGCACGGCCGCCTCGGGCGTGTACGCGGAGCTCCAGAAGGGCGCGCAGACCACGGCGCCGGCGGTCGTGCGCAAGACCGTGGCCAGCGATCCTCAGGCGCCGTTCCGCGGCACCGCGGGCGCGAAGGTCACGATCCTCGAGTTCTCGGACCTGCAGTGCCCGTTCTGTCGGCGCGTGGAGCCGGCGCTCGACGAGGTGCTGAAGGCGTTCCCCGGCAAGGTGCGCATCGAGTGGCGCAACCTGCCGCTCGCCATGCACACCGACGCCGAGCTCGCCGCCGAGGCCGCCCTCGAGGCGAAGAAGCAGAAGGGCAACGCGGGCTTCTTCAAGATGCAGCGGCTCATCTTCGACGGCCAGGGCCAGCCCGACGGGCTGAAGCGCGACGCGCTCGACGGCTACGCCCGCGCCGTGGGGCTCGACCCCACCAAGTTCGCCGCCGCCCTCGACGGACACGTGCATCTTGCAGCCATTCAGCGCGACCAGGCAGCGGCGCGCGCGGCCGGCATCAGCGGGACCCCGGCCTTCTTGGTGAACGGCCAGTACATCTCGGGCGCGCAGCCCTACCGCCGCTTTCGCCGGGCCGTGTTGGCCGCCCTCTCCGGGACGCCGTGAGGCGTGCTATTCGAGGAGGCGTGAAGCTCGGCACAGCTCTCTCCCCCCGCGTCGCCGCGCTGGCGCTCGCGACGGCCTCTTCGCTCACGCTCGCCGCGGGCGACGCGGGCGCGTTCGAGAAGCAGCACCACCTCGGCCTCTCGCCCGGCCTGGCGGTGCTGAAGGTGAACAACAAATCGACCGCGAGCGTGGGCGCGGGCCTCTCGGTCCACTACGCGTACGGCCTCACAGACCAGTTCAACTTCCTCGCCGAGGGCGGCAGCCACGTGGTCGCGGCCGACCAGCAGCGCGACACGGCCGACACCCCCCGCACGTTCCCGGCGCGGGTCGACCACCTCGGCGTGGGCGTGGGCTACGTGCTCGACGTGCTCCGGTGGGTCCCCTACTTCGGAGTGCTCGGGCAGGGCTATCTGCTGAGCGGCGGCACGCTCGAGGGCACGGTCGGCGCGGCCGGCGTGGCCATCGCCGCCGGGCTCGACTACCAACTAGGCCGGCACTTCGCCGTCGGCCTCGCCTTCCGGCAGCACTTCATCGCGACGGAGCTCTCCACGTACCCCACGTACACGGTCGGGCAGCTCCGAGCCGAGTACGTGTGGGGCTACTGAGCGGCTGCGCGAGCAGGCTACGGAGGGCCGCCGCCGCCGCCCGTGGCGGTCGGGGCGGGCCCAGGCCCGCCGCCGGTCGACGTGGTGGTCGGAGCGGGGCCGCCGGTCGACGTGGCGGTTGGGGTGGTGTTGGTGATGTTGCCGCACTCCCCCTTTGCGCCTCGCGAGCTCGCCTGGCAGGTGCACAGGCTCAGCGCGGTCGACTGCGCTTTGCAGGCGCTGCCGCTCGAGAACTTGCCCGACTGGCACGTGGAGTTGGCGATCTCGCAGTCGGCGACCGCGTCAAGCTCGGTGCTGCAGCCGTAGGCCGAGGCCTCGTTCTTCGCCTCGTCTGCCTGGGCCACGCACGCGGCCTTGTCCTTGTCGTTGCCCCCAATGCAGCCCTGCGACTTGTCGCAGAAGTCGGAGAAGCGCGAGGAGCACGCGGGGAGCGCGCCGAGGACAGCCAACGCCAGCACACCGACAAACGTCGATCGGACCTTCATGTGTTCCCTCGCAATCTCGGCACTTCGGCGGTGGTGAGCGCGTCCGGCATGGCGGCGCGCGCCCTCAGTTGCACTTGTTCTGGGCCCCACGGTACCCGGCCTGGCACTGGCAGAGGCTCAGCACCTTCGACGCCGCGCTGCACGCGCTCCCCGAGGTAAAGGTGCCGCTCTGGCAGGTCGTGCTCGTCTCGCGGCAGTCGAAGTACGCCTTGTACGCGTCTTGGCACCCGTAGGCGGCGGCCTCGGCCTTGTCGCCCTCGGCGTCCGCGATGCAGGCGTTGCGGTCTTTCTCGTTCTCCGCGCGGCACGCGACCTTCTTGTCGCAGTAGTCGGTGAACTCGGAGGTGCAGGCGCTGAGCGCGAGGCCCAGCAGGCCCGCGCCGAAAACGGCCCATCGTGTCGCCATGGTCATCTCCCGTCCCTCCACTCGCGACTCTATGCCAGCGCCCTCCGCCCCACAAGCGCGGCCCGACGAGCGCGACTACCCGCCCGCCCCCTCGGTGGGCGCCGGCGCCTCGTGGAGCCCGAACCCGTCGTGCAGCGTGCGAACCGCGAGCTCCGTGTACTTTGCATGCACGATGCAGGAGATCTTGATCTCGCTCGTGGTGATGGCCTGAATGTTGATGCCGCAGCCCGCGAGGAGCTGGAACATCTTCGCGGCGACGCCCGCGTGCGAGCGCATGCCGAGCCCGACGATGCTCACCTTCACGATGTCCTCGTCGTAGCGCACGGCGCTCGCGCCCACGTGCCGCGCCACCTGGTCGATGATGGGCCTCGCGCGCGGGAGCTCGGTCTTGGAGACGGTGAAGGTCACGTCCGCCCGCGCGCCCTCGCTGGCGCTGTTCGGCGCGCTCTGGATGATCATGTCGACGCCGACGTTCGCCTCGGCCAGACACGCGAAGACCTCGGCGACGACGCCGGGACGATCGGCGACGCCCACGAGGTGCACGCGGGCGTCGTTCTTGTCGTAGGCGACGCCCGCGACGACGACCTCCTCGAGCGACTTGTCCTCGCGCGTGACCCAGGTGCCGGGGGCCTCCGAGAACGAGCTGCGGACGTGGACGGGGACGCCGTATTTCATCGCGATCTCCACGCTCCGAATCTGGAGCACCTTGGCGCCGAGCGACGCGAGCTCGAGCATCTCTTCGTACGAGATTCGGCCGATCTTCCGGGCCGAGGGGCACATGTTGGGGTCGGTCGTGTACACGCCGTCGACGTCGGTGAAGATCTCGCACGCGTCGGCGCCGATGGCGGCCGCGATCGCCACCGCGGAGGTGTCGGAGCCGCCGCGCCCGAGGGTGGTGATGTTGCCCTCGGCGTCGACCCCCTGGAAGCCCGCCACGACCGCGATCTCCCCGTCGGCCAGCGCCGCGGTGATCTTCGAGTGGTCGATGGACTTGATGCGCGCCTTGGTGAACGCCGCGTCGGTGAGGACGCGAACCTGGTGACCGAGCAGCGAGCGGGCGCGGCCGCCCTCGGCGCAGATGGCGAGCGCCGTGAGGCCGGCGGTGACCTGCTCGCCGGTCGCGGCGATCGCGTCCATCTCGCGCGCGGCGGGCACCTGGGTGATCTGGTGGGCGAGCCCGAGCAGCCGGTTGGTCTCGCCGCTCATCGCGCTCACGATGACGACGACGCGGTTGCCCGCGCGCTGCGCCGCGAGGCAGCGGCGCGCCACGTTCTTGATGCGCTCGACCGAGCCGACCGACGTGCCACCAAATTTCTGAACCAAGAGAGCCACGCGTCGCCTTCTACACCGGCGGCGCCGGGAGCGCGACGGGTTCGCGCGGCCAACGCTGCCGCTAAGGCGGTGCTCACTGGGATCGAGCCCGAAATCCCACGGCTCGCGCCTTCGGCTTCTCACGAGCCGTGGGATTCCGGGCTCGATGACCGCGACGTGTGCACAGGGCCTTCTGACGATTCAGGATCGGCGGAACTGGGTTCCGCCTTAGCGCCCGGCGGCCAGCGGCTTGGAGACCACGGCGTCGCTCCCCTCGGTGATCTCGAGGAGGGTGTTGACCTTGAGGCCCCGCGTGAGGGTCTGCGTGGTGCGCTCGCCGTTGGGCCAGCGCACGACGAGCTCGGTGATGGCGCACGCGTCGCCCAGGCCGAAGGTGAGCACGGTGTCGTGCTGGAGGCCGAAGTGGCCATACCCGCCCGACACCTCCTGCACCTGGCTGCCCGCGGCGGTCTTCAGCGTGACCCGCGCGCCGATGCCCGCGCGGTTGCTCTTGCCGGCGCCGCCGCCGACGAGCTTCACGCGCACGAGGTTTCGCTTGTGGCCAATCTGGTTGCGATACACCTTGACCGCCGCCGTGGCCGGGCATTTGGCGTCCCCGCTGCACCGCGCGACGCTGGTCGCGACGATGAGGTCGAGATCGCCGTCGCCGTCGATGTCGGCCGCCGAGACGCCGACCGCGTGGTAGTGGTCTATCCCCACCTCACGGGCGAGCTCGCGGAACTTCTTGTCGGGCTCTTGGTGGAAGAGCAGGCCGTAGGTCTCGGGGTAGTCGGAGGAGCCCACGAACACGTCGTTCCGCCCGTCGGCGTCGTAGTCGAACACGGCCGCGACGATGTCGCCCTCGTTCCAGTCGGAGATCGTGCGCTTGCGCCCGAGGCCGGACACCTCGTTCGGGACGCGGACGAACTTGCCTGTCCCGTCGTTGCGGAGCATCTGCGAGGCGTCGGAGGACTCCCCAATATGCCAGTGCTTGATCTCGGCGTTGAAGGCGTCGAGCGCGCCGTCGCCGTCCAGATCGGCGCAGACCGTGCTGAAGGTGTTGCCGCCGTTGCGCGCGGGCTGGTCGTCGAAGCCGGGGGTCCACGAGCTGTTGGCGCAGCCCACCTTGGGCGCAGGCACGGTGCCGGGGCACTTGCCCGCGTTCGTGGAGCAGTAACAGCGATAAAACTCGTTGTCCTCGTACTTCAGGTCGTCGTCCGCCGCGAAGGGCGTGCCCAAGCCGACCTCGACGAAGTTGCCATTCCCGTCGTTCTTCCAGAGCTCGTTCCACTGGCGCCCGTAGGCGCTCACCATGAGGTCGGTGTCGCCGTCGCCGTCGACGTCGCAGGCGGTGACCCCGTACGTGGCGCGCCGGGTCTTGCCGGCGAGGAAGGCCTCTTGGTCGCCGCCCACGCCTGGCTTGGGCCGCAGCACGCCCGACGACTCGGCCGCGTCGCTGAAATAGCCGTCGCCGGCGCCCTTGTAGAGGTAGTTCCCCGCCCCTTGGATGCCGCTCGAGTAGAAGGTGCCCACGAAGACGTCGAGGTTTCCGTCGCGGTCCGCGTCGAGGAACGACGCCGACGTCGTGGGGAGTCGCACGTTCTGCATGGGCCCGGCCTCGCCGAAGGTGAAATGCCCCTTGCCGTCGTTGAGGCGCACCTCGTTGCGGTCGCCCTTGGCCGCGGCGTCCTCCTTGCCGTCGAGGTACACACCCTCGAACGCGTCGAGATCGCCGTCGTTGTCGACGTCGCCGAACACCGTGAGGTGGCCGAGGCGGCCGGAGCCCGAGGCCTCACGCGAGTCGAGGAAGCCGCTCTTCGCGGTCTCGTCGACGAACTTCCCGCCGCGGTTCATGAGCACCTTCACGATGCCCTCGCGCTTGCCGCCGAAGTTGTGGACCACGAGGTCGGGCAGGCCGTCGCCATCGAGGTCGGCCGTGGTCACCCTGCCGCCGGTCACGCCAGTGAGGCCGACCTCCGCGGTGACGTCGACGAAGTGCCCGCCCTCCGGGAGCGCGGCGGGCGGCTTGCAGACCCCGGGGTCCTCGACCGGCGGGGTCGGCGTGGGCTCCGCCGTGGTCGTGGTGGCGGCGCACGCCGCGAGCGCGGGGAAGAGGAGGCCGAGGAGGGCGGCGCGCGAGGCGCGCGAGGCGTGAAGGCGGGTGTGAGGCATGGCTCGCGGAGAGTAGCGCGCCGCGAGCCGACCGCCACCCGCGGAGGCGCCTTTCGCGCGGCGCGGGCGCGAGGCGGTGATAGGTGTTGAGGGGCATGACGACGCGCCTCTCCCCTCGCCCCGCGCTCCTCGGCCTTCGTGCTCACCGTCGCCGTGGCGACGGCCTGCGGCGGCGCCGGCGCCGGGGGCGGAGGGCCCGCGTTTCCGCCGCGCGAGGAGGGCTGCGCGGTACAGGTGTTCACCGACGCGCCCCGCGTGCAGAGCGTGAACATCGGGACCGTGACCGCCCGCTGCGATCTCGAGGTTGCGGCGGAGGACTGCCTGCGCACCCTCAAGGACGAGGTGTGCAAAGCCGGCGGCGACCTCGTGTGGGGCGTCGACAAGCCCACGGTCGCCGACGGAAAACAGAAGCTCTCGGGCCGGGCGGCGCACACGGCGCCCCCGAAGAAGTAGTCGCGCTCAGTTGGAGCGCATCTTCGCGAGCGTGGTGCGGGCGAGCTCGAGCTCCCCGCGGAGCGCGATGGTGAGGCTCGGGCGGCCCGCCTCGCTGCGCTTGAGGAACGCCTCCAGGTAGCGCCGGGCCTCGGGCCAGTCGCCCATGGCGTACGCGAGGTGCCCGAGCACGAACCGCCCATACCCTTGGCCGCACGGCGCAGCCACCAGCTCCGCAAACGTCTGGGCGAGGTTCGGCTGGGGCTCGCCCGCCGAGAGCTTCGCGAGCGCGAGGTGCGCACGAAAGAGGGGCTTGTCGGTCGTGCCCCAGCGCGCCGCGCGCTCGAAGGCCGCGGTGGCCTCGCGGTAGCGCCCCGCGAGAAACAGCGCGCTGCCGAGGGTCCACTGGTGAAACGGGCGGCGCGCGGCGGGACCGCTGCGGGCGGCGCGGCGCAGGTGCGAGAGCGCCTCGTCGAGGAGGCCGGCCGCGAGCGCCGCGCGCGCCGCGTCCTGCGCGAGCACGTCGGGCAGGACCTCGAGCTCGAGCGCCTGCTTGGCGACCTCGAGGGCGAGCTCGAACCGCTCGACCTCGAAATGAGCCAGGTAGAGCTGCCTCAGCAGCATCGCGTGGGTGGTGCGGTCGAGGCGGCTCCTGGCGGCGAGGCCCCGCCGCGCGTACGCGCCTCGCGAGCGAGGGGTGCGCGCCGCCATGGCGAGCCGCAGGCAGTCTTCCGGAGTGGCGCGAGGCAACATCCAGAATCGAGTGTAGCATTCACCTAAATTAGCGCCACGATTTCAAGCTACTTTCCGAGGTGGAGCTCTCGCGCCGGCGGGAGCGCCCGGCGGCGGCTCCCCTCCCGCGCGGAGAGCGGGTATCAGTGGGGCATGCTCGCCCGTCCTTCTGGCCCGCGGCGCCCCTGCCCGCCACCGCTCCGGCCCTGGCGCCCGCGCGCGCGGGTCGTCGCGCCGGTCCTCGCCTTGCTCCTCGCGGCGTGCGGCCACCCCGCCACGGAGGCCGAGTGCCAGCTCTTGGTCGACAAGAACGTCGAGCTGCAGGTCGCCGGCATGCTGACGCCGCCGCCGGATCTCGAGAAGGAGAAGCAGCGCGTGCGAGCGGAGATGGAGGTCGCGCTGAAGGGCTGCGTGGGCCGGCGCATCACCGACCGCATGCTGCGGTGCGTGCGAGAGGCGAAGAGTGTGAAGGAGGTCGACGCCTGCACGCGCTGACCTGAGCCACAAAACACGCGCGGCCGGCGCGCGACGAGTCGCGGCCGGCCGCACGGGGTCGCGGGCTCAGAAGAAGCTGGGCGGGAAGGCCTTCGGGTCTTGCGGATCCGGCGCGAACTTCTTGTCGTTCACCGTGGTGGGGAGGGTGGTGGCCTTCGTGTCGTTGGCGATGAGCCCCTTCACGAAGTCGGTGAACAGCGGATCGCCACCCCCGCCGTCGCCGCCGTCGGTGGGAGGCGGAGGAGGGGCGTCGGGGAGCGCGGTGGCGTCGGGCTTCGTCGTGCCCGAGTCCGGGAGGACGCCCTGGTCGTCGTCGCCGCAGGCCACGAGCGACGCCGAGGCGACCAGCGTGAGCGCGAGCAAGGCCCGCGGCCAAGGTCGGGAGCGCATGCTCAACCCCCCGCGCCCGGGTTGGGCGTGTTGAGGTAGGGGAAGGTGCGCTGGAACTGGCCGTCGTGCTGGCCGACGGTGTCACCGAACGGGAAGTTGCCGGCCGGGGCCGCGCCGTCGGGGAGGAGGTAGCCCATGACGACGCGCAGGGCGATGTCGACCACGTCGTCTCCTGGGCGGCGGCCGTTGGGGAAGCCGGCCGGATCGCAGGAGGGGAGCGCGGTGTCGAGCACCTTGGCGTCGGTCGCCGGGTTCGGGCCGGGCTTGAAGCAGCCCGCGGCGCCGAGGCCCGCCGCCGTGGGCGACGCGCTGGCGCGGAGCTGCGTGGTGAGCCCCGCGTGCGGGAGGGCCGTGTTGAGGCGGAGCATCTCGGCGGGCGTGGACGTGCCGGGGAACTTGTTCACGTTCGGCACGCCGGTGAGGAACGCGGCCACGAGGTCGGCCCGCGGGAACGCCGTGGGCGCCTGCACCGTGGGTCCGAAGAGGACCTCGATGAGCGCGGGGAGCGTGGGGTTCGTGACGTAGTCCGCGAACTGCGCGTCGTCCTTCGGCTCGGCCGAGTTGAAGCGGTCCTTGTCCTTGATGCCGATGACCACCTCGTTGACGAGGGGGCTGCCGAGGCGCGACACCTGCGCCCACGCGCCGCCTTCTTTGGTCGGCTTGCCGTAGCTCGGCTGCGGGTTGATGACGCGGGCCTGGCGCACGCTCGCCGTGGACCAGCCGCCGATCACGTCGCCGCCGCCGCCCTTGAGGCACGCGATGGGCACCTCGACGGCGATGGTGGTGACGTTCATGTTGCCGATCGGGTTCGGGTTCGGCGAGGTCACGTCGGTGAGCTGCGCCGCCGTGGCGTTCACGAGGTCGAAGATGTTGCCGAGGAGGACCGCGAAGCCCTCCTGCCGCTGACCGACGAAGATGCGGGCGCTCGTGCCGGCGGGCGCGGTGCAGCCCGGGATGGAGACGTCATAGATGTGGGCGTCGGCGTAGGCCTTGTAGGCCGCCGGGAGGCCGAGCGACTTCGTGCCGATGTAGTCGACGGGCTTGATGAACGTGGCGCCGCCGGGGCCGGTGGTCTTGGTGATGTCGGCGGCCGCGCCGGTGCGGCGGTTGCCGCGCACGATCTTCGGGACGAAGGTCTCTTTGACGTTGCGGCGGAGCGCGTCGAACTGGTTGGTCGCGTCGATGCCGCCCGCGTTGACGAGGGGGATCGAGACGGTCTTGGTGGCGCCGGTTGGGCCGATCGGCAGCGCGAAGCCGGTCTCGCCGGTGGCGTCGTTCAGCAGGTTGCTGAAGCGAAACTGGAAGGTGATGTCTTCCTGGGCGTCGCCGGTGTTGTCGATGTGGATCTCGTAGAGGGCCTCCGGATCCATGGTGAAGTAGTTCGGCCCGCCGTACGGGTGCTGGAGCGGGAGGTAGTTGGCGATGAGGGTGACGTAGCCGTCGCGCCCCGCCTCGTAGCTCCGGAACATGTAGAAGTCGGTGTTGTCGACCTTCGGGTTCTTGGTGATGAAGGGCGCCTCGCGGTGGCTGGAGGCGCGCGCCTCCTCGGGCGTTCCAAGAACCGTGGCCACACCGAGCGTGGCGCACGCGCACGCAAGCAGACTCTTTCGCATTGGCATCTCCCCGACGACCGAAGGCAGTCGGTTGCGAGAGTAACCGAGGTTTCCGTGCGGCTCCAAAGAGCGCGCGCGCCCCGGCGAACATCTCGCAATTTTTAACAATAATTTCATTACTTTACAATCCTTGGCAGGGGCCAAATAGTGTCACTCGAGGCGCCCCCCGCGCGCGACCGACGAGCGGCGCGCCCCGTGTGCTAGAGGGTCGCCATGGGGAACGGACAGCGAGCGGCGACGGCGACGTGGGCGAGGTCGATGAAGCCCCCTGCGAGGGTGGCGCTCGCGTGGCTCGCGGTCCTCGCCTTCGCGCCGGCGTGCACGAAGAAAGACCCGGAGCCCACGACCGCGCCGAGCGTCGAGGCCGCGCCCTCCGCGGCGCCCTCCGCGGCGGGCTCGACGGGGCCCGCGCCCTCGGCGTCCGTGGCCGCGCCGGAAGGCGACGGCGGCGTCGTCGATCCGTCGACCCCTGTCGGGGCCCTCAACCTGACCGAGCGCTTCGCGCGCGAGGCCCAGTCGCGCCCGACCGGGATCGTGCGCGCGGAGGACGTGTTCGAGGCGTTCAAGGCCGCCGGCGCGACCTTCGAGACGCCGAAGCAGCACCTCGGCTCGTTCTTCAAGGCGAGCTACTGCGTGGGCGCGAAGAACCCCGACACGGCGTTCGTGATCGACCTCTGCGAGTACCCGGACGCGAAGGCCGCGAAGGAGGGCAAGGCGATGTCGCTGAAGAGCCTCGCCGCCATCACCGGGCGGCAGCTCTACCTGAACGGCGCGACGCTGCTCACGCTCCGCCTCGGCAAGGAGACGCCCGAGACCCTCGCGCTCGCGAAGAAGCTCGCGGCGGTGTTCGCGAAGCTGAAGCCCGCGACGGCGCCCGCGCCCTCGAGCTCCGCCAAGGCCCGCTGACGCCGCTCACGGCAAGAGGCGCACGGCGAGCGCGCGCTCGGCGAGCCACACGAGCGCGAGCGCGGCGATGAGCAGCGAGCCGCCCTTCAGGACGAGCCGCCGGTAGACCCACGTTCGGCGCGCGGCGAACGCGAGCGGGAGGAAGGCGGCGACCAGCGCGAGCTGGCCGAGCTCGACCCCCACGTTGAACCCGAGCAGCGAGACCACGAGCGCGCCGCGCCCGAGGTCGAGGTCGTGGAGCGTGGCGGCGAACCCGAAGCCGTGCATGAGGCCGAGCGCGAACGTCGCGAGCCAGCGGCCCTCGCGGAGCAGCGGGAAGAGGTTGTTCAGCGCCGCGGCCACGACGCTCGCCGCGATGACCGACTCGACGAGGCGCGAGGGCAAGACGACCACCTCGAGCGCGGCGAGGCTGAGCGTCACGCTGTGCGCGACCGTGAACGCCGTGACGACGCGGAGCACGTCGAGCGCCGCGGGGCGGAAGCGGGCGCGCGGCGCGAACCGCGCGCTGCCGGGTCGACGCACGAGCACCGCGGGCAGGAGCAGCGCGAGGAGAAACAGCAGGTGATCGTACCCCTGCGCGATGTGCGCGGCGCCCTCGCGCACCATGGCGAGGAACGCGCGGCGCGCGGGCGCGGGGTCGGTGAGATCGAGCGTGGCCTCTCGCGCGGCGGCGCGGAGCACGATCGAGCGCGAGGCGGCCCCGGCGTCGACGCGCACCACCGCGCGGTGCTGCGGATCGCGGGCGAAGAAGAGGCCGTAGCGGAGCGTGAGGGCGCGCGGCGCCGCGCGACACGCGAGGCGCCGCTGGAGCACGAGGTACGCGCCGTCCGAGTGCCTCACGATCGCGGGCGGCGCGTCGGCGACGTGCGTGCATTCTGCACTTATTTCGCCCGCGCCGTCGCTCGCGCGGACCTCGATGGACGACCACGCCGCCGCCGCCGCCGCGGGCGCCGCGGCCCGCGCCTCGGCCCACGTGAGCTCGCCGTCCTCGTCGCGGTCGAGGCCGAGCTCGTCGTCGAGATCGCGCAGCGCGAGGTCGAGGCGGAGGCTCACGTCGGCGCCGCGCACCGCCACGACGAGGTACGCGTCGCTCGGCTTGTGCGCCCACGCGGCGCGCGGCAGGAGCAGGGCGAGGAGCGCGCAGAGCGCGCCGACGAGCGTGACGAGCCGCGCGCGCGTCACTCGAGCTCCTGGCGCAGCCGGAGGAGGGCGGGGTCCTCGCAGCGGCTCTCGGCGAGCCACGTGAGCGCCGGCCGGGCCTCCTCGCGCGCACGCGCGGCGAGCGCGGCCTCCATGAGCACCCGCGCGTCGGGCACCTCGCGCTGCACCTCCCAGTTCGCCCGGGCGAGCTCGAGGGCCCGCCGTGGCTCGCCCGCGAGGGCGACGAGGTAGCGCGCCTCCTCCCGGCGATGCACGACGTCCCCGCGGAGCCGGCTCGCGCGGAACCGCTGCCCGAGGAGCGCCGCGTGCGCCTCGGCCTCGGGCGCGCGCACGCTGGCCTCGGCGATCGCGAGTCGTAACAACAGGAGATCGTTGTCTTCTTTGCCGGCGAGGCGGCGCACCACCTCCGCCGGGCGCGCCGCGTCCAGCTCGAGGTCCGCCAGCGCCGCGAGCACGTACGGATCGTCGGGCTCGAGCTCGAGCGCGCGCTCGAGGTGGCGCCGACCCGCGTCGACGTCGCCCGCCCGCGCGGCAAGCTCGCCCAGCGTCGAGGCCACCCACGCGCCCTCCTCGGGCGTGACCAGCCGTGCGCCCTCGGCCGCGCGCGAGAGGCGCGCGTACGCGGCCGTGGCCTGCCCCGTGAGGCTCGCGAGGGTCTCGCGGCACACCGCCACGACCACGGCCGGGGCGAGGGGCTCGAGCCGCGCGCACGCGGCGCGGGCCTCGGGGTACCGCGCGAGCACGGTCAGCACCACGGCCCGCGTGAGCCAGGCCTGGGCGTCTTTAGGGGCGCGTGCCACGACCACGTCGAGGTCCGCGAGCGCCCCGGGGAAGTCGTGCTGGCTCTGCCGCAGCGTGGCGCGCAGGGTGAGCGCCGCGGTGGGAGGCGCTGCGCCCTCGTGGAAGAGGGGCGCGAGCGCGGCCTCCGCGTAGCCTTGGTAACGCGGATCGGCGCGCGCGCGGGACAGCTCGATGGCGAGCCTCGCGGTCCGCACCGCCAGCTCGACGTCGCGTGGGGTCTTCGCGAGCGCGGCCCGCAGGGCGCGGAGCTCGCGCGTGCGGCGCCCCTCGGTCCGCGCGGGGAGCCGCTCGAGGACCTCGTCGCCGCGCGCCGGCACGAAGACCCGCGCGCCGCCCGCCGAGCGCGGCGCCGTGGCGACGAGGGCGACGCCCGCGACGAGCACCGAGAGCCCGAGCGCCGCCTTCACGAGGCGCCGGGCGCGTCTGCCGTGGGGTCCCATCCGCGTCGCAAACTTTGCTTCAGAGTTTGCGAGATGTCGCCTGGCTTTTGCTATCCTTTCGGAAGCTCGCGAGTCGCCGATGCGCCGTGAGCCGAGATCCCCACAAGGAGCCCCCGTGAAACGCCGCTTGCCCGTGACGCTCGCCGTCCTCGCCGTGCTGATGCTCCTGCCCCTGGCGGCGTGGGCCGACGGCTCCGACACCTCCGCGTTCGAACGCTACGCCGCGCAGAGCCCCCTCGTGGCGGCCGGCATGTCGTTCGTGTTCGGGTTCATCAGCGCGCTCACCCCCTGCGTGTTCCCCATGGTGCCCATCACGGTCGCGATCTTCGGCGCGACCGAGTCGCCCTCGCGTCTGCGCGGGGCGGCGCTCTCCGGGACGTTCGTGCTGGGCATCGCGTGCCTCTTCACGCCGCTCGGCGTCGGCGCGGCGATGACCGGGCAGCTGATGGGCAGCGCGCTCGCGAACCCGTGGGTCGTGGCCGTGCTCGCGCTCGTGTTCTTCGCGCTCTCGTCGTCGATGTTCGGCGCCTTCGAGATGGCCCTGCCGTCGAGCATGAACAACCGCCTCGCGAGCGTGGGCGGCGTGGGGTTCAAGGGCGCGTTCGTGCTCGGCCTCGTGATGGGCCTCGTCGCGGCGCCGTGCACCGGGCCCTTCATGACCGGCATGATCACGTGGATCGCGACGAGGGGGAACGTCGGGCTCGGCGCCGTCTGCATGTTCTCGTTCTCGCTCGGCCTCGGGGTCCTCTTCTTCATCGCCGGCACCTTCGCGGTGAACCTGCCGAAGGGCGGCGCCTGGATGATGGGCATCAAGTGGGCGAGCGGCGTCGGCCTCGCCTACATGGCGTTCGCGTACATTCGCGACAGCCAGCCCGCCCTCGCCAAGAAGGTCATCCTCCCGAGCACCGTGTTCGGCGTGGGCGTCGGCGCGCTCTTCCTCGTCGGGCTCGGCCTCGGCATCGTCCACGTGCTCGCGGAGCGGCGCAAGTCGCCCATCGCGCACCTGTCTCGGCCGATGAAGCTCGCGTCGATCGTGCCCGCCGTCGCCGGCGCGTTCCTCTTCATCTCGTGGCTGAACACCTCCAAGCCGCTCGAGGTCGACCCCAACGCCCCGAAGATCGAGTGGGCCCAGAAGGAGGCCGCGGACGCCGTGCTCGCCAAGGCGAGCGCCGACAAGAAGCCCGTGATGATCGATTTCGGCGCGAGCTGGTGCAAGGCCTGCATGGAGCTCGAGGAGCACACGTTCCCGGACGCGCGCGTCCGCACCGAGGCCTCGCGGTACGCGGCCGTGCACGTCGACGCGACCGACGACGACGACGAGTTCGTGAAGAAGCTCCAGGGCAAATACAAGGTCCGCGGGCTCCCCACGGTCATCCTCCTCGACAGCGCGGGCGCCGAGCAGACGCGCTTCACCGAGTTCGTCGAGCCCGGGAAGTTCGTGGAGGCGCTGAAGAAGGTCAAGTGAGCCGGGGCGGCGTGTGCCACCGCGGGCCCGACGCGGCAGCGACGTCGCGATGGGTCGGCGCAGAACCGAAGCGAGATCCCGTGGTTACCGCACATTCTCTCTCGGCACGGAGGGTGCTAGCTCTTCTCGTCGTGGACTCCCCTCCCCTCCTAGGTCAGCCAGGTCAGGTCGCTCCGCGCGGCGTCGTACACCACGCGCCACGAGGGCGATCAGGCGCCCGCGGCCTGGCCGTCGGGCGCGTGACGGCAGCGTTCGGGCTCGCGTGCGTGCTCGTGGGGCTCGCGCCCACGGGCTGCTCGTCGACCCCTCCCGCGGGGGGCTCGTCGCTCGTCGTCGGCGTCACCGGAGAAGACCTGCGCACCCTGCTCGAGAGCGTGAAGGTCACCGCCAAGGTGAGCGGCGAGCTCGCGAAGGAGGCCACCGTCGCGCGCGACGGCAACGGAGTGCTCAAATTCCCTGCCGAGATCACGGTGGAGGGGGCCGCGGGCGCGCCGGTCGAGGTGACGCTCGTGGGGTACGGCGCGCCGGTCGTGGGCACGCGCGGCCCGTCCGATCCGCCGGCGGCGAGCGTCGCCCTGCTCAACAGACTCGTCACGACGACGATGCCGAAGGAGAAGAGCCTGGTGCGCGTGCAGCTCGACTCACGCTGCCTGCCGGTGGGCACCGGAGCGGTCGAGTGCCCCGGCGGCACCACGTGCCAGGGCGGGCGCTGCGTCGACGCCTCGGTGCCCGCCTCCGCGCTCGAGCCGTACACCCCCGACTGGCCCACGAGCGCCCCGGATCCCTGCCGCCCCGCCAACGCGGGCCCGCCCGAGCTCTCGATCGGAAAGGGTCAGACCGACTACGCGCCGCTCGCGCCCAACGAGACCGTGAAGATGGAGCTCGGGCCGCAGGGCGGACACCACATTTGGATCGCGGTGCGGCTCCGCAACCTGAAGCAAGCCGGCTCGCGGACGGCGCTCTCGGCGGTGCAGCCGGACACCGGCCTCAAGGCCACGCCCACGGCGTTCGTGTTCAGCCTCGACACCGACGAGGGCGGGTACTGCAAGCTCTACGGCCTGCGCTTCCAGCTCGACGCGGGCGGTGATCTCGGCATGGCGTACAAGGCGTTCCTCGGCAAGCCGCTCGACGTCACGGTGGAGGTGACCGACGTCGCGGGCCGGAAGGCGTCCGCCACCCAGCGCGTGCTCATCGCCGACAAGCTGCTCTGCCCGGACGGCACGGAGAAGTGCAACACGCCGTGACGTGAGGATGGCCCCGAACGCCGCCTCTGGCGCCTGTGCAGGACGCCCGCGGTGCGCGGCGCGGGTGGCCTCCACGCGTGGAGTACACTCGCGCCGATGGGACCTCCTGCCTCGCGGCCGCCGCTCCTCACCGAGGCCGAGCTCGAGACCCTCGCGCGACGCACTTTGGGGCACTACGACGCGGCGGCGGAGGCCTTCCTCGTGGCCACTCGCGATCACGACGTGGCGCAGAACTACGCAGCGCTGCTCGGGGCGATCGAGGGCTCGGCGCCGTTCAAGCTGCTCGATTTTGGGTGCGGGCCCGGGCGCGATCTTCGGCACTTCCGTGCCCTGGGTCACCTGGCGGTAGGGCTCGACGGCTCGAAGCGCTTCGTGGAGCTCGCGCGCGCGGAGAGCGGGTGTGAGGTGTGGCACCAGCGCTTCCTCGCGCTCTCGCTCCCCCCATCGCGCTTCGACGGCGTCTTCGCGAACGCGTCGCTGTTCCACGTCCCGGGGCAGGAGATCCGGCGCGTGCTCTCCGCGCTGCGCGAGGCGCTGGTGCCGCGGGGGGTCTTGTTTTGTTCGAACCCGCGGGGGCAAGACACCGAGGGATACTCGGGGGATCGCTACGGCGCTTACCACTCGCTCGAGGGGTGGCGAGCGATCGTGACCGGCGCGGGGTTCGACGAGATCGACCACTACTACCGTCCCGCGGGGAGGCCGCGCGCCGAGCAGCCCTGGCTCGCGACCGTCTGGCGCAAGAGAGGGTAGAGGCCACGCCGGGCGGACGACCGCGTGACGTGCGCTTGCCCGCTACAGCGCGAACCCGAAGCCGGCGGTCAGCGCGGCGAAGAACTGAGGGCCGTGCCCGATCGGCACCCAGCTCGGCTCGAGCTCCGCGAACATGCGCAGCGGCGAGGCGCCGAGCCCGTGGGAGAGGCCGAGGCCCGCGCCGAGGCCGGAGCGGTGCTCGAGGCCGTGCGAGGAGTCGCCGAGGAGCGAAGCGCCCGGGTGATCGTGCCAGGTCTGCGTCGGCGCGAAGTGGATGTGCACGAGGCGGAGGGCGCCGTAGGGGCGCAAGCCCCAAGCGTCCGTGCGCTCGAAGCGCAGGCCGAGCGCGAGCCGAATCCACGCGTTGTTCGGCTCTTCGCGCCGCGCCGCCGAGACGCCCCCGGAGCCGATGAGCTCGAGCGCCAACCACTTGCCGAGGGGGAAGGCCGCCGTCAGGGAGCCGCCGATCGCGGGCACGGCGCCGGCGGTCGTGTCGAGCACGCTCGCCGCCGCGCTACCTCCGTAAATCGTTAGCGATCTCGGTCGGTTGTCGAGCCGCTTGGTGGTCCCCCCGAACCCGTCGTCGGGGACGGCGGCGCGCCCCCGGCTCGTGACGAGGAGCGCGATCGAGGCGGCGGCGACGGCGAGCGCGCGGGCGCGCGGTGGGGCGAGATGCTGGACGGAGCGGCTCTTCATGCCCCGTGGGTGGACCCGGCGGGCGCCGATTATGAAGGCGCGCGCTCAAAGCCGCGGGACCTCGCCCGCGGAGGCGGGGCCCACGGCGCGCGCGAGCTGCTGGGTCGCGCGGAGGGCAGCGCCGCGGAGCTCGACGGCGCGCGAGCGGGCGACCACGTAGCTTCCGTAGGCGTCGAGCAGCTCGAGCACGCTGCCGCGCCCCTCGCGGTAGCCCACCTCGGCCATCTGCCGCATGCGCTCGACGTCGCCGGCCACCGTGTCGCGGAAGCGCTTCCACGCGGCCACGCGCGCCGCCGCCGTGGCGTAGGCGACCTCGACGTCGCGCGCGACCGTGACCTCGACCTGCCGCGCGCGGAGGCGCTGCGCCTCCGCCTCGGCCGTGCTTCGCCCGACCGTGCCCTGCCCCCGATCGAAGAGGGGGAGCGGCACGCTGAGGCCCACGGTCACGGCGCCACCGTCCTTCGGGCTCGGATCGTTGGGGATGCGGAAGAAGTGCGAGTACCCGAGGCTGACGTCCGGCGTGGGCACCACGGCACGCTTGGCCGCCTCCGTGCGGAGATCGCCGGCCGTCGCGCGCGCCTTCGCCGCGGCCACCTCGGCGCGCCGCGCGAGCGCCGCGGAGACGAGCGCGCGCCCGTCGGTGGGCAGCTCCGCCGGCTCGCCCGCGAGGTCCTCGGCGACGAGCGTGGCGGGCTCGACGTCGCGCCCGATGGTCTGCGCGAGCGCCGCCCGCGCCGCGAAGAGCTCGGCCTCCGCGTCGGTCTGGCGGGCGCGCGCGCCGCTCTGCTCGACGCCCACGCGCACGCGATCGTACGCGGGGTTCGCGCCCGCGGTGACGCGCTCGGCGATGATGGCCTGCACGCGGTCGAGATCGCGCGTCGCGGCCGCGGCGAGCGCGAGCTTCGCCTGCGCGATCTGGAGGTCGAGGTACGCGAGGCGCACGTCGGACGTGAGCTGCCACGCGGCGGCCGCGAACTCGCGCTCCGCGGCCGTGGCGAACCCCTGCGCGGCGTCCCGACGGAGCCCCACCTGCCCGGCGATCGGCGCCGGCTGCGTGACCGTGAGGTAGAGCTCCTGCTGTCCGCCCGACGGGATGCCATGGACCAGGAACGCCCCGGTGGCCGAGATCGTGGGGTTCGCGTAGAGCCCTGCGCCGAGCGCGTCGGCGCGGGCCGCGGACACGTCGAAGCGCGCGGCCGCGAGCTCGAGGTTCTGGTGCCGAAAGCGCTCGAGGGCCTCCGCGAGCGAGAGCGTGTGGCCCGCGGCCGGGGCCGTCGGCGGAGGCGCGGGGGCCGGGGCGGTGGCCTCGGGCTCGGCGGCGGGCGCGGGGCGCGCAGCGAGCGCGAGCGCGAGCGCGGGGGCGAGGACGAGAGCGGTGCGAGCGAGACGACGGGACATGCGCGGGTGGGCCTCCGCCTCCCGTTCTAGCAGCCTGTCGGGTTTTCGGACCGGGACGTGCGCGCGCGGCTCAGCCAGGCGCCGCCCGACCGCCGCCGGCGAGCGCCTCTACCACCTCGGTCACGATCATCTCGGAGAGCAGGCCGTAGAGCTCGTCGCCCTCGACCACGCTCGCGAGCGCGGGCGCGCCCGTGTACGCCTCGTCCATGCCGAGCTCGAGGAACGTGCGCTTGCCTTCGCGGATGCCGTCCGCGAGGCTCACGTCGAGGGGGCGCAATCTTGTGTATTCTGCACGCACGTCGCCGCGGTCGACCGCGCCCGCGCGGGCGAGGACGAGCGAGGTCTCGTAGCGCCCCGCGTGGCAGTTGCCCCGGCGGAACTCCTCCGAGAGCGTGCGCCCCCAGCGCCGCGTGAGCGGGCACGCGACCGACACGGCCCCCGGTGGGCACGCGCTCGCGGCGGCGCGCACGGCCGCGTCGTGCGCGGGCTCGAGGTGGTTGTTCACGAGGCACACGTGCGCGAAGCCCTCCCGGAGGAGGCGCGTGGAGAGATCGCTGAGCAGCGAGGTGAGGACCGCCGCCGACACCCCGACCGCGCCCGCGAACCCGCCTGCGTAGTCGGTGACGCCGTACGGGAGCGACGGCGCGACGAGCGCCGAGACCCCGCGCGCGGCGAGCGCCGAGACCGCCCGCCGCGCGGCCTCCTCGGAGATGTACGTGTCGGTCGCGAGGGGCAGGTGCGGCCCGTGCGGCTCGGTGCTCCCGACGGGCAGGAGCGCGACCACGGGGCCCTCGGCGAGGAGCCGAGCGAGCTCGGTGGTGGTGAGCTCGGCGAGCCTCACGCCGCGCCCCCGGAGGGGCCCGGGTCGCGCGCGCGGAGCGCCTTCTTGTCGACCTTGCCGCGGTCGTTCTTCGGGAGATCGTCCAGAAACTCGATGAAGCGCGGGTACTTGTGCTTCGTGAGGTGGGCGCGGACGTGGGCCTTCAGCTCGTCGGCCACCACGTCGCGCGGGCGCGCCTCGCTGGCGCGGAGGACGACGTACGCCTTGGGCTTCACGAGCCCCTCGTCGAGCGCGCCGACCACCGCGGCGAGCTGCACCGAGCCGTGGGTCATCAGGCACTCCTCGACCTCGAGCGGCGCCACCCACTGGCCGCCGACCTTGAGCAGGTCGTCCGATCTACCTGCAAAGTACAGGTATCCGTCCTCGTCGAGGGAGAAGAGATCGCCCGTGCGGCACCAGTGACCGAAGAACGTGCGGAAGCTCCTGTCGCGGTCGAGCCAGTAGCCGTGGCTCACGCTGTCGCCCTTCACCCACAGGACGCCGATCTCTCCGGGCGCGCACGGCGCGGCGCCGGGCCCCTCGGCCTCCTCGGGGAGCACGCGCAGCTCGTAGCCGAGGACGGCGCGCCCGAGCGAGCCCGGCTTGATGTCGCCGGGGCGGTTCGACGCGTAGATGTGGAACATCTCGGCCGAGCCGATCCCGTCGTAGACGTCGCTCCCGAAGCGCGCGGTCCACCGGCGGAGCAGCGCCTCGGGGAGCGCCTCGCCCGCGGAGAGCGAGAAGCGCACGCCGTCGAGGGGCAGGCCCGGGCGCCCCGCGCCCCGCTCGACCTCGTCGTGCTCGAGCAGCTTGCCGAGCATGGTCGGGACGTTCGTGATGACCGTGGGCGAATAACGCTCGATCGCGGCGATGAGGCTCTCGGGGGTGGGCCGCTCGGAGAAGAGCCCGACGGTGGCGCCCACGGCGAAGGGGAAGAACAGGTTCGTGCCGGTCGCGTACCCGAAGAAGAGCCGCGGCACGCTGACGGTCACGTCGGAGCGCTGGTAGCCCACGGTGCCCTTCGCGTAGACCTCGGTGTTGAAGGCAAAATCGCGGTGCGAGTGGATGTTCGCCTTGGGCTCGCCGGTCGAGCCGCTGGTGAAGAGCCACATCGCCGGCTCGTCGCGGTGCGTGGGCACGGGGTCGAGCGCGGGGGTCACCGCCGACGTGGCGCGGGCGAACTCGTGGAAGCTCGCGTGCGCCGGGACCTCGCACGGCCCCTCGGGGTCGTCGCCGGTGGCGACGTCGGGCACGACGAACACGGCCTGGAGCTCGCGACCGAGCCGGCCCCAGTGGCCCGCGAGGTACTTGGCCACGGTCGGGGTCGTCACGACGCACGTGGCCCGCGTGTAGCCCACGAGGTAGTCGAGCGACTCGAGGGGCGCGTGGGGGTTGCCCATCGCGACCACGGCGCCGCGAAGGAAGGCCCCGAAGATGGCCCACGCGAACGGCGGACAGTCGGGCAACACGAGGAGCACGCGCTCGCCCCGGCGCACCCCGCTCCTCGCGAGCAGCTCGGCGACGTGCCGCGAGCGCGCGGCCACGTACTCGTACGTGTAGGCGCGCTCCCCGAACCGAATCGCCGTCTTCGCCCCGAGCCCCTCGGCGATGCGATCGAAGAGGAAATAGCTGGCGAGGTTCAGGTCTTCGTCGAAGCGCACCATGCGCGCCACGATACGGCATTTGGCGCGCTTGCGCGCCGTGGGAACGAGGCTACTTGAACCCCTTCGGGGGCAGCGCGCGGAGGTAGGTGACGAGGCCGTCCATCTCTTCTGGCGTGGTGGTCCACTGGTGCTTGCCGCCGGTGGTGAGCGTGATGGGGACGCCGTTCAAAATGCCGGTCGAGATGATGACCGAGACGTCCTCGTCGGCCACGGAGGCGAGCGACGCGGGGGAGTGATCGATGCCCTGCGCGCCGGCGTGGCAGAGGGTGCACGGGGGCTCCTGCTTGGGCGCGAAGCCGACCTTGTAGCGGCTCTCGCCCGCGGCGTAGCGGCTCGGCGCGTACGAGGCGATCGAGACCTGGGTGGTGACCTTCTTGCCGCCCGACTCCGCGGTGAGCGTGACGTCGCCCGCCTTCTTCGCCGACACGAGGAAATAGCGCCCGTCGTCGCCGGTGGGGTTCGCGAGGGCCGCGGGCTCGATCGCGACCGCCGAGGCGTCGGAGGGCACGAGCCGCAGATCGGCGCCCGCGCCGTAGACCGCGACCGCAACGCGGAACGTGTGCGAGCCGTCGGTGCCCGTGTAGCTCTGCGACGGTCGTATTTGCAGGTCGGGGGTCGCGTCGGGCACGGGGCTCGTGCCGGTGTCGTTGACCGTGCTCGCGTCGGACGCGGGGCCGGCGTCGGGCGCCCCGCCGTCGGGCGTGGACGTGGCGGACGAGCAAGCGGCGGCGAGGCCGAGCGCGAGGCCGAGCGCGAGGAAGGAGTGCAGACCCGAACGCAGCGCCATCATCGGGCGTCAGCCTAGCACGCGACCGCGACCGCGCGACCGGAGCGGCGACACCTTCACGCTGGCTCCGCGGACGAGCTCAGGGCAAGACGCGCAGCGAGCCGCGCACGACGCCGTACCCCGCCGCGGTGCGCAGATCGCGCACGAGCGCCGCGGGCGCGAGGTCGCCGGCGAGGAGCGCTCGATACCCGCGCACGAGGCCCGCGACCTGCTCGGGCGTCTCACGCACGAGCTCGAGGCGCAGGCGCGCCGCGCCCCGCGCGAGCAGGCTGGGGACCAGGTCGGCGGCGCTCTGCGCGCGCTCGTGGAACACGGTGTTGCGGCAGCCCACGTCCGCGATGACCGGGTGGGTCATGCCGGCGCGGTCGCGGAGGGCGACCTCGTGGCGCTCGCAGGGCCGCCCGCAGGTGCGGTGGTCGCGCCCTTCGGAGAGCAGGGCGGCGAACACACAGTGCTCGGTGTAGAACAGCGGCATCGGGTGGTGCACGACCACCTCGGCGCGAGGCCCGAGCGGGCCTCGAAGGAGCGCGAGCACCTGGGCGGCGTCGAGGTCGAACGACGGCGTGAACGCGTCGAGCCCGCGCGCGAGCACTTGCCCGGCCGCCAGCTCGTTCGTGACGTTGAGGGAGAAGTCGCCCACCCGGAGCGCGTCACCGTACGCCGCGCGCCCCTCGTGCAGCGCGCCGAGGCCGCGCACGAGCACGCCGTCGGGTCGGAGCGCCGCGAGGTAGCGATCGATCTTCTCCTCGCCCGGCTTGCGCACGCGGGGCGGCGCGACGCCCACGAACGCGTGCCCCTCCGCGCGGAGCGCGCGGAGCGCGTGGCCCGTGCCCGTGAGCTCGAGGAAGTCGAGGTACACGCCGTCGGCCCCCGCCTCGAGGGAGGCGCGCGCCTGCTCCAGGGTGCGCGCGAGCACGAAGAGCCCTGGCCCCACCGGCGGCGGGAGCGCGCCCGAGGTCGCGCGGGCTCGCGCGAGCGCCTCCTCCGGCGACGTCGAGACCGCGTGCGCCCGGTGCCCCGCCTCCACGAGCGCGCCGACGAGCGCACGGCGGGCGCGGTTCAGCGACGAGAGCGGCACGAGCGTGCGCTCGGGGAGGTCGACCTTCAGGCCCTCGAGGGAGAAGGGCGTGTCGGAGAGCTTGCCGAGCTTCGCGCCGAGCAGGTCGGGGGGCGTGGGCTTGTCCGCCTCGGCGAGGGGCGCGTCGCCCTCGACGGTGACGGTGACGCCGCGCGCCGTGGTCGCCGTGAAGCGAGGGGGCGCGCCCCATTTACCTGCAACATGCACATGAATGCCCAGCCGCGCCGGGCTCGCGGTGAGCTCGGCGCGCACCTCCGCCGAGGCCCGCGGATCACTCGTCTTCCACACGCGGACCCCCTCCGCGAAGCGGCGGGACGCGAGCGGCGTGTCCGGGCCGAGCCACACGTCGACCCGCGCGCCGACGCCGGCCTCCTCCACGTCCCGCCCCGCGACGGCGAGCGACCAGACGCGCCCGCCGAGCTCGCCCTCGCCCGCGCGGCCTCCCTCGAAGAGCACCCCGTCGCCGCGGCGGAGCGCGCCCGTGAGCTCGACCTCCACGGTCGCGCGTCGCCCATCGCCGCGCGCGCCACGGACCACTCCGACCGCGAGCCCGCGGTGGTCGCACGTACGGCCGTCGACGAGGCGCTGGTGGTCGATCCCGGCGAGGAAGCCGGGCCCCGAGCCGCGCGTGAAGGTCTGGAGCGCACGGAGGCGCGCGTCGGGCGACGGCGGCGCCCCCTGCCCCACGGCGGCCTCCGCGGCGCTGCGGTAGAGGCGCGTGGTGGCGGCCACGTAGTCGGGCCCCTTGAGGCGGCCCTCGATCTTCAGCGACACGACGCCCGCACGCGCGAGGTCGGGCACGAGGTCGCTCGCCTCGAGGTCCTCGGGGGAGAGCAGGTAGGCCGCGTCGCCGAGCGGCCGGGGTTGGCCGTCGACCACGAGATCGTAGGGCAAGCGGCACGCCTGCGCGCACGCGCCGCGGTTGGCGCTCCGGCCGCCGATGGCCTCGCTCGTGAGGCACTGGCCCGAGTACGCGACGCAGAGCGCGCCGTGCACGAAGACCTCGAGCTCGACGTCGGTCGCCGCGTGGATCTGCTCGATCTCCGCGATCGAGAGCTCGCGGGCCAGCACCACCCGCGTGGCGCCCAGGCTCGCCGCGAGCTCGACGCTCGGCGCGTCGGTGCAGGTCATCTGGGTGGAGGCGTGCACCGCCAGGGTGGGCGCGAGCTCGCGGGCGAGGAGCGCGACGGCGAAGTCCTGCACGATGAGCGCGTCGGCCCCGGCGCGCGCCGCGAGCGCGATCGCCTCGGCGACGGCGCCGAGCTCCTCGTCGAACGCCAACGTATTAAGTGCAACATACACGCGAACGCCGCGAGCGTGCGCGAACGCGACGGCCTCTGCGAGCTCGTCGGGCTGGAAGTTCTTCGCGCGGGCGCGGGCGTTGAACGCGCCCAGGCCGAGGTACACCGCGTCGGCGCCCGAGAGCACCGCCGCCTCGAGGGACGGGCGATCGCCCGCGGGCGCGAGCACCTCAGGGCGACCTCGGCCAGCGCCGCTCATAGGAGCCACTCGCCGCGGCAGTCGACGAAGCTTCGCTCGGCGCTCTCGCAGAGCCGCGCGAGGTGCTCGACGCGCGGCAGCTCGGTCGCGAGCCAGTACGCGGAGGCCTGCGCCAGGCCGCGCGCGAAGGCGTCGTCCCGCCCGGCGACGGCGGCCTCCATCTTGAGCCACATCCACGACGTGACCACGACGCCGAGGGCGTCGAGGTAGTCCGTGGCGTGCGCGAGCATGCCCTCCAGATCTCCCTGCGCGCCGCGCTCGCCGAGCGCCCGGGTGAGCGAGAGCACCCGCCCGAGGCCCGCGCGGACGGCGTCGACCCGCTCGCTCGCGACGCCGGCCGCCGCCGCCGTCGCGCAGTCGCGGCCGATGTCCTCGCCGAGCGCGAGGATCGCCGCGCCGCCGCCCGCCATCGCCTTGCGGCCGAGCAGGTCGAGGCTCTGGATGCCGGTCGTGCCCTCGTGGATGGAGTTGAGCTTCTGGTCGCGCAGCCAGGCCTCCGGCAGGTACTCGCTCGAGTAGCCGTAGCCGCCGTGCACCTGCAGGGCGAGGGCGTTGGCCTCGAAGCCGCGCTCGGCGGGGAAGGTCTTGGCGATCGGGGTGAGGAGATCGAGGAGCTGCTGCGACCGCGCGCGCTCGAGCGCGTCGGGCGAGTGCTCGGCGAGGTCCGCGTAGCGGGCCGTGACGCCGAGCAGACAGAACGAAGCGTCGACGATCGCCTTCTGCCGGAGGAGCATGCGCCGCACGTCGGGGTGGTCGATGAGCGGCACGGGCGGGGCCGTCGGCGGCGCTCCGAGCGGCCTCCCCTGCACGCGGTCGCGCGCGTAGTCGACGGCCGCGTGGTACGCGACGGAGGCGGTGGCCGCGGCGTTCAGGCCGATCATGATGCGCGCCTCGTTCATCATCTGGAACATGCAGCGGAGGCCCCCGTTGGGCGGCCCCACGAGCCACCCTCGGCAGTCGTCCGCGTCGCCGAACGAGAGCGCGAGGCTCGGGATTCCGCGCCAGCCGATCTTGTGGATGAGGCCCGTGACGGTGACGTCGTTCGCGATCACCGTGTCGCCGTCGGCGCGGAGCTTCGGCACGGCGAAGAGCGACAGCCCCTTGGTGCCCGGCGGCGCGCCCTCGATGCGCGCGAGCACGAGGTGCACGATGTTCTCGGCGAAGCCGTGATCGCCGCCGGAGATGAAGATCTTCGCCCCGCGGAGGAGGTAGTGCCCGGCCGCGGTCGGGCGCGCCGAGGTGACGATGTCCGCGAGGCTCGACCCCGCCTGAGGCTCCGTGAGCGCCATGGTGCCGGTCATGCGCCCCTCATACATCGGGCGCATGTAGGTCTCCTTCAGGTGGTCGTCCCCGAAGGCCTCGATGAGGTGGGCGGCGCCCGCGGTGAGCCCCGCGAAGCCATACGCCGAGAGGTTCCCCGCCATGAGGTAGGCGGTCGCGAACGTGGCCACCGTGAGCGGGAGCTGCTGCCCGCCCACCGCGTAGGGGCGAGAGGCCGCCACGACCCCGGCCTTCGCGAGCGCGTCCCACACCGCGGCCATCTCGGGGTGGACGCGCACGGTGGCCTCGTCACGCTCGTCGCGATCGTCCCAGACGCTGCGGCGGCTCTCGAGGGTGGGCGGGCTCGCGTCCATCGCGGCGTAGGTCGGCGCGAGCACCTCACCCCCGAGGCGGCGGCAGGTCGCGAGCCAGGGGTCGAAGGTGTCTCGCCCGTGATCGGCGAACGCCGGCAGCGCGGTGAGCGCCTCGACGTCGAGCACGCGATAGAGGAGGAGGTTCACGAGCTCGTCCGACACGAGCTTCTGCGACGGGACCGACATGCCGAGCACTATAGTCCCGCCTTGAACGAGCGCGACGCACCGCGAGGCGCGCGAGGCGCGCGAGGCGCGCGAATACCCGTCGACTTGGCGGATTCGAGGCGCTAGGGGGAGGGCGTGCCTCGGCCGCTCACGCTGCTCCGCAACGCCACGCTCTTCGACCCCGAGGCGCGCGGCGTCGTCGACCTGCTCGTAGGCGGCGGCGCGGTGCTCGCCGTGGGCCCGTCGCTCGACGCGCTCCCCGGTGCGCTGTGCGCCACGGTCGACCTCGCCGGCGCCCGGGTCGTGCCCGGGCTCCTCGATCCGCACGTGCACCTCACGGGCGGCGGCGGCGAGTCGGGCCCCTCGTCACGCGTGCCTCGGGTCGAGAAGAGCGCGCTCGTGCGCGCGGGCGTGACCACCTGCGTGGGCGTGCTCGGCACCGACGGCACCACGCGGACCGCGGAGGAGCTCGTCGCGACCACCCTCGCGCTCCGGGAGGAGGGGCTCTCGGCGTACTGCTGGACCGGCAGCTACGAGCTGCCGCTCGTCACGCTCACGGGCTCGCTCCGCCGCGACGTGGTGTTCGTCGACCCGGTGCTCGGCGCCGGCGAGATCGCCATCAGCGATCACCGCTCCTCGCAGCCCACCCTGGCCGAGCTCGCGCGGCTCGCCGCCGACTGCCACGTCGCGGGCCTCATGAGCGGCAAGGCGGGCGTGCTCCACCTGCACCTCGGCGACGGCCCCCGCGGGCTGTCGCTGGTGCGCGAGCTGCTCGACACGACCGAGCTGCCCCCGCGCGTGCTCTACCCCACGCACGTGAACCGCAAGCGGAGGCTCTTCGACGAGGCGGTCGAGCTCGCCCGGCGCGGGTGCACCGTCGACGTCACCGCGTTCCCCGTAGAGGACGGCGAGGACGCGTACTCCGCGGCCGACGCGGTCGCGCGCTACTTCGCGAGCAGCGCCCCGCGCGACAAACTCACTGTCAGCTCCGACGGCGGCGGCTGCCTCCCCACGTACGACGCGCAGGGCGCGCTCCTCGCGATGGACGTGGGCCGCTCCGCCGCGCTGGGCGAGACCCTCGCGGCGCTGCTCGACCGCGGCGTCGACCTCGCCGAGGCGCTGCCACCCTTCACGCGCAACATCGCGACTTTGCTCAAGTTGTCGCGGAAGGGGCACCTCCGTCCAGGCGCGGACGCCGATCTGGTCGTGCTTGACGACGCGCACCGCATACGCGACGTCATGGCCCGCGGCACCTTCCTCCTCCGCGACGGCGCCCTCACGACGCACGGAACCGGGACGTTCGAGCCCCAGACAGCGAAATGAAGCCATGAGCCCAGCGAAGATCGAAGGCGACAGGAAGCGCGGCATGATCGTGCCGATCGGCGGCGCGGAGGACAAGGAGGGCACGACCGACATCCTCCGGCACTTCCTCGAGGTGTCCGGCGGGCCGCGCGCGCGCATCGTGATCATCCCCACCGCGTCGAGCCTCGAGGAGACCGGGCGGCGCTACGAGAAGCTCTTTCGCAAGCTCGGCGCCGACGAGGCGAAGTCCCTGCCGATCGCCACGCGCGACGACGCGAGCAAGCGCGAGTGGCTCGACTACCTCGAGAAGGGCACGGGCATCTTCGTCACGGGCGGCAACCAGCTCCGCCTCACGACCATCCTCGGCGGCACGCCGGTCGCCCGCGCGATCCGCAAGGCGAACGCGCACGGCGTCACCGTGGGCGGCACGAGCGCGGGCGCGGCCATCCTGAGCGAGCACATGATCGCCTACGGCGCCGAGGGCAACACGCCCCACGCGGGCGCGGTGACGCTGGTGCCAGGCTTCGGGCTCACGAACCGCATCATGATCGACCAGCACTTCCGCCAGCGCGACCGGCTGGGCCGCCTGCTGACGGCGCTCGCGTACAACCCGTTCGCCGTGGGCGTGGGGCTCGACGAGGACACCGCGGCGTTCATCGACCACAACAAGTTGCTCACGGTCGTCGGCGCGGGCGCCATCACGATCGTCGACGCGGCGGAGCTCGAGCACTCGTCAATCGCCGAGGTGAAGGAGGGCAAGCCCGTGACGATGACGAACGTGCGCCTCCACATCCTGGTGGCCGGCTGCACGTTCGACCTCAACACGCACAAGGCCTCGCCGAAGCCTCGCTGAGCGGGCTCGCCGCGCTCGGATCGCCCGGCAGGGTCAGCCCTCGGAGGCCCGCTTTGACGGCGTCGAGCACCGCGAACGCGGCGCGCGGGTAGACGCCGAGCTGGATCTCGGGGTGGTTGCGCAGGAACACGGTCACGAGCCAGCCGAGCGAGCGCGCGTCGAAGCCGATCGTGACCTGCAGGAGCGTAGTGTCAGGAGCGGAGCCGTCCGCCAAGTCGAAGCGAAAGTGGATGTCGCGGGGCTCCCCCGAGAGGTACGACAGCTCGACCCACTCGCGGTCTTCGTCGCGATGCCGGAGCTCGAAGCCGAACGTGGTCGAGAAGAACGCGATCTTGAAGCGGAGCTTCATCGCCACGCGATCGCCGTCCACGTCGACTTTGTGGACCATGGGCAGGCGCGAGGGGAAGTGCGACACGTCGCGGATCATCTCCCAGACGCGCGCGCGGGGCGCCTCGATGCGCGTGGCCGCGACCGCCAGATCGAGCGCGCCGGCCCCGCTCGCGCGGAGGACGAGGAGGTGCCCCTCGGCTCGCTCTACGGCCTCGGGCGCGAACGCGAAGCGAGGCGGCAGCGCGCTCATGGGCCGCACTCTAGCGGAAGCGCGCCGCCCACGAGGGCTCAGCGGTACGCGACGAGCACGCTCGAGACCCGCACGGAGGGCTCGGTGTGCATGCCGCCGTCGTACCCGCAGGTCGTCTGCCCGAACGCGCACGTCGACGCCGTGCAGGCGTCGGGGCGGCACGTGTTCTCGTAGGCGCCCACCGCGTAGCTCACCCGGAGCGGCGCCTTGCCCGCGAGCGCCGCGGGGTCGACCGCGACGAAGTCGGCGGTCCACGGGCGCACGTCCGCCCCGGGGCACCAGCCCGCGCGCGACGCGGTCCAGCTGCCTTGCTGGCCGGGCGCGCCGGTCGCGCGGCAGTCCGCTCTCCAGATCTCGGAAGAGACGCGCTCGGCGCCGACGCCGACGGTGTGGGTGAGCTTGCAGAACTCCGCGCAATTGTTCGCGTTTCCCTGGCCGTGCCCCGTCACGAACGAGCGCACGGCGACGCTCGAGGCGGGGCGTCCGGCGACTGGAAGAGTGAGCTCGAGCTCCTTCAGCGACGAGGCGAGGGGCTTCTGGGGATCGCCCACCGCCACGCCGTCGACCGCGCGCTGCCACAGCGGGATCGCGGCGACGGGCTCCCGCGCGGGCTTGCCGCCACGCATGGAGAAGCTCGCCGTGAGGAGCCACCCGTTGCCCTGCGCGTGCCCGGGGCCGACCCACGTGTCGATGAAGCCTCGGAGCTTGCGCTCGCCGACGAGCAGCGGGCGGAGATCGGTGAGGTCCACCGTCCAGCTCCCGCCGACGCCGTACGGGGTCATGAACCGCGCGAGCTCGACCACCACGTCGTCCTCCGGACCGGGGCCGCCCTCGCTGAGCACGAGGCCGAGCGTGCCGGCGCGATCCCACGCGTCGCATTTCTTGCTCGGGCACCCGAGCGTGAGGGTGAGCGTGATCGACTCGAACGCGCCTCGCTCGGGGAAGCTCGCCGAGGCGTCGACGGTGCGGCGGTTCTCCGTGCCCGTGAAGTAAACGGGCGTCTCGGCGAAGCCCGCGATCTCGACGCTGGTGCCCGGGGCGGCGAAAGGGTCGCTCGCGCCGTCGCTGGCGGTGGCCGAGGGGGTCGGCGCGGGCTCCACCGCGGGCGCGGCCTCTCCCGCCCCGCAGCCCGTCGCCGCGAGCGCGGGCGCGAGGACCACGAGCACGGCGAGAGGTGCGACAGCTCGCTTCGTCCACGGCGTCATGGTGCTACGCTGGACGGCCGGCGCCGAGCCGTCAAGCTCAGCGCCATCCCGCGCGTCGCACGTCACGCGGGAGGCGGCCGCATCATGGCGACCGCGAGCGCGCCGGTCCACGCGAAGAACGCGACGAACCCGAGGAACGTCGCCGGCCCGCCCGCGGCGAGCCACGGCGGCGCGTCGAACAGCGCGCCGACGCTCATGAGCAGCGCCAGCGCCGCCACCGCTCCGCTGAGCCACGCGACCCAGCGCGGCAGGAAGCCCGTCGCCGCGACGGCCCAGGCCACCGCGAGGAGCATCGGCAGCGCGGCCAGCCCGTCGAGCGCGAACCAGACCGACGTCAGGGTGCCCATGGCGAGCGACGCCTGCGGTGCGGCGGGATCGAGGAGAAACGGCATCGCCTGGAACGCGACCAGCGAGCACCCGAACACGGCGTAGGTGAACGTGCCGCTCGCGAGCAGGAGCCCCGACAACCACGGGAGCGCGCCGTCCGTTCTCGCCTCGCGCGCCCGGATCCGGGCGGCGAGGACCGCGAGCTGGACGAACCCCGGGATGAACGCCGCGATGCCGAGGTAGTTCCCGACCAGGAAGCCCGCGCGGTGGGCGACGTACCAGGCCGCGAAGGTCTCGCCGCTCGCCCCGAGCGCCGCGGGAGGCGTGGCGGGGGCCGCGACGAGCGGCACGACCACGAGCGACAGCGCCGCGAACACGAGCCCGCAGACCCCACCCACGCGCGACGCGCGACGTTCGTCCATCGCGGGATACTGCCACGAGCGTTGACCGACGCGGTCACCGATGGTGTGGTCGAGCCATGTCCGACCCGTACGCCCCCGCCCAGCGCCACGGCGAGCTCGAGGAGCCGCTCCCCGGCGTCTTCTTCGTGACCGGCTCGCTCGCGATGAACGCCGCGATGCGGTTCAGCCGAAACATGACCATCGTACGAGAGGGCGAGCGGCTCATCTTGGTGAACACGCTCCGCCTTTCGGCCGTTGGGCTCGCGGCGCTCGACGCGCTCGGGAAGGTCACCGACGTCGTCCGCCTCGCAGGCTTCCACGGGATGGACGATCGCTTCTACAAGGACCGGTACGGCGCCAAGGTGTGGGCGATCCGCGGGCAGCGCTACACGAAGGCGTTCGACACCAAGGGGCCGTCGTATTTCGAGCCGGACGTCGAGGTGGGTCCGGGCGACGCGCTCCCCCTCGAGGGAGCCTCGCTGCACGTGTTCTCGTGCACGCCGCCCGAGGCCATCTTGGTGCTCCAGCGGCACGGCGGGATCGCCATCACGGGCGACAGCCTCCAGAACTGGGCCAAGACCGATCGCTACTTCAGCCTGCCCGCGAAGGTGGCCATGAAGCTCATGGGCTTCATCAAGCCGCGCAACATCGGGCCGGGGTGGGCGAAGGCCGCCAAGCCCGCCGCCGCGGAGCTCCGCGCCGTGCTCGATCTCGACTTCGAGCACCTCCTGCCCGCCCACGGCGAGGCCGTGCTCGGCGGGGCGAAGGCGTCCTACCGACCGGTCATCGAGGCGTTCGGGCGCTGAGAGGCTACGGCCTCGCGACGGCCCGCGCGCGCATGCGGAGCCCCGGGCCCTGCTGCCGAAGCGTGACGGAGGGCTTGAGCCCGAGCGGCTGTCCGGGCAAGAGCTCGAGGTGGTAGCGCTTCAGCACCACCGCGAGGATGAGCGTGGCCTCCATCATCGCGAAGTGGTTGCCGATGCACACGCGGGGGCCGCCCCCGAAGGGGAAATACGCGAACTTCGGGAGGCTCTTCGCGCGCTCGGGCAGCCAGCGATCGGGATCGAACGCCTCGGGGTCGGGGAAGAAGCGGCTGTCGCGGTGGACGATCCACTGGCTCAGGAGGAGCTGCGAGCCCTTCGGCACCCGATAGCCACCCACGACCACGTCGGCCTCGGCTTGCCGTCCGGTCGTCCACGCGGGCGGGTAGAGGCGCATCGACTCCTTCAGCACGCGCTCGGTGAACACGAGCTGCTTCACGTCCTCCGCCGTGGGGAGGCGATCCCCGAGCACGCGGTCGAGCTCCTCGCGCACGCGCTGCTCCGCGGCGGGGTGGGTGCTGAGCAAGTAGAACGTGTAGGCGAGCGCGAGCGCGGTGGTCTCGTGGCCGGCGAGGAAGAGCGTCATGGCCTCGTCGCGGAGCTGCCGATCGCTCATGGTCGCGCCGCCCTCGTCCTGCGCCGACAAGAGCACGCCGAGCAGATCTTCCTTCTCGCTCTCGCCCGCCTCGCGCGGCGCCTCGCGGCTGTGCTGCGCCCGCTCGGCGCGCCGGGCGGCGAGGATCGCGTAGATGAGCCCGTCGAGGCGCGCGACCGCCGCGGCGACCTTGCGGTTCAACGGGGTCGGCACCCACGCGGGCACCTTCAGCATCGCCTCGGGGCTGTTGGCGAAGAACGTGTTCAGCACCTCGAGCGACTCGCCGACCATCGCGAGATCGCTCGGGCGCAGCGTGGCGCCGAAGAGCACGGCCGCCACGACCTCCATCGTGATGCGCGCCATCTCCACGTGAATGTTGATAATTTCTCCGTCGGCGTAGCGCAGCGCCGAGGCCGTGACGCGCGCCATCGTCTCGCCGTAGTCGCGGATGCGCCGGGGGGTGAAGGCCTGCGCCATCAGCTTGCGCTGTCGCCGCCAGAGCTCCCCGCTGCTCGTGAGCAGCCCCTGGCCGAGCACGCGCTCGAGCACCACGACGTACTCGTCGCGGCCCATCACGGCGGACTGCTTCACGAGGACGTCCTCGATGTCGTCCGGGTGGTTCACGAGGAAGTAGTCCCGCCCGAAGATCTTCAGCTGGACCACGTCGCCGTATTCGTCGGTGAGGCGACGGAGGAAGGCGAGCGTGCCCTCCGCCGTCATCTTCGCGACGTTGAGGATCCCGTAGGGGTCGGTCGGCCCGGGTGCGCGGCGCGGGAGAGGCGCCGCGGTGGCGGCCTCAGGAGTCCTCGTCGTCGTCGTCGTCGTCATCGTCGTCTCCCCCGCGCTGCCCACCCTGGCCAAGCGCGCCTGGCGCCTCGCCCTCCGCGCGAGGCCCCTTGGGGCCCATCGCCGGACCGCCCCGCTTCGGCCGCGGTGCGTCGAGCTTCTGCCGCTGCTCGGCCGTGAGCAGCGCACGCACGCGCAGCATGGAAGCGACGTGGAGCTTGTGCATCTCGGCCTGCGCCTTGGCCCCCTCGTCGATCTGCGCGTTCAGCGCGCGCTCGTCGACCTTGTCGGCCGCGAGGAGCCGCGTCGCCTCGATGCGGGCGCGCTCGATCTTCGCGTGGAGCTCGACCGAGCGGCTCTTCGTGGTGAGCACCTCTTGGCGAAGCTTGGTGATCTGGTCCGCGGTGAGGTCGAGCTGCCTGGCGCGGCGGAGCAGCATGGGCGGCGGGTAGAACCGCACACCGAGCGCCGCGAGCTCATGCATCATCTCGGCGCCGTGCCCCTGGGGTCCACGGCCCCGCGCCATCCCATGCATGCCGTGCATGCCGTGCATTCCCCCCATGCCCGGCCCGCCGGGGCCGCCGGGGCCGCGACCCATGCCGGGGTGCGCGCCGGGAGGCGGGCCGCCCGGGTGCCCGGGGGGACCGGCGTGCCCAGGCGGACCGGCGTGCCCAGGCGGCATGCCCGG
>DAORJJ010000005.1:0-38432 GCA_035439005.1 Polyangiaceae bacterium | reverse complement strand
GAACGAAAGTCGATGGCGAGGCCGAGCCGAAGGCGAGGGCTTGCCATGAACTTGCAGGTGAGGCCCGAAGGGGCGAACGAAAGTCGATGGCGAGGCCGAGCCGAAGGCGAGGGCTTGCCATGAACCAGCCCCAGGACATCCCGCCTCCGCCTCCGCCCCCGCCTCCCCTGCGGAGCGCCGGCATGAGCGCCTTCCTCATCGTGCTCATCGTCTTGGGCATCGTCCTCGCCGTCGTCGTGCTCGGCGCCCTGATCGTGTTCGGCCTCGTGCTGTTCATGTGTTCGAAGCACTGAATGTCCCTCTTCTCTTCGCTCAAGCAGGTGTGGCACGACGAGCTGGCGTCGAGCCCGGACACGCACGCGTGGGTGCTGAGCCTGTACCGCGCGGGCGAGTTTCACCCGCAGACCGTCGACGACTACTTCCCCACCGACGCGGCCGACGATCCCGAGCTCCGCGAGCGCCTGCGCGCCCACCGCGCCGACGAGGCCCGCCACGTGGCCCTCTACGACCACGCCATCGCGAAGCTCGGCCAAGAGACCGAGACCTTCACCGGCGCGGACGTCTTCAACTGCGTCATCCGCAGCGAGACGCCCGTCGACCTCGCCACCGGGCGCCTCGACTCGCCCGACGGGCGCGCCGAGCGCGTCGCCCACTTCTTGGCGCACGCGTATTTCCTGGAGTCCCGCGTCGCGCGCTCGCTCGAGCTGCACCTCGAGGCGTCGAGCCGCGCTGGCCGCCCGCACGTCGCCAAGGTCGTGGCCTCGGTGTACGCCGACGAGCTCAAACATGTATCTTACACGCTCGAGGGCGTCCGCCACCTGCTCCCGCGCGCGCGCGCGGAGGCCGTGCTCGCCCTCCACCGCGAGGGCGAGGCGCGCGCGAACCTCGCGTTCTCCGCGAGGCAGGTGCGCCACTTCCTCGACCGCTTCGGGCGCCGCACCAACCTGTCGTCGCGCGCGCTCTTCCTCACCGCCCGCTCGATGATGGAGCTCGCCCATGCTGCCCTCTGATCCCGCTCCCCCCGCCAAGCCCAAGCGGCGGCTCGGCCTCGCGCCCGCCGCGGCGCCCCCGCGCTCCGCGCTCGACGAAGCGCGCGACCTCGCGCGCGGCGTGAGCGAGCCCGCGGCCCTCGCGCGGTTCGGTGTGGCCGGGCCCGCGCGCGCGCTGAAGACCACGGTGAGCCTCTGCCCCGACTGCCTCGCCTACGCCCCGGCGCTGGTCTACACGCAGGGCGGCCGCGCGCTCATCCGCAAAGAGTGCAAGGTGCACGGCATGCGCGACGCGGTGCTCGAGAACGACGCCCGCTACTACTTCCTCTCCAACAAAGATCGCTCGGGCGTGGTCTACGCGAAGGACCGCGTGTTCGACATCCCCGCGTTCCTCGGCGTGGGCGAGGGGTGCTGCGAAGGCGGCGCGTGCGACGGCACCGACCAGACCGCGAACAAGAGCTGCACCGTCCTCGTCGAGGTGACCGACGCCTGCAACCTCGCCTGCCCCGTCTGCTACAGCGACGCGAAGGGCGACAAGAAGCTCCCCCTCGCCACCTTCAAGGCCTACCTCGAGGCGCTCATCTCGAAGAAGGGCGGCCTCGACTCGGTGCAGCTCACCGGCGGCGAGGGCCTGCTCCACCCCGAGTTCTGGGAGCTGCTCGCGTTCGCGTGCGAGCACCCCAAGATAAAGAAGGTTTACCTTCCCACCAACGGCCTCCTCGTGAATCGCCCCGGCGTGCCGGAGCGCCTCGCGCGCTACAAGGCCAAGCTCATGGTGCTGCTCCAGTTCGACGGCACCAGCGACCGCACCGACGCGGCCCTCCGCGACGCCTCCCCCGCGCGCGCGCGGCGCGAGGTGGTCGACCGGCTCGGCGAGCTCGGCGTGTTCATGCAGCTCACCATGACGCTCGCGCGGCGCGTGAACGACGACGAGGTGGGCGAGCTCATCGACTTCGCCCTGCGCCACGACCACGTGAAGGTCGTCGCGATCCAGCCCGCCACCTACTCGGGGCGCTTCGAGCTCGCCCCGGACCCCACCGAGCGGCTCACCCTGAGCGACGTGGTGAAGGCGGTCGTGCGCCAGACCGAGCGCGCCCGTGTGCGTGAGAAGGACTTCGTGCCCATCCCCTGCAGCCACCCAAACTGCGGCTGGATCACGCTCTTTCTGCGCCGCGCTGGGCTAGTCCACAACGTGGTGAAGTACGTCGACCTGCCGAAGGTGATCGACAACGTCGCCTACAAGACCCTGCTGTCGACCGACGAGCTGCGCGGCGCGGTCGACGAGGGCGGCGGTGTGCGCGGTGCGATCACGAAGCTGGCGAAGGGCCTCGTCCGCTCGCAGGACATGTTCACCGTGGCCATCAAGCCGTTCATGGATCGGCACTCGTACGATCAAGACCGCGTCGACAACTGCTGCCACCACCTGCTCGACACGAAGGGCGAGGCGCGCTCGTTCTGCGAGTACAACGCGCTCCTGCGGCGAGGCGATCCGTGGGACGCCTTCCCCTCGCTCGCCGACTAGGCGCACGCCGCGGGGCGGGCTCGCCGTGCGGGTCTGAGCATGGCGGGCGCGCGCCCGCGCCAAGCCCGGCGCGCGCTACGCCTTCGGGCCGCGCCGCAGGTCGAGGAGCGCGTGGCCGATCCACACGAGCGCCGCGACGACGAGGAAGAGCGCGCCGATCGTCTTGTCGTCGCCCCGGAGCAACGTGGCGCCGCCGAACGTGAGCGCCGCGACCGCGAGGCCCGAGAACACGCGCCGCCCGAGCCGGTCGGTGGCGAGCGCGAGCCCCTCGTCGGGCGCGCGCACCGCGAGCCGCCCGAGGCGCAGATCGTCGAGCACCTCGCGCAGCTGGATGGGCATGTCGTAGCCCGCGCGGGAGAGCTGCTCCACGCCGCGCATCAGCTCGTTGCCGATGCGCTGCGGCGAGTACCGCTTCATCAAGAGCTCGGTGAAGAACGGCGTGGCCTCGCCGAGGATGTCGAGGTCGGGATCGAGCTCCTTGCCGATGCCGTCGAGGGTCATCAGCGCCTTGCCCAACATCATGAAATCAGGCGGTATTTCCACGCCATATTTCAAGGCGCCGCCGATGAGATCGCGCAACATGGCGCCGAGGTCGATGTCCTTCAGCGGCTTGCCGAGGTACTTCTCGGCGAGCAGCGCCACCTCGCCGCGGAACTCCCGCATGTCGACCTTGCGGGTGGGCCGGCCGATCGCGTAGAGCGCGTCGGCGACGCCGTAGGGGTCGTTGCGGGACGCGGCCATGAGCAGATCGATGGTGCGGTCGCGCAGATCGGGCGACAGGCGCCCCACCATGCCGCAGTCGATCAGGCCGAGCACGGGCTCCTCGCGAGGGCCGAGGATGATGATGTTGCCGGGGTGCGGATCGGCGTGGAAGAAGCCGTGCTCGAACGCCATGCGGATGATGACGCCGACGGAGCGCTTCGCGATGAGCTTGCCGTCGTAGCCGTCGCGCAGGGCGTGGTTCAGCTTCTTGCCGTCGAAGAACTCCATCGTGAGGATGGTGCGCGAGGTGCCTTGCCGGTACACCTTGGGGAAGCGCACGAACGGATCGCCTGCGAAATTCGCGGCGAGCCGCTCGGTGTTCTCGGCCTCGACCAGGAAGTTGAGCTCGCTCGTGATGGACCGGTCGAACTGCGCCACGAGGCCCACGGGCGAGTAGATCTTCGACTCGGGGATCGTGCTCTCGATCGCCGCCGCCATGATGTGGAGCAGCTCCACGTCGCGCGTGACGAGCTGCTGCACCTTCGGCCGCTGCACCTTCACGACGACCTCGACGTCGCCGTCGGGCGTCTCGAGGAGGGCGCGGTGCACCTGGCCTATCGACGCGGTCGCGAGCGGCTGCTCGTCGAACCGCTTGTAGATCTTGTGGATCGGCGCGCCGAGCGAGGTCTCGATCGAGGCCTTGATCTCCTCGAACGGGATCGGGGGCACCTCGTCTTGGAGCTTCTTCAGCTCGCCGATGATGTCGGCGGGGATGACGTCGGTGCGCGTCGACGCGATCTGTCCGAGCTTGATGAAGCAGGGGCCGAGGTCCTGGAGGCACAGGCGGATGCGCTCGGCCGTCGCCGCGCGCTTCTTCTCGAGCTCGCCCTGCGCGAGCGCCTCGGCCTCGATGTCGAGCTCGCTCGGCGGCTCGAGCGACTCGCCCGGCGCCTTGGGCTTGCGCGGGCGCCCGAAGCCCGCGCGCGCCACGATCTCCCCGAAGCCGTGCCGGGCGAGCACCGTGGAGATTTCACGGAGCCGCCCGAGATCACGGACCGCGGAGACGACGGAGATCAACCGCCCTCGCTCGCGGCGTCGGTCGGCCCTGTGTCGGGCGACGCATCGGAGGCGGCGTCGGTCGGGGCGGCGTCGGGCTTCGGCGCGGCGTCGGCCGACGACGTGGGGCACGCTTTGCGCTGGCACTTGTACGTGAGCTTGTCGGCCTCGGTGCCGCCCGCGCACTCGCACACGTCGGTCGTCTGCGTGCCGTCGGCGCACTTGGCGCCCGCGAAGAAGCAGAGCCTGCCGGTGCTCGTGCAGGCCTTCCCTTCGGCCGCGGCGAGCGTGGGGGGGCACGCGCTCGGCGGCGTGTCCGTCGTGTTCTGGCAGGTGGGCACGGTGCCCTTGGCCACGACCGCCCCCTGGAAGGTGCACGCGAACGCGCGCCCGTCGCAGACGCACCGGGTCTGCTGGAAGAAGCCGTCGGCGCACACGACCGGGTAGTCGCACACGGCGGCGCCCGAACACGCCGCGCCGTTCGCGAGCTGGAGGGTGCTCACGCAGGTCTGCGGCGCGGCGGCGTCGCCCGCTTCGGTCGCGGGATCGTCCGAGCACGCGGCCGCGAATGCGAGCGGCGCGAGCGCGGCGACCGTGACGAACCATCGAGCAAGCTTCGACCTCATGACGACTCCTTGGGACCCCGAAAATCCACGTCTGATCGCGGCTCTTACCCCGATTCGAACGCCACCACAATCGCCGAAGCGCGCGCGGCTAAGGCGGTGCTCCCTGGGATCGAGCCCGAAATCCCACGGCTCGCGCCTTCGGCTTCTCACGAGAGCCGTGGGATTCCGGGCTCGATGACCGCGACGTGTGCACATGGCCTTCTGACGATTCAGGATCGGCGGAACTGGGTTCCGCCTTAGCGCACCCGCACCACGGTGCCTGGCTCAATCGGCGCGGGAAACACCGCCGACCACCCCGCGGGCAGGTGGGGACCCGTGAAGCCGAAGAGGAACTCGGCGTCGAGCGGCGCGAGGTTGACGCACCCGTGGCTGTGCACGCGCCCGAAGGCCTGGTGCCAGAACACGCCGTGGAGCGCGATGCCCTTGTCGAAGAACTGCACCCAAGGCACGTCCTCGAGCGAGTAGTGCTTCTCGACGTCGTCGCGCTCGAGGTTGTCCATCTTGCTCGCGAGGAGCTTCACCCAGATGCGGTGGACGCCCGGGTGGGTCGCCAGCTCCGAGCCGCGCGGGCCCTTGCCGGTCGAGACGAGGGTCGCGAAGACCGGCCGCGTGCCCTCGTACGCGACGAGCGTCTGGGAGGCGAGCTCGACGTCGATCCACCGCTGGGTCGCCTGTGCGCCGCCGACCTCGGCGGGCGGGGGCGCCTGGCTCGGGCGGGCGACGTCGGCCGCTCGAAGCCACGCCTCCGGGGTGGCCCCCTCGGCGCTCACGCGCACGAACGCGCCCTCGCGCTTGGTGACGCGCACGACCTCGAAGCGGACGCGCTGGCCCTTCGCGGGGCCCGGCCGCGGCGCGGCGAGCACCGTCGCGCGGTCGGGGAGCACCCACCCGAGGTCGAGCGGCGCCGCGCTCGAGGCGTCGAGGCGCTCGCCGTGGAACGCCGAGGTGCGCGCCGCGACCAGGTCGTGGAGGGGGATGTAGTACCCGCTGCGCGAGAGCCCGTAGCGCTCGCCCGACGGCGCGCTGCGCTCGCCCACGATGGCGACGCCGAAGCCGGGCTCGAGGTCGAGATCGGGCGTGCCCTCGCCCACCTCGGGGAGCGCCCGGTAGCCGTACGCGCCGTCGCGCGCGGCGAAGTAGTACCGAAACGGGAGCCCGCTCGGCGTGCGCGGCGGCTCGGGCCTCAGCGGGTCGTCGTACGAGAGGTCGGCGACGTCGGAGCACACCCACGCGAGCGGCCCCACCAAGAGCCAGCGGCCCGTGCAGCCGGGTGCCTGGCGGGCGCCGAAGAAGGGCAGCCTCGCGGAGCCGAGCACGCTGCCGCGCCTCGGGGTCCCCGCGCCGGGCGCCGTGTAGAGGGCCACGTCCCCGCGCTTGGGGATGACCGAGCGCAGGCCCTCGGCAAGCGGCACGTCGTCGCGATCGGTCCACGGCGGCTCGTCGTGCGCGGCCGATGACGAGGCCACACCGAGAACGCATGCCGCGCCGAGCAGCGCGATCGCCGCGCGCCGCGGCCTCACGGGGCCGCCTGCGTGGCCTGGGGAATCGTGAGGCGAAACACCGCGCCCGAGGGCTGCCCGGCCGCGGTCGGCAGCGCCTCGATCGTGCCGCCGTGCTCCTCGGCGATCTTCTTCGCGATGGCCAAGCCGAGCCCCGTGCCGCCCTTCTTGCCGCTCGTGACGAACGACTGGAACAGGCGGTGCCGGATCTCCTTGGGGATGCCCGGCCCCGTGTCGGTGAAGGTGAGCACGAGCGCGCCGTCGTCTGCGCGCGACACCGCGATGGTGAACTTCCCACCGCCCTGCGCCGCCATGGCCTCCGCCGCGTTCCTCGCGAGGTTGTGCACGAGGCGCGTGAGCTTCCCCTCGTCGAAGCGCGCGACGCCGCGATCGGCGAGCTCGACCGTGAGCTCCACGCCCGCGCGCGCGAGCACGCCCTCGATCTGGCGGGAGATGTCCTCGAAGAAAGGTTGAAGATACACCTTTCGAACGAGCATGCTGCGCTCGCCGCGCGCGAACTCCAGCACCTCGCGCTGCATCGCCGAGATGAGCCCGAACTGCTTGTGCGCGAGCTCGCCGAACTCCTCGCGCTGCACCCGGTCGTCGGCCTGCACCATGAGCTGGAGGTACCCGCTGAGGACGCCGAGCGGGGTCTTCAGGTCGTGCATGACGCCGGCGAGCAGGCGCCCGATGGTGGTGAGGCGCTCCTCGCGCTCGCGGCCCTCGCGCGCGAGCTGCAGGCGGATCGACGTCGACGCGTTCGCCGCCAGCAGCAGCATCAGCGTGCGATCGGCGTCCACGAAGCGGCCGCCGTCGGGCTTGCCGAAGAGCGCGATCGCCCCCATGGGGGTCTCCGCGTCGCCCTCGCCTTCGATGGGCACGGCGAGCACGCACGGCTCGCCCTTGCCGATGAGGTCTTCGGCCTCGCCGTCGAAGCGCGGGTCGGAGCGCGCGTCGTTCGTGAGGACGACCACGCCGCGGGCGACGACGTCGCCGAGGAAGCCGTTCCCGCGGGTCCAGGGGACGTGCCGCGTCTTGCGCGCGTTGTGCGGCAGGACGTAGAGCTGCATCTCGTCGGTGGGGCCGTGGCGGAGCGCGATGGCGCCCGCGCGCGCGCCAGAGGTCTTGACGGCCTCCTTCAGCACCGACACGAAGAGCTCCTCGAGCGACGTGACGCGCCCCATGGCGCGCTCGAGGTCGAACAAGAGGCGCAGATCGCGCACGCGGTGCTCGAGCTCCTCCTTCGTGGCGAGGAGCGCGGCGTTGTTGCTCTCGAGCGACGCCAAGAGCACCGCGTTCTCGACGGCGATGCCGGCCGAGGTCGCGAGCGCCGTGAGCAGCCCCGCGTCGTCGGCCGTGAACACCCCGTGCTTCTTGTTCAGCACCTGCACGACGCCGCTCGTCCGGCCGCTCGTGTCGCGCATGGGGACGCACAGGATCGAGCGCGTGCGGTAGCCCGAGGTGAGGTCCCACTCCGGGTTGAACCGGGCGTCCTTGTAGGCGTCGCGCACGAGCACGATCTCGCCGGTCTCGGCCACCGCGCCGGCGATCCCCTCGCCGACCGCCAGCTGGATCTGGCGCACCTCGCCGCCCTGCACGAGCCGGCTCACGAGCGTGTTGCGCTCGCGATCGAGGAGATAGAGCGTCGCCCGGTCGGCCTCGAGCGTGGAGACGATGCGCGCCAGGACGAGGTCGAGCAGGGCGTCGAGATCGCGCGCCGCGCCCAAGGCGAGGCCGACGTCGCGGAAGGCCGCCGCGACCTTCTTGGCCCGCTCGAGCTCGCGAGTGAGCTGCGCGACCGGATCGACGTCGCGCGACGAGTCGTCGCTCCTGCGCCGCCGCGGGCCGGAGACGACGTCCCGCGAGGAGCTCGCGGGCGGCGCCGGGGCCGGGGGAGGTCGCGTCGACTTCGAGGGCACAGCCCACCGTACCAGCCTTTCTGGCGCCGATGGCGGCCACAAAAACGCACCCGGAGGGGCCGTTGTTGAGCGCGCCGCGCGGAGTTTGGTACAAGCTGCGAGGCTCGCAGCATGGCCCGCACGCTCATCGTCACGCCGACCTACAACGAACGCGACAACCTCGCGAAGTTCGTCGGGCTCGTGCGCGCCGCGTTCCCGCCGGCCGACGTCCTCATCGTCGACGACGCGTCCCCCGACGGCACCGGGGCGCTCGCCGACGAGCTCGCCCTCGCCGACCCCCAGGTGCGCGTGCTGCACCGCGCGGGGAAGCTGGGCCTCGGCACCGCCTACCTCGACGCGTTCCGCCTGGGCCTCTCGGAGGGCTACGACCGCATCTTCGAGATGGACGCCGATCTCTCTCACGATCCCAAGTACTTGCCCGCGTTCGTCGCCGAGCTCGATCGCGGCGCCGACGTGGTCATCGGCTCGCGCAACATCCCGGGCGGCGGCGTCCAGGGCTGGGGCGTGGGGAGGCACGCGCTGTCGAAGGGCGGCTCGCTCTACTCCCGCGTGGTGCTCGGCCTCGACGTGCGCGATCTCACGAGCGGCTTCAAGGCGTTCTCGCGGCGCGCGCTCGAGGCCATCGACCTCGCGCAGGTGCGCTCCAACGGCTACTCGTTCCAGATCGAGCTCACCTACCGCGCCATCCTGAAGGGCATGAAGGTGGCCGAGGTGCCCATCGTGTTCGTCGACCGCAAGGTCGGCCACTCGAAGATGAGCCGCAAGGTGTTCCTCGAGGCTGTAGGCATGGTGTGGAAGCTCCGCGCCGAGGCCCTGCTCGGCAGGCTGTAGCGAGGGTGCGTCCGCCGCCGCTGCGGCTCAACGCGGCGCGGGCAGCACGAGCGGCTGCTTGGTCACCATCTCGTAGAAGATGAGGCCGAGCGGGACGCCCACGACGGTGCCGAACACGCTCCAGAGCGCCAGCGCGCGCCGGCTGCCGGCCTCGTCGCCGCGCCGCGCCGCGTCCACGAGCCGCTCCTGCCAGTAGAGCACCGCCGTCACGGAGAAGAGCGAGGTGGCCACGAGCATGACCAAGCTCTCCACCATCCACGGCTGCGCCCGCACCCCGCCGAACGTCGACGCGAGCCACACCCCGTTCCACGCAGCCAGCTGCACCCCCGGCATCGTCAGGTACATGTCGGCAGCGGAGAGCGCGCGCGTGGCGAAGGCGAGGTGCGGCCTCCCCGGCTCGAACCACGCGAGCATGACCCACACGGGGCCCGCCACCAGGTTGCCGAGCAGGAGCAGCGCGCCGAGCACGTGCAGCAGCTTGTGCGTCGAGTAGCTGAAGGGCGCTGCCAAGGGCTCGCGCCACGCGACCGCCAGCAGGGCGAGCGCCACCGCGCTCGACACGAGCGACACCTTCGCCGAGGTCGACAGCGTCTGGAGCTTCACGCGACTCGTTGCAGTCTACACGAACCGCGCGCGCGCGCCACGCCCCCTTCCCTTCGCGGGCGGCGCGCGGTATCGGCTCGCCATGACCGAGCGCGTGCCCCTCGACCCCCTCAGCACCTTTGGCCCCGACCAGCCGTGCTTTGGCTGCGGGCCACACCACCCCGTCGGGTTTCGGCTCGAGCCGTACCGCGAGGGCGAGGCGGTGTGCGTCGACTTCACCCCGTCGGAGCGGTTTCAGGGGCCGCCCGGCCTCATGCACGGCGGCCTCGTGATGACCCTCGCGGACGAGCTCGCGGCGTGGGTCGTGCTCGGCCTGAAGGAGCGCTTTGGCTTCACGGCCGCCATCGAGGCGCGCCTGCTGCGCCCCGTCCGCATCGGCGTACCCGTCCACGGCCGCGGGGAGATCGTGTCCGACACGCCCCGCGTCGTGAAGATGACCGTCACGCTCGCGCAGGAGGGCGCCGAGGTGTTCCGCGGCGCGCTCACCTTCGCGCTGCTCGATCGCGCAGCGGCCGAGAAGCTGCTGGGCGGGCCGCTGCCCGAGACGTGGGTGCGGTTCGCGCGCTGAGCGTCACCGCGGCGCGAAGTACGCCTCGAGCACCTTGCGCGCGACCACGTTGCCCTTCGACCACCACGAGACGTCGTTGGAGAGGAGCACGGCCACCGCGATCTCGGGCTTCTCCGCGGGCGCGAAGCCCGCGAACCACGAGACCATGCGCGTGGGGTGGCCGCCGACGAGCGTGCCGGTCTTCCCCGCGACGCTCACGCCGGGGAGCACGGGCCGGCCCCCCTCCCGGAAGGCCTTGGCGGCCGTGCCGCGACGCGTGGTGACGACCAGCATCTGGGTCATCGCGCGGGCGGTCTCCGGGCTCATCGCGCGGCCGACCGACACGCGCGCGACCGGCGCGCCGCCGTCGCGCACGAAGAGCTTCACCTTCTCGCCACCGTTGGCGATGGTGCTCATCGCGAAGACGGCGCCCAGGGGCGAGAGCTTGGCGCTCCAGAAGCCGGCCGAGGCGCGCGCGAGGCCCAAGCGATCGTCGGGGATCGCCACCTCGCCGAACGGGGCGTCCACGTCCGCGGGGACCCGCGCGCCGAAGCCAACAGTGCTCGCCGTCGCGCGGAGCTCCAGCGGCGTCAGGTGCTTCAGCGTGAGGCGCGCGAACACCGTGTTGATGCTGAGGCCGAGCGCCTCGGAGAAGGGGACGCAGCCGATGTCGCGCGGGCCATCGTCGAGATCGGCGTCGGTGATGCCGTGCTCCGCGTCGGTGTAGCACTGCCGCGTGGTGAGGGAGACCCGTCGGCGATCGAGCAGCGCGGCGGTCGTGACGATCTTGAACACACTCGCGCTCGAGGTGTGCGCTTCACGCACCCAGTCACCCGGCCCGCGCGACGCCCACGCGAGCACCCGGCCCGTGCGCACGTCGGAGACGACGATCGCGCCGCCCGGGGCGCGCGTCTCGTCGAGCAGGCGCAGCATCTTCGCCTGGAGCGAGGGGTCTACCGTGGTCTTCCCCGTGAGGCTGCCGAGCCCGGCGCGCGCCTCGGGAGCGGCGGGCGCCCGCGGGGCGGCGGGCGCGGCGAGGCGCGCCGTCTTGCCGCGCACGGACGCGACGGGCGCGGCGGACGCAACGTGCGCGCTCGCGTGGGCCGGTGGGAGGGCGGCGTGGGCGGAGGCGGCCACCGGCGCCAGCGACGCGAGGCCGAGGACCCATGCGAGGCGAGGGCGCATGAGTTTCGGTACCCTCGCTCCCGTCACCGGGCCAACTTCTGCGCAGGGGCCGGCGCCGCGCGCGCAAGCGGCGCCCCGCCTCCGGAGGGTGTATGGTTGTGCCATGCCGGCCAGCGTCGCGGCCACCTCGCGCGTGAGCGCGCTCCGAGTCGTCGCCTGCGCTGCGGGGCTGCTCGCGGCCTCCGCGTGCGCGTCGCGCTTCGACGTCGAGGCCACGCCGCTCGGCGAGCCCACGGTCGCCCCCTCCGCCTCGACCACCGCGCTCGCGGAGCCCCCGCCGGCCGACGCGGAGGCGGGGACGGCGCCCGACGACGCCCGCGCTGACGTCCGGGTCGCCCTCGACGCTTCGCGGCGCGACGCCGACACGGTAGACGCTGACGCCCCTGACGCGGCCTCCACACGCAAGCGCGTGTTCGTCACCTCGGCGAGCTACCGCGGCGTCGACATCTCGACCCTCGGCGGCGCGTCCGGCGCGCTCGGCGCCGACGCCCTCTGCGCGAAGGTGGCGGCCGCCGCGGGCCTCACGGGCAGGTTCGACGCGTGGATCTCCGACATGAACGCGAACGCGGCCGACCGGTTCCGCGATCCCGGCCCCTTCTACGACGTGAGCCGCCGCACCCTGCTGTTCGACAAGAACCCGGCGCTCGGCCCGCCCCTCGCCGCCCTCGCCGACGAGAACGGCGGGGCGCTCGGCATCCAGCGCTTTGTGTGGACGGGCAGCTCGGCGTCCGGCGTCAAGACCAACGACTGCGACAAGTGGTCGCGCACCGGCTCGATGGGCACCGTCGGCAACGCGAGCGCCCCCGCGAGCTGGGCCAACGCGTCGCTCTTGGCGTGCGACAGCACGCGGCGCCTCTACTGCTTCGAGCGGTAGGCGACGCGACGACCGTGGCCGACGGCGCGCCCCGTGGTCTATGAGCAGCGGGTGCACTCCGCCCACGAGCCCTTCCGCCGCGCCCTCGAGGAGGCGCTCGGCGAGCCCATCACCCGCGACGGCCTGACGGGCGCGTGGTCGCTCCTCCAGCGCAAGCGCGGCCACCGCCACTCGACCGACGACGTGCTCACCGCGGCGTACGCGCTCGAGCACGGCGGCGCCCCGGAGGACGCGACCGCGCTCGACCTCGGGGCCGGCATCGGCACCGTGGGGCTGCTCGTGCTCTGGGGCCTCGGCGAGCGCGCGCGCCTCGTGGGGGTGGAGGCGCAAGAGGTGAGCTTCCGGCTCTTCCGCGAGAACGTCGCCATGAACGGCCTCGAGGCGCGGGTGAGCCCGGTCCACGGCGATCTGCGCACCACCGCGCTCTCGCAGCGCTTCCCGCTCATCACCGGGAGCCCGCCGTATTTCGACGTGCGCGCGGGCGTCGTGCCCGCCGACTCGCAGAAGGCCCACGCGCGCTTCGAGCTCCGCGGCACCGTGGCCGACTACGCCCTCGCGGCCGAGCGGGCGCTGACCGCCGACGGGCGCTTCGTGTTCTGCTTCCCCACCGCGCAGAAGGCCCGGGCGCTCGACGGGGTGCGCGCGGCGGGCCTCGCGCTCGTGACCCACCGAGACGTCGTGCCCCGCGCCGGCCTCGCCCCGCTGTTCTCGCTCTTCGCGTGCAGGCGCGGCTCGGCCGGCGCTGCGGCGCCCTCCGAGGAGGCGCCCCTCGTGGTCCGGAGCGCCGACGGCGCGCTCACCGAGCCCATGCGCGCCGTCCGCGCGCGCTTCGGCTGGCGAGACTCTCCACGGTAGGAGAACGAACTGTTCTCGCCTGAGGGTCAATATCCAAAGCGGGCGTCTCGTATCACTTCCCATGCCCATCGTTCGAAAGTGGCTCCCGGTCCTCGCCATCGCAGCCGGCGCCGTCGGCGCGCTCGTCACCGCCGCCGCACCCGTCGAGGCCGCCCCGAACAAGGAGCTCAAGCTGCTCATGAAGGAGCTCGAGTCCGCGACCGCCGCGGGCGACACCGCGACGGTGGCCTCGCTGCTCGCCAAGTCGAAGGGCTTCGCCAAGCCCGAGTACGCCACGTGGAGCACGCTCGCCGAGCAGGGCCGGAAGGCGGCCGCCGCGGGCGACGTCGCGGGCGCGAAGGCGGCCTGCAAGGGCTGCCACACCGAGTACAAGTCGGCCTACCGCGCGAAGTACGGCTCGAAGGCGCCCTGACGACGGCGGCACGCGCGCCTCGCCGCGACCGGTCGCGCGCTGGGTGGTAGAACGGTCGCGTGGAACCAACCTGGGATCTGAGCGCGTTCTTCCCCTCGTTCGACTCTCCGGAGCGGAGCGCCTTCGACGCGGCGCTCGTCGCCGATCTCCTCGCCCTGCTCCGCGACGCCGAGGCGCTTGGCCCGCTGTCGGCCGAGACCCGCGACGCGTGGGTGGGCGTGGTGCTGCGCTACGAGGACGGCCTCGGGCGGTTCGGCCACACCTCCTCGTACGTCACGTGCCTCGCCTCCGCCGCCGCGGACGACGAGCGCTACGCCCTCGCCGAGGGTGAGCTCGGCGCACCCCGCGCGACGCTCGAGAAGTGCGCCGGCGAGCTGCGGCGCGCGCTCGGCGCGGCCACGACCGAGGAGCTCGCGGCGCTGCTCGGCGACCCTCGGCTCGCGGGCGCGGAGCACTTCCTCGAGCAGCTCCGGGTGGACGCCCAGCGCCGCATGCCCGCGGCGCTCGAGGCCCTCGCGGCCGACCTCGCGACCGACGGCATCTTCGGGTGGGGTCGCCTCTATGACACCGTGGCGGGGAAGCTCTCGTTCGAGCTCACCCTGCCTGACGGCACCCGCGAGACCGTGCCCATGGCCGCGCGCCGGTCGCGCATGGCCGACCCGGACCGCGCCGTGCGCGAGGCCGCGTTCGTCGCGGGCAACCGCGCGTGGGAGGGCGTCTCCGACGTCACGGCCGCCGCGCTCAACCGCATCGCCGGCACGCGGCTCGCGCTCTACCGGCGACGCGGCGTGGAGCACTTCCTCGACGTGGCGCTGCACGACGCGGGCATCTCGCGCCGCACGCTCGACGCGATGAACGAGGCGGTCGTGGGCGGGCGCCCGCTCGCGCGCCGCGGGCTGCTCTTGAAGGCCCGCGCGATGGGGCTCCCCGCGATCGCCTGGTACGATCTCGAGGCGCCGCTGCCGCTCCCCGAGACCGAGCGCATCCCGTGGGAGCGGGGCCGGGACCTCGTGCGACGCGCCTTCGCGACCTCGTACCCGGCCCTCGCCGCGCACGTGGACGAGGCGCTCGCCAAGCGGTGGATCGAGGCCGAGCCGCGGGCCGGAAAGCGCCCGGGCGCCTACTGCACGGGCAGCGATCTCACCGGCGAGTCGCGGGTCTTCATGACCTACCAGGGCGCGCTCGGCGACGTCTCGACGCTCGCGCACGAGCTCGGCCACTCGTTCCACCACCACGTGCTCGCGGGCACGCGCGTGCTCGCGCGGCAGTACCCGATGACCCTCGCGGAGACGGCCTCCACGTTCGCCGAGAGCGTGCTCTCCGCCGGCCTCCTCGCCGAGCCCGGCATCTCGGCCGCGACGCGCGCGCAGCTGCTCGGCGAGGTCGCGGGCGACGCCGCGGCGTTCCTCCTCGACGTGCCGACGCGGTTTCTCTTCGAGACCCGCTTCTACGAGCTTCGCTCGCGCGGGGAGGTGCCGGCGAGCCGGCTCTCGTCGCTCATGGTCGAGGCGCAGCGCGAGGTGTTCGGCGAGGCGCTCGCGGTGGGCGCGGAAGACCCGCACTTCTGGGCCTCCAAGCTGCACTTCTTCATCCCCGACCTGTCGTTCTACAACTTCCCGTATACGTTCGGTTATTTGCTCTCGCGCGGCCTCTACGCGCGCTTCGCCGAGGAGGGCCCGGCGTTCCTGCCGCGCTACGAGGCGTTCCTCCGCGCCACCGGCGGCGCGCTCGCGCACGAGGTGGCGCGCGCGTCGATCGGCGAGGACCTCGAGGCGCCCGAGTTTTGGGCGCGCGCCGTCGCCACCCTCGAGGCGCCCATCGCGGAGCTCGAGGCGGTGCTCGGCGAGGTGCTCGCGCCGTCGCGGTGACCTTCAGATGGGGTGGATGGGCGCGGCGCCGCGCGCCTGCGAGCTCGCGGGTCCGACCTCCTCCTCCGTGAGCGCGACGAACTGCTCGGCGTCGGCGTCGTAGGCGAACACGTCGCCCGTCTCGATCCGGTAGACCCACGCGTGGAGGCCGAGATCGCCCTTGGCGAGGCGCGCGGCCACCGCCGGGAGCGTGCGCAGGTTCTCGATCTGCACGAGCACGTTCTCCTCGATCGCCGCGGCCTGCAGCGCGGCCCCCTCGAGGTCGGCGTAGCTCTCCGCGACGATCGCGCGGGTCTTCTCGGCGTAGCGCAGCCACTCGCGCATCGCGGGCAGGTCCGCCGTGCTCTCCGGGTCGAGCAGCGCCGAGACCGCGCCGCAGTGCGAGTGCCCGCAGACGATGATGTCCTCGACCTCGAGCACCGAGGCCGCGTACTCGATGGTGGCGGCCTCGCCATTCAGGGGCGCCCCGCTCGGCGGCACGATGTTGCCCGCGTTGCGCAAGATGAAGAGCTCGCCGGGGTGCGTGCCCGTGAGGAGGTTCGGGTTCACGCGCGAGTCGGAGCACGTGATGAACAGCGTGTCCGGGTGCTGCCCCTTCGCGAGCCGCTCGAACATCGCCCGCTCCGAGCGGAAGACGTTCTTCTGGAAATCGTGGATGCCTCGGACGAGCCTCTGCATGTTGCTCCTGCGGGCGCCGCGCGCCGGGCGTCAGGCTACACGAGGCCCCGTGCGCGCCGCTAGAGCGCCCCGCGAGAACCGCAAGAGTCCCGAGATGTTAGGCGAACACCGGCCGCGCTACTCGGTCGAGCTCACGGCGGCCCGGAGGACCGCGGCCTTCTTCCGCTCGAGGTCGGCCACCATGCGCTCGTAGGCCTCCTGCGAGAGCACGGTCTCGCGCGCGGCCATCTCGTCGAGGAAGGTGTCGGAGATGCGGTCGATGCGCGCGCGGGTCTCCTGCATGCGCAGGCCCCACTCCTCCTCCATCACCTCGAGGGGCACCGCGTCGGGCAGGGCGAGCCCCTCACGAATGCGCATGAGGAGCGAGTGCTCCTCCGGTGAGCAGCGGCCGTCGATGTTGGCCATCGCCACCGCGGCGCGGAACGTGAGCTCCCGGGCCTCGTCGGAGCGCAGGGCGGCGAGCGAGGCGGAGAGATCGACCCGCTCGTCCGAGCGCACCCGGACGTCGAGCTGGCTCCCGATGCCGGAGAGGAGGTGTCGCTCGTCGTAGTCGACGTCGCCGTCGGCCTGAGCGACGGCCAGGAGGACGCGGAGGCTGGCGCGAAGTTCTGCTGGGTCCATGCCAGGAGTCTATCCACGGCAGAGCTTCCGCGCTCGTCTCTCGTCGCGCGCTAGCGGGCCCCGGCCACGTACCGCGGGCTCCCCGCCACGAAGGTGCGCAGCGTGCCCCGGTGGAGGCTCGGCGCGAGGCCCATCGCGCTGGCGCTCGCCGGGGTGCCGTACAGCGACGCCCTCCGGAGCTCCGCGTCGTAGACCGGAGGCGCGGGGGCGCGCGTCACCCCGAGCGTGGCCAGCGCCGGGCTGCCCTCGGCGACGACGCTGAGGCCCGCGGCGAGGCGGAGCGGCTCTCCGCGGAGGAGCCGCTCGGAGAGCTCCTCGTCGAAGAGATCGGTCGCGCGCGCGTAGACGAAGAGCGAGGTCTGCCCGGGGCGACGCACGGCCTCCTCGCCGCGCCACGCGAAGTGCGGCGCGCTCGGGCCCCAGCCCACGACGCACGGGCCCCGCGCCGCGCACCCCGGCTCGACCCGGAAGGTGACCCACGCGCCCGCGTACCGTCGCCCCGGCACCCACGCCCACACGCCCCGCGGCGCGAGGTAGGTCCAGCGGCCGTAGTGGAAGGTGACCCAGCCCCACGACACGTCGCTCACCCACACGTATTCGGGCGACTCGGGGGTGGGCCCGTCCCGGTAGGTGAAGTGCCCGTGCGACGCGTACGGCACGAAGCCCTCGCCGACCTCCTCGACCGAGGGCACCCACACCGCGCCCGCGACCGCGTCGTCGACCCACGCGCCGTACGCGGCGAGGTCGGGGCGGAACAGCGTGAGCGCCGCGGGATCGGTGTCGTCGAACTCGCTCGCGGGCGTGACCGTGGGGGCGCCCACGCTGGTGCCGACCATCGCGCGAGGAGAGGTGGGTGCAGAGTGCACGCACCCGAGGGGACCGGCAGCGATGGTGAGGAGCGCGGGCGCGAGGCCTCGCCGTGGGACAAACATCGGTCAGCTCCGTGAAGCGTGGGAGGGCTCTAAGCGAAGCGCACGCGGGCCCGCGTGTCAAACCACGGGCCGCGGCGCTCTCGCCTGGCCTTGCTAGAGCGCCGCGCCCACCCTCGCCCCCTCGAGGATCGCGCGCCGCGCGTCGAGCTCACCGGCGAGCTTCGCGCCGCCGATGACGTGCACGTTCGCGCGCCCCAGCCGCTCGCCCTCGGGCGGCGCGAGGTCGCGCACCGACTCTTGCCCCGCGCAGAGCACCACGTGATCAACGTCGAGGGTCTGTGGCTCGCCGCCGACCTTCACGTGCAGGCCGCGATCGTCGATGGCGACGTACTCGACGTCGGCGAGCATGTGCACGCCGTAGGCCTTCAAGAGCAGGCGGTGCGCCCAGCCCGTGGTCTTGCCGGGGCCGGCGCCCATCTTCTTCTCGCCGGCGCGGCGCTGGAGGAGCCACACCTCCCGCGGGGCCGCGTGCGGCTCGGCCTTGGCGAGGCCGCCTATCGCTTCGCCGCTGAGATCGATGCCCCACTGCGCGGCGTAGTCCGCGACCTGTGCGCGCTCCTTCTCGAGGAGGTACGCGCACACGTCGACGCCCACCCCGCCTGCGCCGATCACCGCGACGCGCCGCCCGGCCTCGACCTTGCCCGAGAGCAGGTCGGGGTACGTGACGACCTTCGCGTGCTTCACGCCGTCGAGTCGGGGGATGCGCGGCGTGACGCCGGTGGCCACCACGACGTCGTCGTAGCCCCCGAGCTCGGCGCGCGTGGCGCGCGCGCCGGTGCGCACCTCCACCCCGGTCTTCCGGAGCTCGGTCTCGAAGTAGCGGATGGTCTCGGAGAACTCCTCCTTGCCGGGCACGCGCGCCGCGAGGCGGAACTGGCCGCCGATGGCGCTGTCCGCCTCGAACAGCGTGACCGCGTGGCCGCGCTTGGCGAGCACCGTGGCGGCGGAGAGGCCCGCCATGCCCGCGCCTACCACAGCGATCTTCTTTGGGGTCTTGGCGCGCACGTAGACGAGCTCGGTCTCGTAGCCGCCGCGCGGGTTCACGAGGCAGGTGGCGCGCTTGCCCTGGAACGTGAGGTCGAGGCAGCCCTGGTTGCACGCGATGCAGGTGTTGATGGCCTCGGGCTCGCCTGCCGCCGCCTTGTTCACGAAGTCGGCGTCGGCGAGGAGCGGCCGGGCCATCGAGACGAGATCGGCGTCGCCCGACGCGAGGATGTCCTCGGCGTCCTCCGGGGTGTTGATGCGGTTCGAGGCGATGACGGGGATGTCGAGCTCGCCGCGCATCTTCGCCGTGAGCGCGCGGAACGCCGCGCGGGGCACCTGCGTGGCGATGGTGGGGATGCGGGCCTCGTGCCAGCCGATGCCCGTGTTGAGCACGTCGGCCCCGGCGGCGCGCACGGCCTTCGCGATCGTGACGATGTCGGGCCACGCGTTCCCGCCGGGCACGAGGTCGAGGAGCGACATGCGGTACACGATGAGAAAGTCGGGGCCGGTGGCCTCGCGCACGGCCCGCACGACCTCGACCGGGAGGCGCATGCGGTTCTCCACCGGGCCGCCGTACTCGTCGGTGCGCTCGTTCACGCGCGGGCACGAGAACTGGCTCAGCAGGTACCCCTCGGAGCCCATGATCTCGACGCCGTCGTACCCCGCGAGCTTCGCGAGGCGGGCGCACCGCGCGTAATCACGCACGGTCGCTTTGATCTCGAAGCGCATCATCGCGCGCGGCTTGAACGGCGAGATGGGCGACTTCTTCGCCGACGACGACACGACGAACGGGTGGTAGCCGTACCGCCCCGCGTGGAGGATCTGCATGGCGATCTTGCCGCCGTGCGCGTGCACCGCGCGCGTGACCTTGCGGTGAAAGTACACGTCGGCGCGGCGGTTCAGCGTGCCGCCGAACGGCAAGAGCCACCCCTGGCGGTTCGGGGAGATACCGCCGGTGATGATGAGCCCGACGCCCCCGCGCGCGCGCTCCTCGAAGTACGCGGCGAGCTTGCCGTAGTTGAAGAACCGGTCCTCGAGGCCCGTGTGCATCGAGCCCATCACGACGCGGTTCTTGAGCGTGACGGGGCCGAGATCGATGGGCGAGAGCAGGGTCGGGTAGGCGGTCATGGCGCGCGCACCCTAGCAGGTCCTTCGCGCTAGACTGCGTGTCCCCCGCCGAGAGGAGTAGAGAGACATGAAGGCCATCGCGCTGACGCGCTACTTGCCGAGCTCGGAGCCCGAGTCGCTCATCGACGTCGAGCTCCCCGCGCCCGAGGCCACGGGGCGAGATCTCCTCGTGGCCGTGCGCGCGGTCGCCGTGAACCCCGTCGACACGAAGGTCCGCGCCCCGAAGGCCAAGGTCGAGCCCGCGCCGCGCGTGCTCGGGTGGGACGCGGCCGGCGTGGTGGTGTCGGTCGGGCCCGACGTGACGCTGTTTCGGCCCGGCGACGAGGTCTTCTACGCGGGCGACATCACCCGGCCCGGGTCGAACGCGGAGCTCCAGCTCGTCGACGAGCGCATCGTCGGGACGAAGCCCAAGAGCGTCACGTTCGCCGAGGCGGCGGCGCTGCCGCTGACGGCCATCACGGCGTACGAGGCCTTCTTCGACCGACTGCACATCGATCCCGGCGGCGACAACGCGGGCGAGTCCGTGCTCCTCATCGGCGCCGCTGGCGGTGTCGGCTCGATAGGGATTCAGCTCGCGAAGCTCGCGGGCCTCCGCGTGATCGCCACCGCGTCGCGCCCCGAGTCCAGCGCGTGGGTGACGGCCCTCGGGGCCGACCACGTGGTGAGCCACAAGGAGGCGCTGCGGCCGCAAATCGAGGCCCTCGGGCTCACGTACGTCGACCACGTCGCGATCTTCAACGACACCGACGGCCACTGGGACGCGGCGACCGACCTCGTGCGGCCCCAGGGCGCGATCGTCTCCATCGTCGAGAACCGAGGGCCGCTCGACCAAGGTCTCCTGAAGCGCAAGTCGGCCACGTTCGTGTGGGAGTTCATGTTCACGCGGTCGATGTTTCAGACCCCCGACATGGTGAGGCAACACGAGCTGCTCGAGCGGGTGGCGGCGTGGGTCGACGGCGGCGCGCTGCGCACGACCGCCAACGGCGCCCCGAAGCGTATCTGCGCGGCGAACCTCCGCGGCGCCCACCAGGCGCTCGAGGCGGGGAGCGCGATCGGCAAGCTGGTCTTCGAAGGGTGGGACTGACGCCGCGCCAATCGAAGCCGATGGAGACCGACCGAGACGGATCGTGGCACGCCCGGTGTGATTCGAACACACGACATTCGGCTTCGAAGGCCGACGCTCTATCCAGCTGAGCTACGGGCGCAAGAGACGAGGAAAGCGACGAAACGGAGAGCGCGACTCGTACCATGGGGCCGCGCCCCGCTCAATACGGTGGACGGGCCGTCGCGACGTTTCAGCGCTCGCCGCCGCGGCGCAGCCCTCGGGACCAGCCCCCGGTCTCGTACAGGTACTGACCGCCCTCCTGGAAGTAGCGCGGCGCGACCCAGCGCGCGCCCCGGGGCGCCACGTCCCAGTGGCCGGGGATCCACGCGTAGTGCATGCCGGTCCAGTGCCAGTAACCACCGACCCACGCGGTGCGATCGGGCGGCGGCGCGGGGCGGGGCTCCTCGAGCGGCGCGGGCGGCGGGCCGCTCACGATTACGCCGCGCGGCGGCGCGCCCGGGGCGGTCGCCACGCAGCCGGGCAGCGCGCAGGTGACGAGCAGACACGCAAAGGCGAGGCCGACCCGCGCCGACCTTTGGGGCGGCGGCGCGATCGCGGTGCGGTGCGTGCCGTGCGTGGTGCCCATGTTCGCTCCGTGCTTTGCTGGTTCTACGCGTATCTCAGTGAACACCTTCCTAGGCCAAGGCGCCAACCCCGCGTCGCGATCGACGCCTTTTCTCCCATCTCCTTTTCTCCCACCCGCCGCGAAAATGGGGCGACACTTGCGCCCATGACCGCAGCCGCTCTCTCCGCTGACCTCGCCGGGCTCGACCCGCAGCTCAGGGCTCGCCTCGACGCGGCGGGCTTCCGCGACGCGCGCCTCGTCGAGCTCGCCGCGGGGCTCGCCGACAAGGCGGCGCTGTTCGCCAAGAACCGCCTCACCGGTCCCGTCACGCCGCCGAGCGCCGACGAGCTCCTGTCGCTCCCCGAGCCCGGCAGCGACGAGGCGAGGCGGCTCGGCGCGCTCGGGCAGGCCGCGATCGACCGCGGCGAGCTCGCGTTCTGCGTGCTCGCGGGCGGGATGGCGACGCGGATGGGCGGCGTGGTGAAGGCGCTCGTGGAGGCCTTCGACGGGCGCACCTTCCTCGACCTCCGCCTCGCCGAGAACGCGAGCGCGGGCGCCAAGGCGAAGGCGCCGATCCCCCTCTGGCTCATGACCAGCGAGGCCACCGACGGCGGCATCCGCGAGGCCCTCCGCGCGCGCCGCGCGCCCGATCACGTCCACCAGTTCACCCAGGATCTCGGCCTGCGCCTCGCGCCCGAAGGGGGCCTCTTCCGCGAGGACGACGGCGCGCCCAGCTCGTACGCGACGGGGCACGGCGATCTCGTCGACGCCCTGCGCCGCACGTCGCTGCTCGACCAGTTCCTCGCGCGGGGCGGCGAGGGGCCGAAGACCGTGTGGATCGCGAACCTCGACAACCTCGGGGCGTCGATCGATCCGGTCGTGCTCGGGCGCTTCCTCGACTCGAAGAAGGAGGTGATGGTCGAGGTGTGCAAGAAGGCCCCCGGCGACCGAGGCGGCGTGCCCGTGCATGCGCAGGGCAAGCTCCAGGTCGTGGAGGAGTTCCGCCTGCCGGAGGGCTTCGACGGCGCGTCGGTGCCGGTGTTCAACACCAACACCTTCCTCGTGTCGGCGAAGGCGCTGGCGACCGCCAACATCCCGTGGACCTACTTCGCCGTCGAGAAGAAGGTGCAGGGTCGCGTCGCGATCCAGTTCGAGCGGCTCCTCCAGGAGCTCACGTCGGCCCTCGACGCCGGCTACGTCGTCGTGCCACGCGACGGCGCGACCTCGCGGTTTCTCCCGGTCAAAGACCACGACGAGCTCGCCCGCCGACGCTCCGAAATTCAAGAAGTCGCGCGCGCTCGGGGTATGTTGTAACCACGTGGGCAGGTGCACGCCGCTGCGACCCACCACGAAAGCGCAAGGAATGACGTGCAGTTCGAGATAACCCACGAGTTCGACATCCCCCTCGATGCGCTCGAGCTCGCGTTCCTCTCGCCTGACCTCGGGGCGAAGCTGGCGGCCCGGCTGCCTCACATCGAGGCCCTCACGCAGGTCACGCACAAGGTCGACGTCGACCGCCTCGAGCGAGTGTGGTCGTTCCGCGCGAACGTGAAGATCCCCGCGTTCGCGCAGAAGTACGTCACCCCCGAGATGTGCGCGTGGGAGGAGACCACCGTCTACGACATTCGCCGGCACGCCGCCTCGTGGCGTGTGAGGGCGAACGTGAAGCCCGAGTGGCAGAAGTACTTCGCGTCGAGCGGCAGCTACCTCCTCGAGCCGCTCGAGACCGGGCGCGCGCGCCGCACCGTGCGCGGCACGCTCGACCTGAACGTGTCGCTGGCCCGGGGCGTCGCCGAGAAGCTCGTCTACTCCGAGCTCGTGAAGAAGACCTTCGAGGCCGAAGCGGCGACGCTGCGCGAGCTCGCGACGCTCGGCTGATCGCCCGAACGCCGCACGCCGGCAAGGAGTCTCGTGAAGCGCTCAAACCTGAAGTCTGTCCCCCGACGCACCCCGCTGCTCGCCGCGCTGGCCTCGTGCGCGGGGGCGCAGCTCGTGCTCCTCGCGTCGGCCAGCGTCGCCCACGCCGAGCCCTTCCCGGCGCGCGGCGAGCGCGTGTTCTCGCCGGGCCGGAGCGCCGCCAGCGACGACTCGGGCGAGGCCATCGTCCTCAACCCCGCGAACCTCGGGTTCCTCACGGGCAAAGAGCTCCGCTGGACCGGCGTGCGCTGCACCGACACGCAGCGCGTGGCGTGCGGCCACTCGTTCGACCTCTCCACTCCCGTCGCGTGGGGGCTCGGGGCGGGGTTCCGTGTAGACTACATCTCACCGCCCAGCACCGCCGGCGGCCCCTATTTCGGTCAGGACTACGTGTGGCTCACGTGGGGCCTCGGCTACAGCGTCTCGCGCTCGCTCTCGTTCGGCGCCACCCTCCAGACCTCGTTCTCGCCCAACCCCGACGTGGGCGGCATCGTCGCGCTGAGCGCGGCTTTGTCGTACCGGCCGAGCCCGCGGCTCGCGTTCGGCCTCGTCGCGCACGACTTCAACGGCCCCGCCAGCTACCCGCTCCCCACCGGCGCGTCGCGCGCGCTCTTGCCGGTGCTCGATCGTCAGTACGTGGCCGCCGCGGCGTTCCGCCCCACCGGCACGCGCGCCGTCGAGCTCGGCGCGGAGGTGCGCTACTACGACGGCTCCGATCAGGCGCGCCCGCGCGCCGTGCTCGGGATCGACATCCCCGGCGTCGGCCGCGCGCGCGGCGACGTGGAGGTAGGCAACCTCGGCCAGAGCGATCCCGCGTACCTCGCGACCCTCGGCCTCGAGCTCAGCCTGCGCGGCGCCTCGCTCGGCGGCGGCGCCATCGTCGGCAACGCCCTCGGCAGGACCACCGACACCGGCCAGTACATCACGGCGGCGCTCGCCGACTTCGGGAGCCCCGCCAGCATCCCGAGGAGCGGTCACGCCGTGACGCTCCGCCTCGAGGCGACCCCCGGCACCCGCAGCCACGTGCGCCTGCTCAAGCGCCTCTGGCGCCTCTCCGAGCGCGCCGACATCGAGGGGGTCACGCTGCTCCTGCGGGACGAGCCCGCCACCTCGTTCGCCCACGCCGAGGAGCTCGCCGACGCGTTCCGCCTCCTCCGCGCGCGCGGCAAGAAGGTCGTGTGCAGCTTCGAGACCGCGGGGCCGAAGGGCCTCTTCGCGTGCGCGAGCGCCGACCGCATCGTGCTGAACCCGGCGGGCGGCGTGCGGTACTCGGGGCTCAAGACCACGCACATCTACCTCGCGGGGCTCCTCGACAAGATCGGCGTGAAGGCCGAGTTCGTCCGCATCGGCGCGCACAAGTCGGCGCCCGAGCAGCTCATGAACCGCGGCGCGAGCGACGTGGCGCGCGCCGACCAGGAGGACCTGCTCCGCAACTACGAGGCCGTGTTCGTCCGCAACCTGTCGCTCTACCGGCACCTCCCGGAGGCGCAGATCCGCGAGGTCACGCGCAAGGGGCCGTTCGTCGCCGTCGAGGCGCGCGACGCGAAGCTCGTCGACACCCTCGCGTTCGACGACGAGCTCGAGCGGGTCACGCAGGAGGTCGTCGGCCGCAAGGTCGTCGTCGAGAAGTACGAGGAGGAGGCCGTCGCGCCGCTCCGCTTCGGCCAGCGCAACAAGCTCGGGTTGCTCTACATCGACGGCGACATGATCGACGGCCGCTCGAGCACCGTGCCGCTGCTCGGCATGAAGCTCTGCGGGAGCTACACCATCGCCGAGAGCGCCAAGCGCCTCCGGGAGGACGCGAGCGTGCGCGCCGTGGTCCTCCGCATCGAGACGCCCGGCGGCTCGTCGCTGGCCGCCGACGTCATGTGGCGAGAGCTGCGCCTGCTCGCCCAGAAGAAGCCGCTCATCGTGTCGATGGGCTCCATCGCCGCGAGCGGCGGGTACTACGTGGCGGCGGCCGGCACCAAGATCTACGCGCTGCCGCTCACCGTCACGGGCAGCATCGGCATCTTCTACGGCAAGGCCGACGTGAGCGGCCTGCTCGCCAAGCTCGGCGTGAACGTGGAGGTGCGCAAGATCACCCCGCGCGCCGACGCCGAGTCGTTCTTCCGCGGCTTCACGCCGGACGAGCGCCAGGAGCTCGAGCACAAGGTCGGGCAGTTCTACGACGTGTTCGTCGATCGCGTCTCGCAGGGCCGCAAGCTCACCCGCGAGCAGGTCGACGCCGTGGGGCAGGGCCGCGTGTGGGCGGGGCAGCAGGCGCTCGACAAGAAGCTCGTCGACGAGATGGGCGGCCTGCGCCACGCGCTCGAGTACGCCCGCAAGGCCGCGAGCCTGCCGGACGACGCGCCCATCCAGGAGGAGCCTCCCATCACCAAGTCGCTGCTCGAGACCGCCCTCGAGCTCGCTGGCTACTCGCGTGGCCCGATGGTGATCGACGGCCTGCCGGTGCAGATCAAAGACGTCGTGCGCGCGGTGGCGCCGATGGCCGTGTACGCCGACAGCGTGCCGCTCGCGCGCATGGAGTGGGAGACCCTCGGCGAGCACGGCGTCGACGACGACTGAGGGCGCAGCTCGCGCACCGCCCGCGTCCCGCGCGACCCCGCGAGGCCGCGCGTCGCGGCGTGGAGAGGTCCTCGGCCCGAAGGGGAATCGTCGCCGCGCGCCCTTGACGAAAGCGTGAACGTCGTTTACTAATTGACCATGGTTCACGAACTGGTCCGGACCCCGCGGGCGCGTCGCCACGACGACAACCAGCGGCGCATCCTCGAGGCGGCCATGGGCATGGTCGAGCGCGAGGGCTTCGCGGGGCTGTCGCTCCACAAGCTCGCCGCCGCGGTCGACTACACGCCGGGCGCCCTCTACCGCTACTTCGGCTCGAAAGACGCCCTGTACGCGCAGCTCGTCGTGTTGGCCCTGGCCGACGCGCGCGCCCACCTCGAGCGCGGCCGCGCGCGTCTCCCCGCCGACGCGTCGCCCCTGGCCGCAGTGCTCGCCGACGCGCGCGCCTACCGCGAGTTCGCGCGCGCCACGCCGGAGCGCTTCGGGCTGCTCGCCACCACCCTCGCCGACCCGCGGGTGCTCGTCGAGGACGACGGGGCCGCCGAGCCGATCATCGCGAGCATGATGGCCACTCTCCAGGGCGTGGCCTCCGCGCTCTCCGCCGCGACCGAGGGAGGCGCGCTCTCCGCGGGTGACCCCATCGAGCGCACGCTGTGCCTCTTCGGGCTGGCGCAGGGCGTCCTGCAGATGGAGAAGCAGGCGAGCCGCGCGGCCGGCGTGATCGACACCGAGCGGCTGCTGCTGTCGGGCGTGCGGGCGCTGCTCGTCGGCTGGGGCGCGTCGCCCGAGGCGGTCGACGCGGCCGCTCGGCAAGCGCTGCCCGCGCCGCGCGGCCTCGCCGCCGCGGCGTCCGCGATCCCGTCCAGGAACGCGGGGGTCCTCCCGAAGGCCGCGCGGCCTTCGAAGGCACGAAAGACACCAAGAACTGGGGAGTCACGACGATGAGCGAGCTTGGCAAATCGGTGGTGTGGGTCGGGGTCGCGGCGCTCACGGGGGCGCTCACGTGGACCTTCCTCGAGTACGTGATTCACCGCTGGCTCGGGCACGACAAGCGCTTTCGCAAGAACCCGTTCGCCGTCGAGCACATTCGCCACCACAGCCAGGGCGACTACTTCGCGCCCACGTGGAAGAAGCTGTGCGCGGGCGCGGCCGCGGGGCTGGTGGTCGCCGTGCCCGCGGTGGCCCTCGCGGGCGCCGCGCTCGGGCTCGCCTACACGGCGGGGCTCCTCGGCTTCTACGCGACGTACGAGGTGCTCCACCGCCTCGAGCACGTGACCGGGGGCGTGGGGCCCTACGCCCGGTGGGCGCGGCGCCACCATTTCACCCACCACTTCGTCGACGCCCGCTTCAACCACGGCGTCACCACGTCGCTCTGGGACCACGTGTTCGGCACGTACAAGGCGCCGTCCACGATCCGCGTGCCGCAGCGCCTCTGCATGCGGTGGCTCAAGGACGAGCGCGGGCAGGTGCGGGCCGACTGGGCCGACACGTTCACCCTCGGCGACTCGCCGACCGCGTGACGCGCCCGTCCCTCCGCCCGATCGTGAGCGCCATTTGAGACGTGCACGTCGGACCAATTCCGGTCACACCCTGACCCCTATGCTTCGCTCTCTCCCTCGCTCGGGTCCCCGCCTCCTCGTCTCCGCGCTGTTGCCGCTGCTCCCGTTCGTCGTGGCCCTCCCCGCGGGGTGCAGCGCCACCACGACGCCCGCGGGCGTCACCGCCGACGACGGCGGGGCCGCGGCCGAGGGCCCGCCCGGGACGGAGTGCGCGGCGCGCACGCTCGCGGCGCCCACTCAGGACTACCTGAAGGACATCTCGGAGAGGAGCGGCATCCAGAACGGCAACTTCACGCCCACCCCCGCGACGCCCATCCCCATCAACGACCACAGCCGCCTCGCGCTGGTCGACGTCGACGGCGACGGCTGGGACGACGCGGTCATGCACTCCCTCTTCCCGAACCCGCAGAAGGGCATCCCGTTCGAGCACCTCGTCTTTCGCAACAAGCACGACGGCACGTTCGAGGACATCTCCGAGTCGTCGGGGCTGCGGGGCGTGCAGGCGGGCTTCCTCGTCTTCGCCGACGTCGACAACGACGGGGACCAAGACTGCTTCGCGGGCCTCGACATCGACCTCGCCGGGCAGACCAGCGTGGTGCTGCTCAACGACGGAAAGGGCCACTTCGCGCCGAAGCCGTCGAGCGGGGTGGAGGGCGTGAAATACGTGGCGAACGCGGTGTTCGCCGACTTCGACAACGACGGGAAGGTCGACCTCTTCCTCGGCAATGGCCAGACCACCTACTCGGCGAAGAACACGCTGCTGCTCGGCAAGGGCGACGGCACCTTCACCGACGTGACGGGTGAGCGCCTGCCCGGCGTGCCGTCCCAGCCCACCGACGGGCTCGTGGCCTGCGACTACGACGACGACGGCGATCTGGACGTCTTCGTGTCGACCTATGGGGTGAGCGTCCGCAACGGCTGGAACCAGCTGTGGGAGAACGACGGCACCGGGCGCTTCACCAACGTCGCCGCGGAGCGTGGATTTGCCGCGTTGGCGACTGGCAACTACTACAACCCGCGCACGGGCAACGGCAACGACGCGCAGCCCGTCGCGCCCGACAAGATCGTGGGGAGCAACGGCTTTGGCCTCGACTGCGCCGACGTCACGGGCGACGGCCTCCCCGACCTCTGGCTGGCCACGATCAGCCACGCCGACGGCTCCGACGACAGCCGCCTCTGGAGCGATCCGAGCCAGCTCCTCGTCAACAAGGGGAAGGACGCCGGCTTCTCGTTCGCCAACGAGTTTCTCTCGCGCGGGCTCCCGTACAACGAGGGCGACATCGACGCGGCGATCGTCGACTTCGACAACGACGGGCGCCTCGACCTCTCGGTCACCCGCACCGACAAATACGAGGCGAGCTTCTCCGACCCGCAGCAAAAGGGGTATTTTGGCCTCTTCCACCAGGGCCCCGACGGCGCCTTCACGAGCGTCGGCCTCACGTCGGGGGTGAACGACACCGCCGCCGGGGGCAAGCGCGGGAAGGCCGGTCAGAACCTCGCCTGGGCCGACATCGACCACGACGGCGATCCCGATCTGCTGTTCGGCGCGCGCGACCAAGGTGGCGGGCGCGCGAACCTCCTGTTCGAGAACACCCTCGGCCAGGACAACACCTGGCTCGCCCTCCAGGTCCGCGGCGACGGCGTGAAGGTTCACGGCGACGCGTTCGGCACCAAGGTCACCGTGCGGGTGGGCGATCGCGTGATCGTGCGCGAGAAGAAGTCGAGCCGCGGCACGTACGACAGCATCGACGGCAGGACGCTGCTCTTCGGCCTCGGCGGGCTGCCCGCGTGCGCGGCCGGCCGAAACGCGGCCACCCTGGAGATTCGCTGGCCCGACGGCACGGTCGACAAGTACGGCCGCGAGGCGTTCTCGCTGCGGAGCTACCTGCGGGCTACCTACGGCCAGAAGAAGCTCGAGCCGGTGAAATAGGCGCTGCGGGTCAGCCTGCGGCGCGCGCTTTTCGTCGACCGAGCGCGCCGCCGAGCGCGGCGAACGGCGTGGCGAGGGCGAGGGGCGCCAGGAAGCCGGCCACGCCCACCACTCCGAACGTGAGCCCGCCGATGACGATCCCCAGGGCGACGCCCGCGATGGCGGCCTCGCGAGGGCCGAGCCCCTTGCCGAAGCGGCCCACGAGGTAGCCGCCGGCCACCGAGGCGCACGCGAGCGCGAGCCCGTGCGGCACGGCGAGCATGAGCCCCACGCGCAGGCGATCTTGGGCCGACGCGTTCGCGAGCGAGCGAGCTGCGTCTTCGGCGCTGCCGACGTGGCCGACCGCGCGGAGGACGAGCGTGTCGGAGAGCTTCTGGGCGACCGCCATCAGGGGGAGCCAGGCGCCGAAGATGCCCACGGTGCCGAAGCCGATCCAGTGCCACGGCGGGCGGTCCTCCGCGTCGTCGCCCGGCTCCTCGGGCGCGGATTTCAGCACGGGGAGGCGGCGCTTGTTGTCGGTGCTCGGCACGCTCCATGTGTATAGCAGGCGCGTGGCAGGCGCGTGGCAGGCGTGCGCGCCGCGAGGCGGCCGGGGTCGTCGTCGCCCCTCGGGCCGAGCTCAGCGGTTCGGTGCGCCGTTCGGCTGCCGCTCGAAGTAGCGCTTCGAGGCCTCGCGGAGACGCGTGCATTCTGCATCTACCACGGGCGCGCTCGCGTTCTCGTGAGCGAGCAGCGGCATGCAGGCGTAGTCGCCGTCCCACGCCTGCGCGACGAGCGCGTGCGCGTCGCCGAGCATGCCCCACGTGTTGAGCGGGCAGCGGTAGCCGGCCGAGCAGTTCGAGATCGGCAGCGCGCGCGGCGTGGTGGGGGCGGGCCGGAGCAGGCTCGAGCCGGGCAGCTCGGCGCGGTAGGCCTCGAGCACGACGCTGTCGTACACGCCGTAGAGATCGAGCAGCGTCGGCAGCAGATCGAGGTGGGAGGTGGGCGCGGCCGCGTGCGCCCGCAGGTCGCGCGCCTGGGCCTCGCTGAGCGCGCCGTTGCCCCACGCGACGAAGCCGGGCACGTGGAGCTGCTCGTCGAACAGGTTCTGGCCGTGGTGGATGGCGCGGTGCTCGCCGAACGCCTCGCCGTGGTCGCTCGTGAAGAGCACGAGCCACGGGCGCTTGCCCTGGGCGGCGATGAAGGCGCGGACCGCGCGCGCGACCTCGCGGTCCTGCGCGCGGATGGCGTTCTGGTAGGTGCGGTGCAGCTCGGGGAGGTGGCTCCACGACACGACGTCGCTGTAGGGGCGGAACGGCGCGTCGGCCGGGTCCATGTAGTAGGGGACGTGGGTGCCGCCGAGGTGGAGTGTGAGGAGCTGCGGCGCCGGAAACGTGGGGAGATCCGCCACCATACGGTCGACGAGGTGCCGGTCGACGCCTTCGGTGTAGATGTCGCTGCTGTCGTCGATCTTGCGGCCGAAGAGGTCCTCGACGTCGAGGTGCCGGTCGGTCGCCTCGAGGGCGTCGGCGCGCTCGAAGATCGTGGACCACTGCGCCGAGTAGTAGACGACGTGCGGTCGCTCGCTGCCCGCGCGGATCTGGCGCGCGAAGTCGAACAGCGTGGGCGCCGCCGCGAGCTCTTGGGCGGTGCCGAGCTGGGTGCGCCCCGTGAACACGGCGCCCACGCTGATGGCGGTGTAGCTCGCGAGCGAGCGCAGCGTACCCAGCGCCACGCGGTCGGGGAGCAGCGCGTTCACCTCGGGCGCGACCGGGCACTCGTCGACGTGGGCCGAGCAGTAGTCGGTGGCGCGCACGCTCTCGCCGAAGACGAAGAGCACGCTCGGGAGCGCGCGCGCCTTCGTGGGCAGCAGCGGCAAGGTGATCGACGCGTGCCCCGCGGCCCGCGCCGTGGGGACGAGCCCGCGGAGGGCGTCCACCATGCGGAGCTCCGGCGTGGCCGCGCGGAGCCCAAGGAAGGGCAGGGCGAGCAACGGGACGAGCGCGAGGCCGACCCGACGGAGCGACGCCGCGCGCGGCGGGGCGAGCGAGAGCAGCGCGTACTCGACGAGCGCCCCGAACGCCACCAGCGCGGTGAACATGGGCGCGAGCTGCCAGAGCACGGGGCGCACGTCGGCGGCGGCGGCCACCGCGCTCTCGACGAGCTGGCGGTCGAGCGGCGCATTGTAGAAGCGCACCGCGGTCGCTTGCACGGCGAAGATGAAGGCGTAGCCCAGCGCCGCAGCCCAGCGGCGGGCGCGCGTGGTCGCGAGCTGGAGCACCGCGAAGCCGAGCGCGACCGAGGCGAGCGCGCAGAGCCCGTGCGCGACGGGGGAGCGCGCCGACGGCGCGAGGAGATCCAGCACCACGAACTGCGCGCACCACGCCGCGGCCGCGAGGGCTCGAACGGTCGTGGACGGGGATGCGCGCATCGCGCTCTCATCGCAGATTTTCCAGCAAAGGCAACGCCGTGTGGTACTTCGCCGCGCATGCCACGCGAGCGACAGGAGGACCGCATGAACCTGCAAGCCAGCCAGCGGCGAGCGGCATGAAGAACGGCATCGATCCGGCGCGCGCGGGCTCGCTCCACACCTTCCGCGTGCGCTTCTGCGAGACGGATCTGATGGGCATCGTCCACCACGCGAGCTACCTCGCTTACCTCGAGGAGGGGCGGGTCGAGTGGCTGCGCAAGCGCGGGATCACCTACGCCGACTGGGCCGCGAGCGGGGTGCACCTGCCCGTGGTCGAGGTGCGCACGCGGTACCGCCAGCCCGCCCGCTTCGACGACGTGCTCACCGTCGAGACGCGCCTCGACGCGCTCGAGCCCTATTCGGTGACGTTCGCCTACCGCGTGCGGCGCGACGCGGCGGTGCTCGTCACCGCCACGACGAAGCTCGCGTGCGTGGACGGGTCGCACCGCCTCGCGAAGCTCACCGCCGCGATGCGCGACGTGCTGCTCTCGGGCGAGGTCTGACCGGGCTCGCGCGGCCGCGAGGCTACGGCGCGCCGTCGAGCCGGAAGCGGAAGAAGCCCGCCAGGATGAGCTCGTCGCCGCGGATGAGCGGCGTGGGCGAGCCGGGGTTGACCTGCTGGACCTGCCCCGCGCGGTGGATCCACGTGCCGTTGGCCGAGTGGAGATCGATGACGAACGCGCGGCGATCGGGGCGCTCGATGCGCACGTGCTGCCGGGCGATCGCGCGCGCCACGAGATCGACGTTCGCCTGCGGCCCGCGGCCGAGGAGGATGCCGCCCTCGGTGGGGAGCTGGATGACCGAGCCGATGCGCGGCCCGTCGCCGACGGAGCTGTCGGCGCCGGAGCGGCCGAGGTACGTGAGGCGCAGCGGCCCCTGCGCGCGGGCGGCGCGCGCCTCGTTGATGACCTGGTAGAGCGCCTCGTTCAGCTTCTCGTCGCGCCACACGTAGGCGTCGGCGCGGCAGAAGAGGGCGCGCTGCTGGGTGGACTCGTCCCAGGTGGCGCCGATCGAGCCGCCGAGGTTCATGACGCTCGACGCGAGCACGGCCGGCACGCCGGCGGCCCACGCCTTGCGGATGCCGTCGAGCGGATCGTAGACGAGGACGTGCACGACCAGCGCGGCCGCCTGGTTCGGGGGGACGGGCTGGCCTTCTCGGATCGGCACGCAGGCGAGGTTCAGGCTCGCGATCGCGCGCTGCATGGCGATGAGGTCGTCTCCCGGCGGCGCCAGGAGGTACACGGGCCGTTGTCGCATTCTGCGTGCAGCATAGAGACCCCGGCACGCCAAAGGAAGCGCATCCGCGCACTTGAGCGCGTTGTCGCCGCGTCGCGCGCATGGAAAGCGCGAGGCCGGTGAGCCCGCGCGGGATCACCGGCCTCTTCCGCTAGCCCCGAGCGCTCAGAGCAGGTCGCCGGCCGAGCGCGGCCAGATCTTGCGCTGCGAGTACGAGTACCCGCAGATGCCCACGATCTTCGGGAAGGCCGTGCCCACCGCGAAGATGTTGTCGAGGGCGGGGTAGCAGGCGTCGTCCATGCGGAGCACGCCGTCGAGCTCGGTCTCGCCGTAGTCGTTCGGCGCGTCGGGGTTGGTGATCGAGACCTGCGGCGCGTTGAGCTGGCAGAGCATGCCCTCGTACGGCTCGGCGGTCGCGTCGACCGCGTAGTCGGCCGAGGTCACGACGACCGGCCCGAACGGCAGCGTGGTCGAAGGCGTCACCACCGTGATGATGGGGTTCGTGACCGTGGTCACGCCGAAGGTCTCGGCGTACTTGCCCTCGACCGTGACCTGGTTGCCGATCGCCACCGTAGGCACGGTCGTGCCGGTGCTGACGAAGAAGCCGCTCATGGGCGCCGTGGAGTTGATCTGCACGTAGAAGCCCTTGTCGTTGTCGGCCGTGCGGAGCGCGGTGACGTACAGGTTCTCGACGCGGACCTGCGTGCCGAGCGCGGGGTGCGCGGCGCTCGCGGGATCGCGCAGATCGGTCGCGGTGACGAGGGTGGAGGGCGGGGGCGGCGGCCGGCAGTCGGTGGCGTTCGCGAGCTCCGGGCACGGGTCGATGCCGTTGGGGACGCCGTCGCCGTCGATGTCGTCGGCCGAGGGCGGCGTGCAGCTCTCACCGGCGGTGAGCGGGCACTTGTCGCACGCGTCGCCGATCTTGTCGTTGTCGGCGTCGGCCTGGGTCGCGCCGGACATGGGCCGCGGCGGGTTGAACACGGTCGGGCAGTTGTCGGTCGCGTCGGGCACGCCGTCGCCGTCTTTGTCGGTCGCGGTGATGCCCGCGGTGTAGCTCGCGCGGTACGGCACGCAGGAAGGCTCGTCGGTGGGCACCTTGTCCTTGCAGAAGAACAGCGGGTAGATCGCCTCGCCTGCGGCGCGGATCTTCGCGAGCGTGGTGCCCTTGTTGGTGTCGAGCTCGACGCAGGCCTTCTTCGCGACCCCGCACACGTCCAGGGTCTCGCAGGTGCCGCCGCCCACCGCGGCGAGGTCGAGCACCGCGGCGTTGCCGTAGAGGGGCTTGCCGCCGCGCATGACGAGCAGCGTGTCCTCGACGCCCGCGTCGATCACGGCGCGGTAGCCCTTGCTCTTCGACGCGTCGAAGACGCTGATGTCGGACACGTAGCCCGCCTTCAGCATGCCCGCGACCTTGTAGACGCCCGTCGCGAAGGCCGCGTTCTGGGTCACCATCTTCCAGAGCGCCTTGTCGGAGAAGTGCTTGTTGAAATACTTCTGGTTGAGCTCGTCGGCGCAGCGCAGCTCGCGCGACATGTTCATCGAGCCCGAGGCGACCCAGTCGGTGCCGAGCGCGATCTGCACGCCGAGGTTGTCGTACATCGCCACCGAGGCGGTGTCGCCGTAGAGGTCGACGTTCGAGCGGGGCGACCACACGAGCGCGGTCTGGGCGTCGCGGTAGCGCGCGACCTGCGCGGCCGACACGGCGATGCCGTGCACCACGCCGGTCTGCTTCTGGAGGAGGTTGTGGGACTCGCCGACCTCGCTCTGGCAGGTCATCTCGGCGTGCGCCGCGTCGTCGATGCCCTCCGAGATGTGCGGCAGGTAGCCGTCGAGCGCGTCGATGCTGGCGGTGGTGCGGCGCGACGACGAGTAGCCGGCGCACGCGGTGACGAGGGTGGTCGGCGGGTTGCTGTCGCCGAGCGGGAAGGTGTCGGAGTCGACGATCTTGGTGCCGAGCCCCTCGAGCTGCGCGGTGGAGCTGTCGAGGTTGCGCATGAGGTTCGCCGCGCCGCCCGCGCCCGCCGTGGAGGTGGCGCCGCTCATGATGAAGCGGAGCTCGGCGAAGCGGACGACGTCGGTGGAGGCGCCGCCGGCCACCGTGATCTTCTTGTGACCGCGGATGCCCTTGCGCCAGTCGTGGCGGTGCTCGAAGCGCTCGGTGCCGTGGCCCTTCGGCGGGTTGTTGGCGAAGGAGATGTGGTCATGGGCGTTGATGAGGCCCGGGGAGATGACCGCGTTCGTGCACGTGATGACCGAGGCCGCCGCGTAGCCGGCCGTGGTCGAGCAGTCGGCCCCGGCGCAGAGGATCTTGTCCGCGTCGTAGAACACCTCGCCCGCCTCGGCGATGGTCTCGGGCAAGAGCACCGTGCCCTTCAGGACCACGCCCTTCGTGCCCGTCTTCGTCTGCACGCACGACCCGGGCGCGCCGGGGGGCGTGCTGTCGGGCTTGCCGCCGTCGGGATCGGGGGTCGTCGCGTCGGGGGGAGGCGTCGAGCCGTCGACCACGGGGGTCCCGCCGTCTTCGGTCCCTGCGGGGGTCGCGCCGTCGGAGCAAGCGGCGACGTAGGTGGCACCCGTGAGGAGGGGTAGGAGAAGGTAGGACCAGCGTTTCATTCGGTTGTTTCTCGCTCTCGTTGGCTCGGGGACGCTCTCGCGGGGCGAGGGAGGCGCCCAGGAAAAGAGCCGGGAGGATAGCGCCGAGTTCGCCTCCGCGCACGTCGCCATTGCACCTTCCGCAAGCGCCGGCGATGGCTCAGCCGCGCCGCGCGCAGGCGCTCGCCTTGCCGTCGGGCCCGAAATCCGTCAGAAGAGCGCGACGTGCCTTCCCCCGAAGTCCTCCGCGAGCGGATCCGGCGACGCCTCGCCGACGAGGTCGGTCGCCTGGACAAGCAGGCGCCGTTCACGGTCGGCCTGGCGTACCCCTCGCCGTACGCGGCGGGCATGAGCTCGCTCGGCTACCAGCGCATCTACCGCGCCATCATGGAGGCCCCTGGCCTCGGGTGCGAGCGCGTCTTCCTGGACGACGAGGCCGAGAGCGCGCCCGCCGAGCAGGGGCGCCCGGTGAGCTACGAGAGCCGCCGCTTCCTCGCCGACTTCCCCGTGGTCGCGTTCAGCGTCGCCTACGAGCTCGAGATCGCGGGCGTGATCGCCCTGCTCGACGCCGCGGGCGTCCCCGCGCTGCGCCGAGAGCGCGACGACGCGCACCCGTTCGTGCTGATGGGCGGCCCGCTCACGTTCTCGAACCCGCTGCCGCTCGCGGCCTTCGCCGACGCCGTCGTGGTGGGCGAGGCGGAGGAGCTCGTCGTGGAGGTGCTGCGCGTGCTCGAGGGCACGCCCGGACGCGCGGCGAGGCTCGCGGCGCTCGCCAAGATCCCCCACGTGTACGTGCCCGATCACCACGGCACGATCCTCCCCACGGTGGCCAAGGTCGACGACGCGCTCATCCCCGCGTGGGCGCCCATCCGCACGCCGCACGCCGTGCTCGCGGACATGTTCTTGCTCGAGACCGAGCGAGGCTGCTCGCGCATGTGCACCTACTGCGTGATGCGCCGCTCCACCAACGGCGGCATGCGCATGGCCTCCATGGACCGCATCCTCGAGCTCATCCCGGCCGACGCGAAGCGCGTCGGGCTCGTGGGCGCCGCGGTCAGCGACCACCCGCGCATCGTGCAGATCGTGAACACGCTCGCGGATCAGGGCAGGGAGGTGGGGCTCTCGTCGCTCCGCCCCGATCGCCTCTCGGACGACTTCGTCGGCGCGCTGAAGCGTGCAGGATACAAGACGCTCACCACCGCGATGGACGGCCCGAGCGAGCGGCTCCGTGGCACGCTCGAGCGCAAGGCGAAGGTGAAGCACCTGGTGGCCGCGGCCGAGCGGGCGCGCAAGCACGGGATGGATCGCCTGAAGCTCTACCTCATGATCGGCCTGCCCGGAGAGACCGACGAGGACATCGACGAGTGCGTCGCGTTCACCACCGAGCTCTCGCGTATCGTGCCGATATCCCTAGGGATTGCGCCCTTCTGCGCCAAGCGGAACACCCCCCTCGACGGCGAGCCCTTCGCGGGGATCGCCGTCGTCAAGCAGCGCCTCGACCGGCTCACGCGGGGCCTGCGCGGTCGCGCGGACGTGCGCTCGACGAGCGCGAAGTGGGCGTGGGTGGAGTACGTGTTGGCCCAGGGCGGCGAGGCCGAGGGGCTGGCGATGCTCGAGGCCGTGCGCGCGGGAGGGGGCTTCCACGCCTACAAGCGCGCGTTCGCCGACCTCGAGACCCGGCTTGGTCCCGGCGGGAAGCGCCGGCGGAGCCTCGCGGTCGCGGCGGTGTGAGCAAGCCTCGGCGCCGCCGCGAGGGTTTGTGACTTCGGCGTCGCCCTGCTAGTTAGCGAGTCTTCCATGGCGGCACCCGCACCCTCGCCCCTCGGTCCCGTCGCGCAGCTCGCGTTCGTCGCGCTCGCCGCCGTCGGCGTGTACAGCTTCGTCTCGGTCGCGCGCGAGGGCGAGACGCGCCGTCGCTGCACCCCCACGTGTATGCTCGCGCCCACCTACGCGAACGCGAACCGCCTCGCCCCGAACTTCGTGCTGAAGGACATGACGGGCAAGTCGGTCTCGCTCGACAGCTTCCGCGGCAAGGTGGTCGTCCTCAACTTCTGGACGAAGACGTGCGGCCCCTGCCTCCAGGAGATGCCCGAGCTCGCCGACCTCGCGCGGATCGTGCGGTCGAAGGGCGACGTCGTCGTGCTCACCGTGTCGACCGACGAGGGGCCCGAGGCGGTGCGCGACACACTGAAGGCCGTGCTTCGGGAGGAGCCGCCGTTCCCCGTGCTGTTCGACCCGGAGGCCGCCGTCGTGGGCGCGAAGTACGGCACCCACCTCTTCCCCGAGACGTGGATCATCGACAAGCGCGGCGTGGTGCGGGCGCGCTTCGATGGGGCGCGCGACTGGAGCTCGTCGGCGATCGTGCAGCTCATCGACCAGATCCGCGTGGGCGGCTACTGCCCAATCGAGATCGAGAACGGCAAGCCCCGGGGCGAGGGCGCGCGCACGTGCGAGGCCCTCACCGGCGGGTGACGGTCACTTGATGTCGAAGTCGCCGGGCGACGGCGCGGCCGCCTTGCCGGCGTCGCGGCGCGACGTGGCCGTGGGCGCCGGCCCCGTGGGCGTGCGCGTGGAGGCGTGAGGGGTGCCCTTGGCGGTCACGGAGGCGCTGTCGGCCGGGGCCGCGGAGGCGCTCGGCGCGGGGGTCGACGCCGCGGCGGGAGGCTCGATCGACGGGACCGTC
>DAORJJ010000004.1:0-45259 GCA_035439005.1 Polyangiaceae bacterium | reverse complement strand
CCGCCCGCGCCCGCCACGACCCCGCCCGACGGCGAGCGCCCGGTCGTGATCGTGCCCGCCGACGTGTACGTCTACCCCGACCGAACGCGTGTATTCTACAAGGTGAAGGCGGGCGACAGCGCCGGCTCGCTGGCGGAGGCGTTCGGCGTCACCACCGACGAGCTGCGCCGGTGGAACGCGCTCGACCTGCGGGCGCGCCTCCTCGAGGGCATGACACTCCAGGTGTTCGCGAGCGACCGCGAGAAGCTCGCCCGCACCCGCTCGCTCAGCGAGGGCTCGGTGCGCACGATCGTCGCGGGGAGCGAGGAGTTCTTCGCGCACTTCGAGGAGAAAGGCCGGCGCCGCATCGTCGTGCAGGCCGCCGCCGGCGAGACCCTGGAGTCGATCGGCAAGCGGCACGGGGTGTCCGCCAAGCTGATGGAGCGCATCAACCGGCGCGGGAAGTCCGAGCCGCTGGCCGCGGGCGAGAGCGTGGTGCTGTACATCGCGCACAACGACGGTCCGCGCCCGGGCGAGCTCGCCGCGCGCGCCGACGTGTTGCCCCTGCCGCCGCCCTGAGCGGGCGCTCGGCGAGCGCGGCTGCGAGGGATCGGGCGAGCGCCGCGTGTCGGGTGTAGAGTGGCCGCATGCAAGGCCCGGTCAAGCTCGTCGAGCAGCGCTGCCCAAGCTGCAACGCCCCCCTTCAGGTCGACCCGAACATGGCCGTGGTGACCTGCCGCTATTGCAACAACTCCATCTCGATCCAGCGCGCGAAGGCGCCCCAGACGCGGGTGTCGCAGTTCGGCGCGCCCGGCCACGTGCCGTCGACCGTGCTCTACATCCCGTCGGGCGCCGTCGGGGCCACGGTCGCCTCCTCGCTGATCCCCGTGCTCATCCCCGTGGTGATCATGCTCGTCGTGGGCGTGGGAGCCGGCCTGAGCGCCTTCGGGCGCCGGTTCGTCTCGCTGCCCACGCAGTGCCGCCCGAACGAGACCCTCGTGCTGAGCGGCAAGACCTACGACGGCGACAAGCCCGTGGTCGAGGCCAGCGTGAACTGCAAGCTCACCATCAAGGACAGCACGCTGAAGTCGACCGACGTCATCGTGAAGGGCGGAATCAACCTCGAGCTCAAGATCATCAACAGCAAGCTCACGAGCAAGACGAACGTGCTCGACCTCGCGACCACGAACTCCAAGGTGTGGATCAGCGACAAGAGCGAGCTCCACGGTGGCGAGGTGGGCGTCAAGGGCGAGGGCAACGCGGAGATCGAGGTGCGCGGCTCGACCGTCACGGGCGGGCAGGCGGCCATCGACCTCGGCTCGAACGCGAAGGTGTCGCTCATCGACGCGACCCTGAAGGGCAAGGAGCACGCCCTGAAGACGGGCGTGAACGGCAAGGTGACGGCGAAGACCTCGAGCGTCACCTCCGACGAGATCGGCGTGCAGCTCGCGGGCTCGAGCGGCTCGCTCGACGCGCGCGGGCTCACCGTGACCGCCGGCGACGCGGCGCTCCTCGTCGAGAGCAACGGCGACGTGAAGCTCGCCGACAAGAGCGCGCTCACGTCGTCGAAGGGGGACGCGATCGCGGCGAAGGGCACGAACCTCAAGCTCCTGCTCGAGGACTCCAAGCTCGTCGCGAAAGACACCGCGATGCGACTCGGGGGGAACGCCGAGGTGCGCCTGCGCAAGGGCGCGAGCGCGCAGGGCGAGAAGGAGGGGCTCCGGGCCGAGTACAACCTCAAGCTGTCCGTCGAGGGCGCCACGCTCACGAGCTCGGGCCCCGCGGTCACCGGCGCCTCGAACGCGGAGGTGCGGGTCCTCGCGGGCAGCACCGTGAAGGGCACGCCCGCGTTCGCGTTCCCCTCGAGGCCCTCGCGCTTCGACGTGGCGGAGGGCACGACCACCGGCGAGAGCCAGCTCGAGGGGGGCCGCGCCGCGAGCACGTCGACCCCCTCCGACACGGCGGGCGTCCGCAGCGCCCTCACGGCCGCGGGCGAGCAGGTGGTGAAGGCGTGCAAGGATCCGAAGCACGGCACCGTGACCGCGCGCTTCGTGCTGCTGCCCACGGGGCGCGTGGCCGCGGTCTCGACGTCGGGCTCGGCCCCGCGCGCGGCTCAAGAGTGCGTCGCCGCCAAGCTCCGCGCCGTCACCTTCCCCGCGCGCACCGGGACCACCACCATCAACGCGACCTACACGCTGTAGCCGCGGCGGCTCCTCGCGGGTCAGCGAGGTCAGCGCTTCAGCGACACCGAGCGGGGCGGCGCCACCTGTACGCCCGTCGGAGCGTGCACGCCGCGCCCGTTGACCACCTCGATGTCGCCCGGCTTCGCGCAGTCACCGGCGCACGCGACGGCCCCGGCGCTGCTCGGGGCGGGCGTGCGCGGCCCGTCGCCCGGCTCGGCGTCGGCGTCGGGGAGCGCGGGCAAGCGGCCCTCGTCGAAGCCGGTGGGCACGAGGTAGATCTCGGTGGTGGGCGGGTAGAAGTCGGTCGACTCCTCGGTCTTGGAGGTGCCGTTCTCGTAGACGAGCTGGCGGGTCCGTTTGATACGGAACCCCTTGATTCCATGTTGCTTTCGGACCACTCGATTCGCGGGGAGGCCGGGCTCCTCGACGATCTTCCGCTTGAACGGGAGGGTCGCGACCACGTCGCGGCCGAACACGACGCGCGCGGGCTTCGACTTGCCGAGCAGCTCGACGCGGAGGGTGTTGCCCGTCGACTTCGTGTGCACGACGATCGGGAACGGGTGCGGGTTGCGGACCTTCAGGTCGACGGCCGGGAACACGACCGTGGAGTCGAGGCCCATGGGGATGTACGCGCTCGGGCGCGAGTGCGGGAGGCGCTCGAGCACGTCGAGGCCGCCGAAGACCACCGCCGCGTGGAAGGTCGACGCGACCTGGCAGGTGCCGCCGCCGACCCCCTCGACCATCTCGCCCTTGAAGATCTCCCAGCTGCGCTGGAAGCCGTTGGCCTCGCTCCGCTCGCCGACGATGTCGTTGAAGCTGACGAGCTGCCCCGGCGAGAGCACGAGGCCCTCGAGCTTGGCCGCGGCCACGTCGATGTTGCGTCCGCGCCGCGACTGATCGCCACCCCGGGAGAAATGCGTCTCGAACTCACCGACGACGGTGGAGACGTCGAGGCTCGCGAGGTACGAGCTCGACACGCGCGGGGGCACGGCGAGGGTGACGAGGGGGAGGGCGTCGCGCTCGTTCTTGTGGCCGCTCCGCGCGAGGTCTTCGACCCGCGCGAGCGTCGCGTCGAGGTCGAGGTACACCCCGTCGACTCCGGGCAGCGTGGCGTGTTTGTCGAGATCGAGCTTCGCCGCCGTGGGCGCGACGTCGACCTCGGCCTTCACGGGCTCGAGGCGCGCGACGCCCTTGTCGCGATCGACGGCGAACGCGAGCGGCACGTCGAGCTCGCCCCTCGCCGCCTCCCGCGCGAGCTCGAAGCGCTCGAGGAGCGAGCCGTCGTGGCCGAGCGCGGCGACGCGCTGGAGGGTGCGCGGCTCGTCGACGGTGAGCCCGAGCTCGGCGAACGTGGCCGTCACCGTGACCTTGCCGGTGGTGAGCGTGACCACCCGCGCCTCGAACGCGGCCTTGCGCGCGCGGACCTCGGCCGCGCCGTCGCTGCCGCGGGGGATCTCGACCCCGTCGACCCGGAGGCCGGGCAGCGCGGGGGTGTCGGGGAGGGCGCGCGGGCGGGCCACGAAGGCGCCGGCCGCGACGACGGCGGCGACGAGCGACACGACGAGGAGCCGGGTGGGTGTGGGGGTGCGCATCCTGATCGACCGAACGCTCGGCGCGCGAGGGCGCATCCGTCGTTCGAGCGACGCCCACTATAGGCCGCCGCGCGCGCCGAGGTGAAGCCGACGGGTACTGCACGCCCGTTCCACCCTGCCGCCGGCCGGCAAAGTCCCCTCGCGACCGCGCTCGCGCGCCGTCACCCCCGGCGCGCGTTCGGGTTATGCTCCGAGGTCGGTTGAAGAAGTGCCCCCGCTGCAAGATGCGCTTCGAGAACGCGGCTCGCACCTGCGTCTTCGACGCGACCCCCCTCGACGACGTCGCTGACGTGCGCCTCGGCACGACCTTGTCGGGGCGCTACGTGATCGACGAGGTGCTGGGCGAGGGGGGCATGGCGACCGTGTACGGCGCCACGCACAAGCTCACCGGCAAGTCGGTCGCGCTGAAGGTGATGCACCCGACGCTGGCCACCGACGCGGTCGTGCGCGAGCGCTTCCGGCGCGAGGCGAAGAACGCCCAGAAGCTCACGCACCCGAACATCATCGAGATCTACGACCAGGGCGAGACCGAGGACGGGACCGCGTACATCGCGATGGAGCGCCTCCACGGCGCGCCGCTCTCGGCGACGATCGGCTCGCGCACGATGACGCTGCGCCGGGCGCTCCACATCATGGTGCAGCTCGCGCGGGGCGTCGCGCGCGCGCACGACCTCGACGTCGTGCACCGCGACATCAAGCCGGACAACATCTTCCTCTGCCAGCGCGACGACGGGACGGAGCTCGTCAAGATACTTGACTTCGGCATCGCCAAGTCGATGCACGACAGCCGGCTCACCGGCCAGGGCGAGCTCTTCGGCACCCCGCAGTACATGGCGCCCGAGCGCATCAAGAACGCGGAGGCCGGCCCCGCCGCCGATCTCTACGCGCTCGGCGTGGTGTTCTACGAGCTGCTCACCGGCGAGCTCCCGTTCGACGCGGCCGACATCGCGACGTTCTTCGTCAAGCACCTGCGCGACGTGCCGCCGCCGCCGAGCGCTCGCAACCCGGAGGTGCCGCCGGAGCTCGACGCGCTGGTGGCGACCATGCTCGCGAAGGAGCCCGAGGGCCGCCCGGTCGACGCGCATCGCGTGCAGACCACGGCGCTCGAGATCCTCACCGCGCTCTCGCTCGACGCGCCGCCCACGCCCGAGACGCTGAGCGAGAGCTCCGCCCAGCGCTTCACCCTCGAGCCGGCCTCCGACCACGACGTGTGGCGGAGGCGCGTCGCGGTGTTCGACGACATGCTCACGGTCGCGTACGGCGACCACAAGAAGGCCCCGAAGGAGCTGCTCGAGTGCCTGCTCACGGTGCACGAGCTCGTCGCGCGGCACGCGCAGGCCCACTTCGAGCGGGCCGAGGCGCGGCGGGTGGCCGAGCGCTCCGACGCCGCGCACCGAGAGCAGCGGCTGCAGCTCGGCTTCGCGGTCGACGTGCTCGGCCAAGACGCCTCGCGCGCGAAGGAAGAGGCGCGGGCGGCGCACGCGCTCACGCTCCATGGGCGCGCGCGCGACGAGGAGCTCGCCGGGCGCCTCCGGGCGCTCGCGAAGGAGCAGCTCTTCTGGGAGGGCCGCGCCGCCTTCCGAGAGCCCAGCGTGGAGCTCGCGGAGGCGTACGAGCACCTCGCCGCCACCACGCGCGAGTGGCTCGACGTGCGCGCCGAGCAGGCCGAGCGGGTGGCGCAGCTCGCCGCGAAGGAGGCTCGGGTCCTCGACATCGACTTCCAGATTCGCGAGCTCCGCGCGGCGCTCGCGAACCTCGAGCAGCGCGGCGACGAGGAGCGGGCGCGCGAGGAGCGCGAGGCCGAGGAGCGCGAGGAGATGTGCGCGATGCTGGAGACCCAGCTCATCAGCGAGACGCAGCTCTTCTGCATGCCGCTCCGGAAGCGGCGCGAGCTCGGGCCGCACTTCAAGCAGCTCGAGGCCGACGGGGCCCACCCGTGACCCACGGCCTCCTCGCGGGGGATCCCCGCGTGGCCGAGCTCGTGGCGCGCGCGACGCGAGCCGCCCCTGCGCCCGCGGCGGCGGCCGCCCCCGTGTCCGTGCTGTACGGCGGGGCGCACCTCTTCCGACCGGGGGCGGTCGAGAAGCTCGGAGAGCTCGCGCGGCGGGCCTTCGAGGCGCACGTGGCCACCGACGACGACGTGTGCGCGATCGCCGGCGAGGCCGCGCGCCCCGTCGCCGCGGCGGTGAGAGAGCGCGTGGCCCAGCGCCTCCGCGAGCGACCGCTCGACGACCTCCGCGTCGACTTCGAGGACGGCTACGGCGCGCGCTCCGAGGTCGACGAGGACGGCGACGCGGCGCGCGTGGGCGCGGCGCTGGCCGGGTACGCGCGCACGAGGAGCGAGGGCGACCGGAGCGCTCCGTGGCTCGGCGTGCGCACCAAGGCCTTCGACGCGGACACGGGCGCCCGCGCGGCGAGGACGCTCCTCACCGTGCTCGAGGGCCTCGGCGGCCACCTGCCCCCAGGCTTCGTCGTGACCCTCCCGAAGGTGCGCGACGCGCCCAACGTCGCCCTCTTCTGCGAGCTGCTCGCGCTCGCCGAGGCCGAGCGGGGGCTCTCCCGCGGCGCCATCGGGCTCGAGCTCATGGTCGAGACGCCCGAGGCCCTCATCGACGCCACGGGGGCGGCGGCGCTGCGCGCGCTCGTGACCGCGGGCGCTGGGCGAGTGACCTCGGTGCACCTCGGGGCGTACGATCTGCTCTCGACGCTCGGCGTCTCGGCGAGCGCGCAGTCGCTCCAGAGCCCGCTGTGCGGCGCGGCGCGGGCGCTCATGCTGCTCGCCTTGGCGGGCACGGGGGCGCGGGTCGTCGACGGCGCCACCACGCGCCTGCCCCTGCCCCTCCACCGCGGCGACGCGCTGAGCGGCGCGCAGCGCGGCGAGAACCACGCGGCGATCCAGGGCGCGCTCCGCGAGCACGCCGAGAACGTCCGCGCGGCCCTCGAGGGCGGCGTGCACCAAGGGTGGGACCTGCACCCCGCGCAGCTCGTGGGGCGCTACCTGGCGGTCTACACCCACTACCTCACGGGCCTCGCGGCCGCGCGAGCGCGCCTCGAGACCTTCGTCGCGCAGGCGGCGCGCGCGTCGGCGACGGGGCAAGCCTTCGACGACGCGGCGACGGTGCACGGCCTCCTCGGCTTCTTCCGGCGCGGACTCGCCGCGGGCGCGCTGCTCGAGGGCGAGGCGCCGGCGCTCCTGCGCGACGCGCCGCTCGGAGGCGCGAGCGCGCTCGCCGTTTGACCCGTCCCTTATGTGGTAGGAGGTGCGCCCGGTTTGCGGGGAGGTGTGCTTGATTTTGGCGCGCACCAGACAAAGTCGGTACCCTTTTCCCATGCACCGTAGCGCTCTTGGTTCCGTGGTCGTCGCTTCGCTCGTGGGCCTCGTTCTCGCGCCGCTCGCGTGCTCGAGCGGGAGCGGCTCCCTGCCGTCCTCGGTCACCAACCCGTCGAGCGACGGCGCGGTCATCTTCGTGCCCCCGGGCGTCGTGATCGACGCGGCCGTGCCCGACGCGGCAGGCGACGCGGCCACGTCGGACGACGGAGCGGCGGACGCCCCCTCGGTCGACCTCGAGTGCAAGAATGGCAAGCTCGACGCCAACGAGACCGACATCGACTGCGGCGGCCCGAAGTGCAACCGCTGCGCCGACGGCAAGCGCTGCGTGGGCAAAGAGGACTGCCTGGGCGGGTTCTGCGATCCCGCCAACAAGCAGTGCTCCTCTCCCAGCTGCACCGACGGCGTGAAGAACGGCGACGAGACCGACGTCGACTGCGGCGGCACCGCCTGCGTCCGCTGCGCCGTGGGCCGGCGCTGCACCGCCGACGCCGACTGCAAGACCGGCGCCTGCAACGCCGTCGACTCCGCGTGCGCGTGCCCGGCGCGCATGGTGACCGTGCCCAAGGCCACGGGCGGCGCCTACTGCATCGACGAGACCGAGGTCACGAAGGGCGACTACGACAAGTTCCTGCGCGCCAACGTCGACGTGACCAAGCAGGACGGCTCGTGCAAGTTCGTCCCGCCCTCGACAGGCAACTCCACGTTCGTGCCGGCCGGGGCGTGGCCGCCGCCGCAGCCCCTCTCCACGTCCTACGGCCTGCCCGTGACGAACGTCGACTGGTGCGACGCCGCGGCGTACTGCAAGTGGGCGGGGAAGGTGCTCTGCGGCGACACGACCGGCGCCCCGATCGCCGTGGCGGACTACGCGACGGCGTTCACGCGCGCGGACAAAGACGCGTGGTTCAACGCGTGCACCGCGCAGGGCGCGAACGCCTATCCGTACGGGGACAACTACATCGCGGGCTCGCAGATCGCTCCTCAGTGCAACACGAGCAACACGGGGACCTGGCTCGTCGCGGAGTACGCGGACACCGGGGCCTACACGTCAATCCCCGTCGACCCGACGAAGCCCCATTTCCGGTCCTGCCAGGGCGGCGCCGTGGGCCTCTTCCACATGAGCGGGAACGTGGCCGAGTGGGAGAACTCCTGCGACGGGACCGGGCTGACCGCGGAGTGCCGTATTCGCGGCGGGAGCTTCGACTCGGGCGCGGGCGCGAGCTGCGCGGCCGCCGAGAGCGCTCCTCGCAACAGGACCGCCGGCGGAAACATCGGCATTCGCTGCTGCCAGTTCTAAGCCGACAGGCGGCCTACGCGTGAGCCCAGGACCTGGAGTGCCCACGAGCGCCCCGGGGAGCAGCTCATGAGCGCGGCGCGCTCCACGGGGGACTTCGCCCTCCGGCTGGCGTTCTTCGCGGCGGCGCCGTTCGCGATCGTGCGCATCGCCACGCTGTTCCCCGTCACGGCGGCGGTGGTGCAGATCGTGCTCACGCTGGGCGTGTTCTTCGCGGGCGAGGCCGCGCACGCGCTCGCGGCGCGCTCCGGCGTGGCGCGCCGGCTGCTCAGGAATCAGCTCGCGTTCGAGGCCTATTACCGGGCCCACCCGCCGAGGCCGTTCCTCTACTACGTCTTCTACCCGCTGCTCTTTCCCTATTGGCTGTGGAAGGCCGAGGCGCGGCGCGAGTTTCTGCTCTTCAAGGGGTATACCCTCTTCAGCTTCGCCCTGCTCGTGGGGTCCCTCGGCGTGCAGTACTGGCGGGCCTTTCTGCCGGAGCTCGGGGTGCGCGAGTTCGTGCCCATCGCCGCCGGCACGCTCGCCGTCGAGACCGTGGTCATCCTCGCGTTCCTCATGCCGATGGTGACCACCGTGGTCCACCTGCACCGGGAGGCCGCCCCGCGCCGCCTGGCGGTGCTGCTCGTGGTCGCGATCGCGTCGGTTGGGGTCGCCGGGTACCGCGTCACGCGCAAGCGCGATCCGCTGGTGTCGTTCGCGAGCCGCGAGCGCGCGAGGCTCCGCACCGCCCACGATCCTCGCCGCGCGCGCGAGGCCCAGGCCGAGGCCCTGCGGGCCGCGTGGGCCGTGATCCACAGGACACGAGGCGACGTCGACACCGACGGCAAGGTCGAGGGCGCGCCGCTCGAGGCGGGGCGCGCGGCCCTCGAGGCCTTCTACAAGCCCGACGAGACCGCCGCGTGGGACCTCTGGTACCGTGTGCGGCCCGCCGGGGCGCGGGGGCGCCGCGACAAACGCGAGAAGGTCCTCGTCGTGTACTTCGCGGCCGGCTGGCGGCGCCGCGCCATGTGGCTCTCGCTCGACGGCACCGGCGCGCTGAGCAACGACCCGAACCGCCTCCCGAGCGGCGCGTTCGACGCCATGCGCAAGGCGGCGGTCCGCTGAACCGCGCGAGCGCGAGCCTTCGAGGGGCTCCCCCGCGGATAGGTTTGGCGCGCGGCCAACTTTGAAGCATGCTCTCGGGAATGCACCGCGCGCCCGTCGTGTCCGTCGCCCTGCTCTCTCTGCTCGTCGGCCTCGGCCTCGCCTCGTGCGGCACGAGCGCAGGGGTCGCGCCGGACGACGCAGGCTCGGCCCCACCGCCCACGGCGAGCACGCCGCCCTCGCCGCCTTCCGGGCAGGGGCTGCCTTGCGACGTGCAGCGCGTCCTCGCCGACAACTGCTGGAAGTGCCACTCGAGCCCGCCGAAATTCGGCGCGCCGATGCCCCTCACCTCGCACGCCGAGCTCACGGCGGCCGCCGTGAGCGACGCGACCAAGAAGGTCCACGAGCAGGTGGTCCGGCGCATCCACGACGACGCCGCGCCGATGCCCCAGGCGCCCAACCCGCGGCTCTCGCCGGCCGACCTCGCGGTGCTCGACGCGTGGTCCGCGGCGGGCGCGCCCTCGTCGACCGCGACCTGCGACGCGCCGCCCCCCGGCGACGCGGGCCCGACCGACCCGCTCGCGTGCACCCCCGACCTCTCGGTCGCGCCGAGCGAGCCCTGGACCATGCCCCAGGCCGACGCGAACGACTACGTCTGCTACGGCGTGGACGTCACGGCGCCGGCCGACAAGCACATCGTGGCCATCGCCCCGCGTATCCAGAACCCGGCGATCGTGCACCACGTGCTCATCTTCAAGGCCGACACGGCCTACCCCACGAAGCCGCAGAAGTGCCCGTCGGGGGGCTCGCTCCAGTGGCGGCTCATGTACGGCTGGGCGCCGGGCGGCAAGAACATGGTGCTGCCGGCCGAGGCCGGCTTCGCCGTGAAGGCCGGGCAACCCACGCACTTCATCGTGCAGGTCCACTACAACAACGCGCGCGGGCTCGCGGGCCAGACCGACACGAGCGGCGTCGAGCTCTGCACGTCGGCGCCGCGCAAGTACGAGGCCGACGTGATGGCCTTCGGCACGCAGAAGATCGACCTGCCTCGCAAGAGCGAGGTCGACAAGACCTGCAGCATCACCGTGCCGGCCGCGCTGGCGGGCCGGAAGGTGTTCGCGGCGATGCCTCACATGCACGAGCTCGGCTCGGCGATCGACACGAAGCTCGTGAAGGCGGCGGGCGGCGCCGAGATCGACCTCGGCACCGTGCCGAGGTGGGACTTCAACACGCAGTTCTGGCTCCCGATCTCGGCCACGATCGAGGCGAACGACGTGGTGAAGACCCGCTGCGCGTGGAAGAACCCGACCGATCGCGACGTGAAGTTCGGCGAGAACACCGAAGACGAAATGTGTTACTCGTTTACCATGTATTATCCACGTATCGAGACGGCCCTGTGGACCTGGGCCGCCCCCGCGCTCGGCTCACAGTGCCGCTGAGCCGCGCGCGCGCCACGCGCACGCCAAGCCACGGCGGTCTCGCCCAATGAGGAGCGCCCGGAGCCTCCTCGCCGTCGCGCGCCCTGTTGCACTGCTCGGCGCCGCGGTGGCCCTCGCGTCCGCCCCCGCCGCGTGCACCACCGACGAGTGCGCGTTCTCGGAGGGGCCGCCGAGCGCTGGCCTCACGCTGCACACGGCGGCGAACGCGTGCGTCACGATCACGACGGTCTCGCGCGGCGCCGCGACGCTGTCGCGCGCGAGCGACGGCGCGCACTTCGAGCTGCGCGGCTGCTCGACCGGGCCCGCCGCCCGGTTTCATCTGCGCGCGACCGACCTCGGCACGTACCTGCTGCGCGACGCCGACGGCGGCTACCTGACCGACGACGCCGGCGGGCTCGGCCGCGCGAAGGTGCTCGAGTCGGACACCTCGCGCAACGAGGACGGCTACGTGTCGCCGGCCGAGTGGCACCTCGAGGTCTCCCCGGTGAACGGCGCGCGCTTCCGCCTGAAGAACCGCGCCTCCGGCGCCTACCTCGCCGCCGCCGGGCTCACGCGCGCGCCGGCCGAGGCCGCCGACGTCGTGCTCTCGAAGAGCGAGGGCTGCTCGGACTTCCCCGAGCTGTCGATCGACGCGACCGGCGAGGTGTCCAAGACCCGCTTCTCGGACGGGACGCTCTACGGCGTCGTGGACGCCCACTCGCACCTGTTCTCGAACTTCGGGTTCGGCGGCGGCGGCACCTTCCACGGCTCGCCGTTCCATCGCCTGGGGGTGGAGCACGCGCTGCCCGACTGCGCGCCCTTCCACGGCGACGAGGGGCGCAGCGACGTGCTCGGGTACTTCTACAACGGCGACGTGTTCGACATCGGCAAGGCGACGTCGGCGCTCTTCAGCGGGCGCGTGCCGGAGTTCGACCACTACACGGCGGGCTACCCGAAGTTCACGAGCTGGCCGCGCGCGGTCAAGAACTCGACCCACCAGACCCAGTATTACCGGTGGGTCGAGCGCGCGTACCTCGGCGGCCTCCGCCTGCTCGTGCAGCACGCCACGAGCAACCAGGTGCTCTGCGAGCTCATGAACGGCATCCGCGCGCAGCAGAAGCGCCTCTCGTGCAACGAGATGGAGTCGGCGGAGCGCGAGATCGACGAGACGTACGCGCTCGAGCGCTACGTCGACGCGCAGGCGGGCGGGCCGGGGCGCGGCTGGTTCCGCGTGGTCACGTCGCCGGCGAAGGCGCGCGAGGTCATCGCGCAGGGCAAGCTCGCGGTGGTCTTGGGCATCGAGACCTCCAACCTGTTCGATTGCTTCCTCACGCCGCGGCCGGGCTACCCCGCGTGCGACGCGGCGGCCGTGCGCGCGAAGCTCGACCACATCCACGCGCGCGGCGTGCGGGTGTTGTTCCCGGTGCACAAGTTCGACAACGCCTTCTCGGCCGGCGACGGGCACCGCGGCTTCATCGAGATCGGCTCGTTCCTCAACACGGGGCACTACTCGAATTTCACCAAAGACTGCGACCCCAACAGCGACGCGCGCTTCGACCACGGCGACGTCATGTTCGGGGGCATCAACCGCCCACGCGAGGCCTACGACGGGCCCGCCCCGCTGAACCTCTCGGGCTTCGAGAAGGCCCCGGTCGCCACGATGCTCCCGTACGTCGACGACCTGAAGAAGCCGGCGCTGAAGGGCGAGTACTGCCAAAACGCCGGGCTCACGCCGCTCGGCGAGGTGCTCATCACCGAGATGATGCGCCGGGGGATGATCCTCGAGATCGATCACTTCCCGAAGCGCTCGTACGCCCGCGCCGTGGAGCTGCTCGTGAAGAACGACTACCCCGCGGCGGGCACGCACGGCAGCACCGCCAAGCGCCAACTCTACGCGCTCGGCGGCATCTCCACGCTCGGAGTACCCCGGTGCAGCGACGGCGATCCGGCGGCGTTCTCCGCGGCGTTCGAGGCGCGCTTCGACGCCATCGCGGCGTCCGGCGGGTACCGCGCGCAGGGCTTCGGGTTCGACCTGAACGGGCTCGCGGGGGCGCCTGGCCCTCGCTTCGGCGCGCTGGCGAGGTGCTCGAAGCCGCAGACCCGCCCGGTCACCTATCCGTTCAAGTCGTTCGCGGGCGACGTCACGCTCACGCCGCCAACGCTGGGCGAGCGCACCGTCGACTTCAACTCCGAGGGCATGGTGCACATCGGGCTCATGCCGGAGCTCGTCGAGGACGCGCGGCGCATGGGCGTCACCGACGCCGCGCTCGAGCCGCTGTTCCGCTCGGCGGAGGGCTACGTGCGCATGTGGGAGCGCGCGGAGAGCCGCGGCGCCGCGCTCTCGGCGACGCGCGCGCCGTGACGCCCCGGTGACGACGCCCCCGCGGGGCAACGAGGGGCAACCCGAGGGGCGGCCCCGCCGTCGAGTCGGGGCGGGAGCCTCGCGGGCCGCCGGGTTCCCGGTCGGCGCCCCGCGGATCGCATGGTCGGCCGGGGCCCGAGATGTTGTAATGATGCGGTCCCCCGAGGTCCCTGAGCGGATGAGGTCTGCGTGAAAGAGCGAGGCGGTACGAACGGTGGTGAGCGGCAGGCGCCCGAGCCCGTATTCGGTGACTACAGCCTGCTGCCGGGCACCTCGGACGAGTGCTTCGCGGCGGGCGCCGAGCCACACCCCTACGCCAGGGAGATCGTCCGCCTGATCGACAACGTCGGCCGCGCGGCGCTGAAGGCGCGGCAGCGCCTGACGACTGGCGCGTTCCTCAAGGGCGGCATCACCTTCAACGTCTACTCCGACAAGAAGCGTGGCGAGCGCATCTTCCCCTTCGATCTCGTTCCCCGCATCGTCGACGGCGCCGCCTGGGGGCGCGTCGAGCGCGGCCTCGTCCAGCGCGTGGCGGCGCTGAACGCCCTCCTCCTCGACATCTACGGCGAGCAGCGGATCATCAAGGAGGGGGTGATCCCCGAGAGTCTCCTGCTCAAGTGCCCGGGGTACCTGCCAAAGCTCCGCGGGCTGGCGCCGCCGTCCAACGTGTTCGTGCACATCGCCGGGATCGATCTCATCCGCGACTCGAAGGGCGAGCTCCTCGTCTTGGAGGACAACGCCCGCACGCCCTCCGGCGTGTCGTATGTGCTCGAGAACCGCGCGATGATGAAGCGCTTCCTGCCGTACGTCTTCCAACACGCGCACGTCCGCTCGGTCGACGAGTACCCCGCGCGCCTCCGCGACGCGCTGCGCGCGGTGGAGCCCGCCGGATGCGACGATGGCGCGATGGTCGTGCTCACGCCGGGGCCGTTCAACTCCGCGTACTTCGAGCACAGCTTCCTCGCGCGGCGGATGGGCACACCGCTCGTGCAGGCCTCGGACCTCTTCGTGGAGGACGCGAAGGTCTACGTGAAGACCACCGCCGGCCCTCAGCGCGTCAGCATCGTCTACCGTCGCATCGACGACGACTTCCTCGACCCCGAGTTCTTCCGGCCGGACAGCCTTCTCGGCGTGCCCGGCATCATGAAGGCCTACGCCGCCGGAAACGTGACCCTCGCGAACGCCCCCGGCAACGGGGTGGCCGACGACAAGGCGATCTACCCGTACATGCCGGACGTGATCCGGTTTTACCTGTCGGAGGAGCCCATCCTGGGCCAGATCGAGACCCTGCTCTGCGGCCGCCCCAAAGAGCTCGAGCACGTGCTCGCGCACCTCCACGAGCTCGTCGTGAAGGAGGTCAACGGCTCCGGCGGCTACGGCATGCTCGTCGGGCCCAAGGCGAGCGCGCGCGAACGGGAAGAGTTCGCCCGGAAGCTCCGCGGGAACCCGGACAACTACATCGCCCAGCCCCTCATCCAGCTCTCGACGAGCCCGACGCTCATCGACGGGCAGGTCGTCGCGCGCCGCGTCGATCTGCGCCCGTTCGTGGTGACCGGGAAGGACAGCTGGGTGTTGCCTGGGGGGCTCACGCGGGTGGCGCTCGTGGAGGGCTCGTACGTCGTGAACTCGAGCCAGGGTGGCGGCTCCAAGGACACCTGGGTGCTCCAATGATTCTGTCGCGGGTCGCCGAGAGCTGTTTCTGGCTTGGCCGGTACGTCGAGCGCATGGAGAGCACCGCGCGCCTGCTCCGCGTGAACCGCGCCTTCGTCCTCGACGTCCCCGTCGAGCAGCTCGCGCGCTGGCGCCCGGTGGTCGTCGTCTCGGGCGAGGAGCTCCGTTTCCGCGAGCACGTCGGCTCGGACGCGTTCACGGACGGCGAGCGCGTCGAGGAGTACATGGCGTGGGATCCGCGCAACCCCGCGAGCCTCACGAACTCGATCTTCTGGGCCCGCGAGAACGCGAGGACCACGCGGGAGATCGTCAGCCTGGAGATGTGGCAGACGCTGAACTCGTTCTTCCAGTGGATGAAGGGTGGGCAGGGGCGCCGCCTCTGGTCGAGCGATCGAGAGCAGTTCTACCTGCGCATGCAGGAGCTGGCCGCGCTGTTCTGGGGTGTCATGTACGGGACGATGCTCCATGAAGAGCCCTTCGACTTCGTGCGGCTCGGCATGTACCTCGAGCGCGCCGGTCAGACCGTGCGCATGATCGACGTGCGGTATCACATGCTCGGTCCGCACGCGCACGAGACCATCGGGACGCCCATCGAGACCGCGCACGCGATGGCGCTGCTGCGCTCGTGCTCGGCCACCGAGCCGTTCCTCAAGCGCACCCGGGGCATCCCCTCGGGCGCGCACGCGGTCGACTTCCTCCTCCACGACGAGGCGTTCCCTCGCTCCGTGCGCCACTGCCTCGACCGCGCCGCGCACGGCCTCAAGCGCGTGCGCCCGGGCGTGCGCGACATCGGCGCGCGCACGCAGCGCGAGCTCGGCCACCTCGAGAAGACCCTGGGCGAGGACGGGACGCGCGGGCGAGACGAGGCCCACGAGAACCTCACGCACCTCATCGAGGGCCTCGCCGCGACGTGCGAGGCGTTCCAGTACGACTTCTTCGGTCAGGCGCCCACCGAGGAGCGACGGTCGAGCGCCGACGCCGCGTCGAGCACGTAGCTCGGCGCCTCTCCTCCTTCCACTCGGGCGCCCTCATCGCGTCGCAGACGTCCGCCGAGCACCCTCGTTGACGTAATGCATGGCGCCGCACGCGACCGTTGCTAGCGCGTAAGCATGATCGACATCCTCGGCGCTTTGGACATGACACGCGCCTTCGTCAACGCACGCCTCGGCCGCGGGCACCCTCTCTATCTCGTGCACGCGCTCACGGCGCGGTGCAACGCGCGGTGTGGCTTCTGCGCCTGGAACCCCGACTTCTACAATCCGAGAGACCAGCTCCCGACCGAGGCCATCAAGCGCCTGTATACCGACGCCCGTCAGGCGGGCTTCGTGGGCCTGTCGGTGTGGGGAGGCGAGCCGCTCCTGCATCGGGACTTCAACGAGATCGTGGTCCACGCCCACGACCTCGGACTGGCGACGAACATGGTCACCAACGGCTTTCTTCTCGAACGAAACCTCACTCCGGTGATTCGCCATGTCGATCAGCTCGCGATCTCGGTCGATCATCCATCGGCGGTGCACGACGAGCTGCGGGGCATCAAGGACCTCTTCGAGCGCATCGTCTCGGCGACGAAGGCCTTGCGAGCCCTGGCCCCGCACAAGTCGATTGTATGGGTGTGCACTCTGCAGAAGGCGAACGTCGACCCCGCGACGCTGAGAGAGCTCGCGCGATGGACACGCGAGCTCGGCGTGGTCGGGGTCTACAACGCGCTACGCGAAGAGGCCTCCACGTCCGACGAGAGCGCGGCGACCGCCATCGAGCGGTACGCCCCGTCCCAGAGCGAGCTCGCGGTCGCCTTCGAGACTCTGCGCGACCTGAAGAAGGAAGGATATCCCATCCTCAACTCGTTCACGCACCTCGACATGATGCGGAAGGGCCCGCCGGTGTACCGCTGTCACTGGCCGAAGTTCATGTTGCCCGTCGAGGCCAACGGCGACGTGGTGGACTGCATGCACTGGGGCACCAGGCCGCTCGGCAACGTCCGCGAGACTCCCTTCGCTGAGCTGCTGAAGAGCCCCCGCCTCCGCGCGCTTGCGGGCGCCGAGGGGGAAGGCTGCCACAGGTGCGTATCCATTCACCGCGTCGAGATCTCCGAAGTGTGCTCAGGCAACTTCGAGCCCATGCGGTCCTGGCCCCTGCTTCGCAAGGCCCCGAAGCCCCGCCCAGAGCCGAGGCCTTAGAGCTAAGGCGGTGCTCGCTGGGATCGAGCCCGAAATCCCACGGCTCGCGCCTGCGGCTTCTCACGAGAGCCGTGGGATTCCGGGCTCGATGACCGCGACGTGTGCACATGGCCTTCTGACGATTCAGGATCGGCGGAACTGGGTTCCGCCTTAGTGGCTTACATCGCCTACGCTCCAGGTGATTATGCAAGTAGTGTTAGCACTACTGCGAGACTTCAGTCTCGCAGTAGTGGTAGTTGGCCGCGGGAGCGGACAAGCCGGAGGGGTGAATTGTCCGGGTTTCCGGACAAGAGGGGGCGCCGCGCCCCCTCCGGGACAGGGCTAGCACTACTGCCGTTCGCGCAGCGAACTGCGCAGCGAGAGGGAACCTCTCGCAGTAGTGTTAGGGCGGCGGCTTCTTGAAGATCGACGCGTACTCTTCGATCGGCGCGACCGTCACGGCGATGGCGACCTCGTGGTCACCGCCGCCGAGCAGCACGCCGCGGAGCGGGATGACGTCGTCGTAGTCGCGACCCCACCCGAGGGTCACGTGCTCGAGCGACGGGAAGAGGTTGTTCGTGGGGTCGACGTCCACCCAGCCGTGTCCAGGGCAGTAGACCGACACCCAGGCGTGGGAGGCGTCTGCGCCCACGAGGCGCGGCCGGCCCGGCGGCGGGCGCGTGAGCAGATACCCGCTGACGTAGCGCGCCGCGAGGCCGATCGAGCGGAGGCACGAGAGCATGAGGTGCGCGAAGTCTTGGCACACGCCCCGCCGCTTCGAGAACACGTCGAGCACGGGGGTCGAGACCGTCGTCGCCGTGGGGTCGAACGTGAACTCGGAGTGAATGCGGTTCATCAGGGCGCGCACCCCCGTCAGGATCGGCGCGCCCGGCGGGAAGAGGGGCGCGGTCCACGCCGCCAGCTGGCGGTTGTTGCGGACGCGGGTGGACTCGTAGAGGAAGCGCGCGGCCTCGAGGTCCGCGGGCTCGGGGCGACGCCCCGCGCGGTACGTGAGGCGGCTTCGGACGGCGTCCCACGCGGGGGTCGCGGCGTCGTCCGGGGTAGGCCGCGCGGTGACGTCGACCCTGGACTCGGCGCGCACCGTGAGCGACGCGTGATCACTCTCGATGATGAACGAGGTCGTCGGGTTCCCGAACGCGTCGTCGGTCGCTGCGAGGATCTGGGGCTCCGGCGCGATGGTGAGCGTATGAGCTCGGCACACCTGCCACGGCATGCTCCTCGGCGACAAATGGAGGATCTGGCGCGAGAGCCCGACCGGGTGTTCGTACGTGTAGGCCGTATCGTGGACGACGACGTAGGTCTTCACCACGGACGGCGGCGCGGACGGCGGCGGGGGCGGCGGCGTCACGGGCTCACCGACGGAGTGGCCGCGCCCGCGTGGCTGAAGAACCGCCGCTGCAGCTCGTCGGAGAGCCCGAGGGCGGCCTGCTCCGCGCGCAAGAGCAGGCGCGAGAGCTCGGCGCACGCGGCCTCGAGCGCCTCGCCGGACTCGAGCTCGAAGCCCTCGAGCGAGAACGTGCGGAACGCCTCGATGAGCGTCACCACGGCGTCGTTCGCCTCCGGGGCCGTCGCCCCGCCGAGCTCCGTGTGGAGGCGCACGTGCATCTCGGCGAGCTCGCAGAGCTGAAAGAGCACCGCGTGGGGGTTGCTCTCGTCGAGCACCACGAGGTGGAGGACGGGGAGCAGCTCGGGGCTCCGGCGATACCGCGCGCGGAACGTGACGATGCTGTTCGCCACCTCGAGGAGCCACTCGAGGGACTCGACCCGCCGGCCTTCGTCGAACTCGAGCACGTGCGCGATCACGCCGGCGAAGTGGGCCAGGCGCTCGAGGCGCCGGCCGAGGAGCATGAACTGCCAACTATCGTCGCGCGTCATGTCGTCGAGCGCGAAGCCCGCGAGCGAGACGCACGCGAGCATGACCTCGTCGAGTGACTCGAGCGCGGCGCCGAGCTGGGCGTCGGGCCCCGGCATTCGCTTCAAGAGGCGATTGAGGACGTGCCAGTTGTCGGTCGACATGCGCTCCCGCACTTGGTTGGCGCACGAATGCAGGCGCGCCACGTTCGCGGCGAGGCCGCCAGGGATCGAGGCGTCGACGACGGCGTCGACGAGGTTCGGGGGCGGCGGCGCCTTCGCCTTGGTGGACTTCCCCGAGGCCTCGTAGACCTTGAAGACCTTGAGCCGCACGGCGATCTCGGTGAGCGACGCGATCGCGGCGTGCTCGTCGGGAGAGTCGTCGGCGATCCGGACGAGGCCGGCGCGGAGCAGGCGCGCGAGGCCCTCGCAGCGCTCGGCGTACCGCCCCATCCAATAGAGGTTTTCGCCGACGCGCGAGGCGATGTCGACGGCGCTCTTCGCGATGTCCTGGACGCCGAGCCGCGGGCGCCGAAGGGGAATGCTCGTGACCGGCTTGTCGGCGAGGATCCATGTGTCCTTGCTCGTGCCGCCCCACTGCATCGAGACGACGTCGCCGTCCTGCGGCGCGACGCGGGTGAGGCCGCCGGGCATGACCATGTAGCCGCTCGGGGTCGCGACGGCGAAGACGCGGAGGGTGGTCGCGCGGGGCACGAGGCGGCCGTCGCCGTTCCACCTCGGCGACTGCGAGAGGTGGACCCTCTCTTGGGCGACGTACGCGTGAGGCTGCGCCCGGAGCCGCTCGACCATCGCCGCGCGATCGGCCGAGTCGAGCGCGTGGCCGAAGGTGGGCTCGAAGCGCATCGACGGATACGCGGGCTTGATGACGAGGTCGTCGAGGTGCCCGAGGACGTAGTCGAGGGCGGGCTCTTCGCCGCACCACCACGTCGCGATGGAGGGCATCGCGAGCTTCTCACCGAAGAGGCGCTCGCTCACGGCGGGGTAGAAGCCGCCGAACGCGCCGGTCTCGAGCAGCGCCGTCCCGGGCGCGTTCGCGACGACGACGTTGCCGGCGCGGATCGCGTGCAGGAGCCCCGGGACGCCGAGCGCCGAGTCGGCGCGGAGCTCGACGGGATCGCAGAAGTCGTCGTCGAGGCGCCGCAGGATGGCGTGTACGCGGCGGAGCCCGCGGAGGGTCTTCAGGTACACGCGATCGCCGCGCACGATGAGGTCCTGCCCCTCGACCAGCGGAAAGCCCAGGTACCGGGCCAGGAACGAGTGCTCGAAATACGTCTCGTTGTACGGGCCTGGCGTCAAGAGCGCGACGAGCGGGGGCTCGCTGCTCGTGGGCGCGAGCCGGTAGAGCGAGTCCTGCAGGGCCTTGAAGAAGGGCGCGAGCTGCTCGACGTGCAGGTCACGAAACGCGTCCGGGAACGCGCGCGACAGGGTCATTCGGTTCTGCAGCGCGTACCCGGCCCCCGACGGGCTCCGCGTTCGATCGGAGAGCACCCACCACTTGCCGTTCGGCGAGCGGGCCAGATCGGCGGCGTAGAGGTGGAGCAGGACGCCGTCGGGCGGCGCGATGTTCTGCATCGGCCAGAGGAAGCTCCGCTGGCCGAACACGAGCGCTGGCGGCAGGAGGCCCTCCGCGAAGAGCTTCTGCGGGCCGTACAGATCGCGGAGCACCGCGTTGAGGAGCCTCGCTCGCTGCGCGACCGCCGCGGCGATGCCCTCCCACTCTCCGGGCGGCAGGATGAACGGGAGGAGGTCGAGCTCCCAGGGGCGGCTCGTGCCTTGTGGATCGGCGTACACGTTGTACGTGACGCCGTCCGACACGATCGCGTCCTGGACGAACTCGCTCCGCTGCGCGGTCGTCTCGGGCGAGAAGCCGGCGAGGCGCGAGAGGAACGCGCGCCAGTGCGGCCTCGGGCTCCGCGCATCGTCGAGCATCTCGTTGTAGCGAGACTTGGAGGGTTCGTAGCTCTGGAGGAGAGTCTCTGTGGGCATCTGTCGCTGGCTCCGCCTCGCTCAGTCGGCGCGGCGCAGATCGAGCGTAAGCGGAAACTCGGCGCTCACGGGCGCGCTCTTCGGCGTGATCGCACCTGGCGTGTGGCCGGTGTACGAGAAGCGCGCGCGGCGGCGGCCCTCCGCCTCGAGGGCGTTGACGGGGCGCGTGTCGTGCGAGCGCCCGCCGGGATGGGCGACGTGGTACTCGCAGCCGCCTAGGCTCCGACCCGACCACAGATCGACGAGGTCGAACGTCAGCGGCGCGTGCACCTTGATGTGCGGGTGCAGGCACCGCGGCGGCTGCCACGCGCGGTATCGAACGCCCGCGACGTGCTCCCCGTTCTTGCCAATCGCCTGCAGCGGAATGGCGAACCCGTTGCAGGTGACGGCGAAGCGCTCCGGGGGCATGCCCGTGGCCTTCACCTCGAGGCGCTCGAGCGACGAGTCGACGTAGCGCGCTGTGCCCCCCGGCGTCGCGTCTTCCCCCATGACGTGCCACGGCTCGAGCGCCGAGCGCAGCTCGACCTCGACTCCGTGGACGTTGAAGGAGCCCACCCTCGGGAAGCGAAACTCGAAGTGAGGGGCGAACCACTCGGGCTCGAATGGATAGCCCGCCTCCCGGAGCTCGGCGATGACGTCCTCGAAGTCTTGCCAGACGAACAGCGGGAGCATGAAGCGGTCGTGGAGGGCGGTCCCCCAGCGCGTGAGCCGCTCGGGCGCGAACGGTCGCTTCCAGAAGCGCGCCACCAGCGCGCGCAGGAGGAGCAGCTGCGTCACGCTCATGCGGGCGTGCGGCGGCATCTCGAAGGCGCGCAGCTCGAGGAGCCCGAGGCGCCCCGCCGTGCCGTCCGGTGAGTAGAGCTTGTCGATGCAGAACTCCGCGCGGTGCGTGTTGCCCGTCACGTCGACGAGCAGATCGCGGAAGAGACGATCGGCGAGCCAAGGCGGCGGCGGATCGCCGCTCGCCTCTTTCATGCGTCGCGTGACCTCGCGGAAGGCGAGCTCGATCTCGAAGACCGCGTCGTTGCGCGCCTCGTCGATGCGGGGCGCCTGCGAGGTGGGCCCGATGAACATCCCCGAGAACAAATACGACAGCGAGGGGTGCTGGTGGAAATACGCGAGGAGGCTCCGCAGCAGATCGGGCCGGCGCAAGAACGGCGAGTCGAGGGCCGTCTTCGCGCCGAGGACGACGTGGTTGCCGCCCCCGGTGCCGGCGTGCCGGCCGTCGATCATGAACTTCTCGGCCGCGAGCCGCGAGAGGCGCGCGTCCTCGTAGAGATCGGTCGTGCGCAGCACGAGCTCGTCCCAGCTCGCCGACGGGTGGATGTTCACCTCGATGACCCCCGGGTCCGGCGTCACGCTGAGGTGCTCGAGGCGCGCGTCGCGCGGCGGCGGGTAGCCCTCGAGCAGCACCGGCACGCCGAGCTCTCCAGCGCTCCCCTCGACCGCGGCGACCAGCGCGACGTAGTCGTCGAGCGTGTCCACCGGAGGCATGAACACGTAGAGGACGCCGTCACGAGGCTCGGCGCACATCGCGGTGCGCGTGACCCACGCGGCGGACTCGCCCACCTTCGGGGCGCGCTCGTTCGCAGGCTTCGGCTTCTCCGCCTTCGCCTTCGATTGCCGCGCGACGAGCTCGTCACGGCCGGGGAGGTCTTCGACGGCGGCCGTGGGGTCGGGCGGCTGCTTGACCTCGCGATCGGCGGGCGCGACCCACGGCTGCGCGTCGAGCGGCAGGCGGAGGCCCATCGGCGAGTCGCCGGGCACGAGCCAGCAGTGCCCACCACGGAAGTGCCACGGGCTCGTCTTCCACTCGCGGCTCGCGGTGTCGTAGGCCACCGGGAGGACATGGCCTTTCACCTTGTCGAGGCCGCCGGCGAAGAGGCGCGTCAGGCGCGCGCGCTCCAGCGGCTCGTCGAGGCGCGACGCGAGCGGGTCGACGTTCAGGGGCAGGCGACGCTCGCGCCAGAGGTAGTAGTAGACGTCCTCGTGCGCGGGGAAGACGTGCTTCGGGTCGAGCGCGAGCCGCGCAGCCACGCCCGCGAGCAGCGCCTTCGCGCTGTCGGCGTCGGCGCCGCTCGGGCGCGCCTCGTCGGCGATGAGCCTCGGATCGCTCCAGAGGGGCTCGCCGTCACGCCGCCAGAAGAGGTTCAGCGCCCAGCGCGGCAGGGGCTCGCCCGGGTACCATTTGCCCTGGCCGAAATGAACGAGCCCCTGCGGCGCATACCGCTCGCGGAGGCGCGCGTAGAGATCGCGCGCGAGCGCGCGCTTCGTTGGGCCGAGCGCCGCGGTGTTCCACTCCGCGGCGTCGAGATCGTCCTTCGCGATGAACGTGGGCTCGCCCCCCATCGTGAGGCGGACGTCGCCCTTCACGAGGTCGGCGTCCACTTCGCGACCGAGCGCGACGACGCTCGCCCACTGCTCTTCGGTGTAGGGCTTCGTGACGCGCGGGACCTCGAGGACGCGCGTGACCTTCATCGCGTGCTCGAAGACCGTCTCCGCGGGATCGACGAGGCCGCTCACGGGCGCCGCGAGCGCTGGCTCGGCGGTGCACGCGAGCGGCAGGTGGCCCTCGCCGGCCAGCAGGCCCGAGGTCGGGTCGAGCCCGATCCACCCGGCGCCGGGCAGGTACACCTCACACCACGCGTGCAGATCGACGAAGTCCTCGGTGGGGCCGGCGGGCCCCTCGAGCGGCTTCGTGTCCGCGGTGAGCTGGATGAGGTAGCCCGAGGCGAAGCGCGCCGCGAAGCCGAGCCGCCGGAGGATCTGCACGAGGAGCCACCCCGAGTCGCGGCACGAGCCCGACCGGAGCTCGAGCGTCTGGTCGGGGGTCTGGAGCCCGGGCTCGAGGCGCACGCGGTACTCGATGGCTTGGTTGAGGCGCTGGTTCAGCTCGACGAGGAAGTTGTTCGTCGAGCGCCCCTCGCGCGGGATGCTCGCGACGTAGGCGTCGAGCAGCGGCGAGTCGTCGATGACGCGCTTGTAGGGCGCGAGCTCGCGCTCGAGGGAGGCCTCGTACTCGAACGGGTACTCTTCGGCGTACGGCTCGAGGAAGAAGTCGAAGGGGTTCATCGCCGCCATCTCGGCGACGAGGTCGACCTCGATCGACAGCTCCGTGGTCTTCTGGGGGAAGACGAGCCGCGCGATGTAGTTCGACTGAGGATCCTGCTGCCAGTTGAGGAAGTGCTCGGCGGGGAGCACCTTCAGCGAATAGCTGAGGATCCGCGAGCGGCAGTGGGGGGCAGGTCGAAGCCTGACGCTCTGCGGCCCGAGCGTGACCGGATGCCCGTAGCGGTAGGTCGTCCGGTGATGCAGCGCGACGTGGATGGTCATGGTTCAGGGGCACGTTACGCCCTTCTCGGCCCGCGGGGCCAGGCTCGCGGCCGCGGCCGCGGCGTTCGCGCTTTGTGCGGGCGCGGGGTCGAGCCATGATCGAGCATGCTCGCGGCACGTGACGGAAGGCTCGCCTGATGGGCGCTCGCGACGACATCGCGCGCCTCATGAAGGAGGCGGCCGCCTCCATGAAGCACGACGCGACCGGCGCGGTGGCCAAGCTCGCCTCGGCCTACGCCCTCGCGCGCGCGAGCGGCGACACGGACGACACGGCGACCGTCGCCGAGGCGCTCGCGCGGGGATGGGCGCGTAGGGGCTCCGCTGCGCGCTCGTTGTATTTTGCATCGAAAGCCGCCGAGCTCTCCCCCGACTGGAAGACCGCCTGGACCACGCTGGCGAAGACGAGCGAGCTCGTCGCGTCACGGTCCCGCGGCGAGGGCCAGCGACGGCGCGCGGCGATCCTCTACCGCACGGCCGCGAGCGCGTTCAAGGAGGCCGCGGCGATGACGAAGGACCCCGAGGACAAGCGCTGGCTCCTCGAGCTCGCGGGCGACGCGGCTCAGAGCGCCAAGGCGCCGCGTGCGTCATGAGGCCCAGGGCGCTCCGCTCAGGTCGCCGGCCTCGCCCCTGGGTGCGCTGCGGCGGGCCCGCCGTACCGCCGAAGTAGCCACTCGCCGCGATACCCCATCACGCGGCTCACGCTTTCAAGGGCGTCTCGAGCTCCCACACGACGCGTCGCGCGATGTCGGCGTGGGCGGCGGCGAGGGCTGGCGGCGGCGCGGGACCGTCGCTCAGATACGCCGCGATGAGGACCGGCGCGCGACCCGGCGGAGCCGCGATGGCCACGTCGTTGGCTGCCCCGCGCCGCCCGGTCCCGGTCTTGTCACCCACCGTCCACTCCGCGGGGACTCCCGCGCGGAGCCGCGCTCGCCCGGTCTCGCACGCGCGTAGCCACTCGAGCAGCCGCGCCCGGCCCGCGGGCGACAGCGCGTCGCCGCAGAGGAGGCCCCGCAGGAGGCCCACCATCGCGCGCGGCGAGGTGGTGTCGCGCGGATCGCCCGGCTCGTTCGTGTTGAGGGTCGGCTCGTCGCGATCGAGGCGCGTCACCCCATCGCCGAGAGAGCGCATGAAGCGCGTGAGGCCCGACGGTCCGTCGACCTTCTTCAGCAGCAGGTTCGCCGCGGTGTTGTCGCTGACCGTGACCGCGGCCTTGGCGAGCTCGCCGACGCTCATCCCTCCCGAGGGGAGCGCGCGCCGCGTGGCCGGCGCGTATTCGAGCAGGTCGGCTTCGCTGAAGGGCACTCGCTCCTCGAGAGACAGCTCCCTGCGATCGACGCGTGAGAGCACCGCCGCCGCGAGCACCCACTTGAACGTGGAGCACATGGCGAAGCGCTCGTCGGCGCGGTGGCCGAGCTGTCTTCCCGAGTGCGTGTCCAACGCGAAGACGCCCACGCGCCCTCCGACGCTGGCCTCGATCGCCGCGAAGGACGGGGGCTCGGGGCGGCGGAGGGGCGGCGGACCGCCGGGCACCACGCGCGCGGCGCACCCGCCAAGGAGCAGCGGCTGGAGCGACGTGAGCGAGCCGAGCGCGGCGAGGAGCAGGCGTCGTCGCGGAATGGGGGACCTAGGGGACATGAAGCGATCAAGCGGTCGTATGTTCAGGGCGCTCGCCGCGGCGAGGAGCGGCTACGGCGCCTTCGGCGTGACCGCGAGGGTGCTCGCGCCGGTGCGGCCGTACACCTCGGGCGCGTACATCGCCTCGATGCGGGTCGGCGGCACGACGAACGTGCCCACCGACGTGGCGCGCGCCAAGTAGCGAATCCGGTACATGCCGGGCTCGAGCTTGTCGAACGTGGTGACCACGCGGTCGTCGCGCACCTCGCGCCGCGAGGTGGCGGTGCGGAAGGTGGTGCCGAGCCACGCGGTCTTCGGGTCCATGCCCTTCGACTCGCGATCGCGGCTCGCCTTCGACGTCGTGTCGATGTCGTAGTCGAGCGCCTCGAGGCCGGCGGGCAGCGGATCGTCGAGCACCACCTGCTCGCGCGGCTCGGCCGACTCGAAGAGGAGGTCGACCACCACGAGATCGCCCGCGGAGACGGACTCCGCCGTCTTCTTGGGGATGCTCGCGAGCGCCTCGGCCACGGCGCTCGGGGCCACGCCGCGCACGTATTTGGTGACGAAGAGCCCCTCGTCGCGCGCCTTCGCCGGGAGCGTCGCCGTCGCGTAGCGGAGCTCGGCCGCGTAGAACGCGCGGCCGCCGGAGGCCGTGAAGAGCAGGTTCGGGCCGCGCGCCGCGAGCTTGTCGGCGGGGAGGAAGGCCTTGTCCTCGCGGAGCGCGCCCGCCGCGAACTTGCTGGTCAAGAGCTCGTCGCCGCCGAGCAGCGCGCGCGCCTCGAACGAGTCCGCGCCGGACTCCTGGAGCCTGCGGTAGTCGGCCAGGGCCATGAGCGCCCAGCCGTCCTCCTGGGTGGTGCGCCACGCGCCGTGCGGCTGCCGCAGCGCGAGGAGCCGCCGCGCGATGCGCCCCGCGTGCGGGTGCTTCGGGTCGACGGCGAGCAGCGCGCGGAGGACCATGGCCAGCGTGCGCCCGTGGGACTCGAGGATGCTGCCGTAGAGGTCCTCGCCGTCGTCGTCGATGTCGACGCCGTTCGGAGCGACCCGGAGGCGCCCCTCGATCTCGCCGGCGAGGGTCTTTAGCTGCGCGGCGCTCATGTCGGCCTTCGCCATCGCGTGCAGCAGCGAGGCCTTCGCCGAGAGGCGCTGCCCCGCGCGGGCGTCGAAGAGGATGTTGAGCGCGCCCGGGTTCGGGGAGCCCGCGGTCACGAGCGCGTCGGCGATCATCGCGGCGCTCGCGTAGTCGACCACGCGCTCCACGGCCTCCTTCTCGGCCTTCGCGCGCGCCGCCTCGGCGCTCGCGCCCGCGTCGCCGCGGGCCTCCTCGGCCTCGTCCGGCTCGCCGCCGCCTGGCTTCGCGAGGCGCCGCGTCGACGCCGCGAGGCGGAACGTGAGGTACGACCGGGCCTGCTCGATCACGTCGCGCGGCACGAACCGCTTCTTGTCGTTCGCGCCCGAGACCGCGAGCAGCGCGTACGCACTGAGCCACGGCTCGGAGGGCGAGCCGTCCCAGAACCCGAACCCGCCGTCGGAGTTCTGGCGCTTCACCAGCGTGGCCACCGCGGCGTCGATCGCGCCGCTCTTGTCCCCGGCGGCCCTCCCGCTCGGGCTGAGGTCGAGGCCCGAGAGCAGCGGGAGCAGCCGGCTCGTGACCTGCTCGGTGCAGCCGTAGGGGTAGTCGGCGAGGTGGTCGACGGTGGTGCCGAGCCCGACGAGCGCGCTCGACCCGAGGCGCACCTCGAGCCCGCCGAAGTCGCGGCGCATCGCGCCGAGATCGCCGAGGGCGATCGCCACCTCGTCCGCGGTCTCGCCGTAGACGACCTGGGACTCGGCGTGCATCGGCACGTCGACCTTGCGCTTCAGCTCGACCTTGTCGACCTCGGCGCCGGAGCGGACCTCGAACGCGAGCGTGACCTCGCCGGGCGCGGTGGCCTTCACCGGGAAGCGCACCTCGGTCTGGCCGCCGCGCTTCATCGTCACGCGGCGCGCGGTGGGGCCGACGGCGGCGAGCCCGCGGGCCTCCATCCGCACGTCCACCGACATGTCCTCGCCGCCGCGCCTGCTCGCCTGGTCGCTCGCCTTGTCGCCCGCCTTGTCGGTCGCCTTCGACGACACGATCACGCTCGCCTCGAGGGCGTCGCCCACGCGGAGGATGCGGGGCAGCGCCGGGCGCGCCATGAGGCTGCGGTAGGTCGTGATCTTCGAGTCGCCCGAGCCGAAGTGGTCGTCGGCGCCGGCGGCCACCGCCATGACGCGGAAGGTGGTGAGGTTGTCGGGAAGCTTGAACGAGAAGTGCGCGCGCCCGGCCTTGTCGGTCTTCTTGCCGGCCTGGAAGAACGCCGTGGTGCGGAAGTCGGCGCGCTTCTGGCCGCCGTCGCCGCCGTCGTCGCCCTTGTCGTAGTCGCCCGCGTTGCGCGCGAGCGCGTACTCGTAGCCGAGCGGGGAGAGCTGCTCGCCCGCGCGCACGGGGAGGATGTGCGCGAGGCCCTCGCGGTTGTCGAGCGTGAAGACCCGGAGCTTCCGCCGCTTCACGAAGGCGGGCAGCGGGTCGGGGGTGACATAGCTCGTCAGGGCGAGGACGCCCTCGTCGACCACGTAGAACGTGAGCGCGCTCTCCACGGGCTTGCCGGCCCGGTCTTGCACGACCACGTCGGCCTCCACCGTGGCGCCGGGCTGGTACTCCTGCTTGGGCTCGGTGACCTTCACCTGGAGGCGGTGGGCCTCCTCGTTGACGTGGAGCTCCGCGTACCCGAAGCGGTAGTCGGGCGCGCCCACGTCGGCGCCCAGGGTCTGCGGAGGCGCCGACACGCGGCCCCGGAGCGCGACGACGCTCACGAAGGCGTTCGGGTAGAACCGCGGCTCGATCGGCACGTCGACGACGGGGAGCGGGCCCTTGATGGGGACGACCTTGCGCCAGAGGACGCCGTCGCGCTCGACGGTGACGAGCGCCTGCCCCTCCTTGAAGGGGTTGCGGAGCACCACCTTCGCGGTGTCGCCCACCTCGTACGAGGTTTTGTTGGTCTCGAGCTTGATCTCGTGGCGGTCGTCCGAGGCCCACGCCGCCTGCGCGGTGGGGCTGTCCTCGGTGCCGTAGATCGACGTGCTCGCGCGCACGGTGTTGCCGCGCGGATCCGACGCGGTCGCCCGCACGATGTAGTAGCCGGCGTGCGCCACGCGGAGATCGCAGCCCGCAGCCGCCGCGGTGGTGAGCGCCTCGCACGAGGAGACCACCGTGTCGCGCGCGGCGCTCGAGCTCGTGCGTCGGCCGTCGGGCTGCTCGCCGGCGACCGCGTTCCAGCGGCGCTCGACGAGCTCGAGCTTCACCTTCACGTTGGCCCGGCGCGCGCCGGTGGGCTCGACCGCCGCGACGTCGGTCTTCAGGGCCGTGCCCGCCGCGACGAAGCGGTCCTTCGGCGTATGGAGCGCCACGTAAAACTCGCCCGGGTGAACGACCACGCTCGACCGCGCCGAGACGGTGGCCCGCGAGAGATCCTGCACCTCGGCGTCGAACATCACGCGCTCGGGCCGGCGCTGGTCGTTGAACGCGAGCGACACCGAGCGCTGCCACGCGCCCTTGCCGTCGAGCGCGCCCTCCTGGCTGTCGACCTCCTCGGCGCCCTTCGTGTCGTCGGGGTAGTCGCCCGTGAACACGTCGTCGGTGACTGTGTAGCCCTCCACGCCCGGCGGGGTGAACGGGACCTCCTGCCGCGACACGGTGGAGGTCACCTTCGCGCCCGCCATGGGCGCGCCGTAGAGGTAGTCGCCCTGCGTGGTGAACACCGCCGTGTCGCCGCGCACGTAGGCCGCCTTGCCCGGCTCGACGGCGACCTTGAACTCGTTCGGCTTGTACGCCAAGATGCGGATTTCATGACGGAAATCGCCCTCTAGCGTCGTGTTGGTGCGGCCGCCCGGCGGCGCCGTGGCGACGAGCGTGGCCGCGCCGATCTCCGCGGTCGCGGGGATCTTCACGTCGAGCGCGAAGGTGCCGAAGTCGTCGCACTTCGCGCGGCCGTCGAAGATCTGCTCGCTGTTGCGGTCCTTCAGCTGCACGCGGAGCTCGCGGCCCGGGATGGTGCGGAGCCCCCCGCCCTCGACCACGCGCACGATGCCCGAGACCTTCGCGGTCTCGCCGGGGCGGAAGACGCCGCGATCGGCGAAGAGCATCCCGGCCCAGCGGCCCTCGCGGGAGAGGAGCTGGAAGCTCGAGGCGAGGCGGCTGTCGACGGCCGACGTCTCGATCCGCGTGGCCGTCCAGTCGTCCCCCGCGCGCACCACGATGGCGGCGTCTTTGCGGATGGTGTCTTGGTCGCTGGCCGCCTCCTCTTCCCCGTCGTCGCTGCGCTGGCCGCGCGCGTGCTTCAGGACCGGGTCGAACTTCTCGATGGGCACGACCGCGAGGCCCTGCGCGTCGGTCGTGGCGGCGAAGACCTCGCCGCCCTTCGCCGTGCGCACGCCCACCGAGGCGCCCGCGACGGGCTTGCCAGTGGAGAGCTGCGTGACCCACACGAGCCCGCCGAAGGGGCTCAGCTTCGCGGTGACGCCAAGGTCGGTGACGGTGACGAAGGCCTCGGCGCGGCCCCCTCCCCCGCTCACCGAGCCCGGCGGGCTCAACACGAGGAGCGCGGGGCCGCGGCCCTTGCGCCCCGAGAGCGTGGCGTCGAGGTCGATGAAGTCGACGGCGCGCTGGTTCGCCGCGGCCTGCGGGCTACGCCAGGTGGCCGTGAGGCCGTTGCGCTCCACGAACTGCGCGGCGCTGTCGTTCGCCAGCAGGTACGACGTGGCCTGGTCGTCCGTCAGGCCCGCCGCGAGCGAGGCGTAGGTGGGCATGTTCACGCTGCTGATCGGCACGCGGTGGGGGACGTTCGCCTCGAGCACGTGCCCGGTGAGGGCGAGCTCGAGCGAGTACGGCAAGCGCTCGCGGTGGGGGCGGGTCGCGTCCGGGAGGGGCCGCGCGTCGGGGCGCTTCGCGAACGCGGGGCGCGGCGGCGGCGTGGGCTTCGCGCCGGGCTTCCCGCCCGGCTTGCCGTCGGGCTTCGCGGGCGCGGGGGCGCCGCCCGTGAGGGGCGACTCGACCTCGAGGTCGAACGTGGCGTCGCGCTCGAGCTTCTGCCCAAACACGTCGCGCATGCCCGCCGCGAGCGTGACGGTGTACCGCTGGCCGAGCTTCGGCGCGACGTTGAGCCAGTGGTCGGTGGTCGCGTCGACGGGGCGCGCCGGCGCGCCGGCCTTCGGCGCCTTGCGCGGCGGCAGCTTCGCGAGGCGCAGGTGACCGCGGAGCTCCTCCGGGCTCACGGGGGTCGACATGGTCACCTTGAGGTCGCCGTTGGCGCGGCAGCGGCCCTTGGTCTCGATGCGGGGGCAGTAGAAGTCGACGAACCGGAGCGGCCCGTGCGTGCGCATCGAGCGCGTGTGGGGCTCGCTCATCGGGCGCGGGCCGCCGGTGCCCTTGAGGTTCGCGACGGTGAGCTCGACCTGGTGATCGAGCGGGAGCGGCCGCTCGGGCGTGAGCACGACCACGTACGAGTCGGGCACGTGGAGGGGCGCCGGCGGCGACTTCGCGCCGGGCTTTCCCCCAGGCTTCGCCGACGCGCTCGGCCCCGCGGGCGCGCGCGCGGGCTCGCGCGAGGCCTTCACCCGGACCGTCTCGCCGCGATCGCCGTCGGCCTTGAAGACGCGGAGCGTGGTCGCGGCGGCGACGGCGGCCGGGTCGACGCTCTGATCGAACTGCACCCGGAACGAGGCGTCGGCCGGGAGCGAGCGCTCGCCCACGCCGTGGGGGCCGAGCACGCGAAACTGCTCCACCGCGGGCCCGTCGGACTCGAGCGTGAGCGTGTAGGGCTTGCCGAGGACCGAGCCGTCGAGCGCGCGCACGTCGCCCGGCACCGTCACGACGAAGTCGTTCCCGCCGGGGAGCTCGCCGTCCGGCGTGAAGAGGAGGCCGCGCGTGCCCGTCCAGCGCCACGAGCCCGGCACCGACGCGCCCGCCTTGGTCGCGATGGTGATGGCCGGGAGCCGCTCGCTCTCGCCCATCTCGACGGAGCGCACGGCCCGCGAGAAGAGCACCGTGATGCCGGGCTGCTTGCGGTCGGCGATGTGCCCCTTCGGCCCCGCGAAGACGACGGCGAAGGGCCCCTGGCGCCTGGGGGCCGCGTCCGGCCCGAGGGGCGCGAGCGTGGCCGACGGACGCGGCCCGTGGAAGCAGGAGGCGAGCACGAGAAGGCCGAGGACACCGAGGCGCGCGAGGCGACGATCGTGAAGCATGAGGACTCCGAGCGCCTCGACGCGAGGCGTGGCTGACGGGCGCCAAGCTACTGGCAAGCCCTGAACGCGACAACGGCTCGTTCCGCTTCCCGCGCGTGGGCGATTTGGCCCGCGGGCGCCACGCCGCCGGGCGCGAGCGCCCGGCCCGCCCGTGAGGTCGCGCGCCACGCGACCCCGCCGACGAACGCCAATAGATAGGACATATGTACTCAGCGCACCGTGACGTGCACGGGCGGCCCGCGGAGCGCGCCGCGGTGCGCGGTGAGGGTGTGCGCGCCGACGGCGAGCGGCCACGCGCGCCCCTTCACGGGCGCCCCGTCGACGCGGAGCTCGACGTCGCGCGCGTCGGGCTCCACGCGCACCTCGAGCGCCTGGAGATCCCGCGGGCGGTCGGGGTCGAACACGAAGCGCGCGCCGTCGAACGGGTAGGTGATCCGCGGCGCCCCGCGCGGGGCGTCGGCGTCGGCCGAGGGCTCGGCCACCGCGGGGCACGACGGGGAGCTGTCGCTCGGCGCGCGCGGCCGGTGGTTGCGCTCGGCCCACTCGGAATACGGCGGCGCCCAGCGCTCGAACACGCGCTCCGCGGTGACGTCGCGACCGCACGCGGGCCCGGCGCGCAGGCCGTTGCGCACGTCGACCACGACGACCTCGTGGATCGAGCACGGCACGCCGTGCTCCGCCGAGCCGCGCGGCAGCCAGTCGTGCACGCGGTGGGTGCAGCCGGGCCCGGGGAGCTCGCCCGACAGCGCGCACACGGCCGTGCGCTCGAGCCCGAGGCGCGCGGCGTCGTCCGCGAGCGAGAGGCGCCCGGGCTTCGCGTGGCGCAGGTCCATGCCGGCCTCCATCACCGCCCGGAAGATGGGGCCGGCCCCGGTGATGCCGCTCACGTCGGCCATGGGCGAGCCGTCGAAGTTGCCGGCCCAGACCGCGACGGTGAGCTCGCGCGTGTAGCCGACGGCCACGTTGTCGCGGTAGCCCTTCGAGGTGCCGGTCTTGGCCGCCACGTCGAACTCGAGCTCGAGCACGTTCTGGTCGCCGAACGCCGACATGCGCGCCGCCTTGTCGCTGAGGATGTCGGTGAGCATCGCCGCGACGCGCTCGTCGAGGACGCGGGTCGTGGGGCCAGGCGCGAGCTCCGCGGACCGCCCGCCGCGCGTCACCTTCGTGACGAGGCGCGTGGGCCGCGCGAGCCCGCCGCGCGCGAGCGTCGCGTAGGCCCGCGCGAGATCGAGCAGGCGGACCTCGCCGTCGCCGAGGGCGAGCGCCGGGCCGTAGTGCGCGGCCTCCTCGGTCAGCGTGCCGAACCCGAGGGCGTGGAGGCGGTCGAGGACCCGCTCCGTGCCCAGGCGGTGAATGGTGTAGACCGCAGGTATATTGAGCGAGTTGCCGAGGGCGTCGCGGAGCCGCGTCGGGCCGCGCTGCCGGGTGTCGTAGTCGTGCGGCACGTAGTCGCCCCCGCCGGGCAGCGGCACGTGCAGCTCGAGATCCGGCAGGAGGGTGGCGCCCGTCCAGCCGAGGTGCTCCATCGCCTCCCCGTAGACGAACGGCTTGAGCGACGAGCCCGGCTGCCGCAGCGCCACCACGCCGTCGTTCTGGCCGAGCGCGGCGGCGTCGTGGAAGTCCGGGGAGCCTACATACGCGAGCACGTCGCCGGTCGCGTTGTCGAGCGCCACCACCGCGGCGGCGCTCACGCGCTTGTCGCGCAGCCCCGCGAGGGTCGACGTGACGGCCGCCTCGGCCGCGCGCTGCAGGTCGGGGTCCAGCGTGGTCGTGAGCTCGGAGAGGTTCGCGCGATCGCCGAGCGCCTCCGCGAGGCCCGGCTGCTCGGCGGCGAGGGCGCCGAGCACGAGGCCGCGGACCAGGTGCGGCGCGCCGAACGCGGGCTTGTCGAGCGTCGTGACCACGGGCTCCGCCGCGGCGCGCTCACGCGCCTCCGGGTCGAGCCACCCGGCCTCCGCCATGCGCGCGAGCACCCGATCGCGGCGCCGCTTCGCGAGCGCGGGGCGCTTCGAGACGGCGTAGAGCGAGGGGCCCCGCGGCAGGCCAGCGATGAGCGCGGCCTCGGCGACCGAGAGCTCGTCCGGGGCCTTGCCGAGGTACGCGTGGCTCGCCGCCGCGTACCCGCGCAGGTTCGGGCCATAGGTCACCCGGTTCATGTACTCGACTAAGATCTGATCTTTCGACAACGAGGCCTCGATGCGCACCGCGAGGGCCGCCTCGGTCACCTTGCCCCAGAGGCTCTTCTTGCGCGGCCGCAGCGTGCGCGCGAGCTGCATGGTGAGGGTCGACGCGCCGGAGACGACGCGCCGGTGCCACAGGTTGCTCACCGCCGCCCGCGCGACGGCGAGCGGGTTCACCCCCGGGTGCCAGTAGAAGCTGCGGTCCTCCGCCGCGAGCACCGCGTCGCGCACGTGGGCGGGGATCTCGGCGCGGGTGAGCGGCCGGGCGCGGGCCCCGTCGTCGGCGCGCACCTCGCGGAGGAGCCGCCCGCCGCGGCTCGCGACGCGGAGCGAGGGCGCCGCGGGCTCACGGAGCTCGGCGGGCAGCGGCGTGAGCGCCGCGAGCACCAGCACGAGCACGACGGGGGCGAGCGCGACGAGCGCGAGGCCGCGGACCACGCGTCGCCGCTCGCGGACCAGCCACGCGCGCGCCGCCCCGAGCCTCCGGCCGAGCGGCGCGAGCCGCCTCCCGACACGCGCGGCGAGGGAGCTGGCCATGGCTCAGTGGCACTCGATGCGCTTGCGCGCGATGTCGGTGACCTCGCAGCCCGACCGCGCGCAGGCGCGCGAGTGGCTGAACCGGCCGTTCTTGCAGATGAGCTCCGCGCGGCCGTCCTCGGAGCAGGCGACGAAGCCCGACAGCGCGCAAGGATCGCCCTCCGCGGCCACGGTGTCGTCGCAGGGCGGATCGAGCGCGCCCGTGCACCCGAGCTTGCCGTGGCAGCCGAGGGTGCGCGCGAAGCGGCCGCTCCCGCACCGGAGGATCGAGCGCTGGTCCTCGCCACACACGGTGCCGCCCTCCGCGACGCACGCGTAGCCCGGAGCGGCGGTCATCGCCGCGCACGTCGCCTTTTCGCCCTCGAGGTGGCAGTCGAGCCTGGTGCAGTCGAAGGCCGGGGCGAGCGCGCCGTCGCGGCAGACGAGGCCCGTGCGCCCGTCGTCGGTGCAGGCGGCCCGCGGCGGCCGCCCCGGGACGACCTCGCAGGGATCGCCGGCCTTCCCGATGGACAGGTCGCAGGCCGGGGCGTCGCCACCCGCGCACCCCTTGGGGCCGCGGCAGGGGCTCGCGGCGAGCCGGCCGCTCGGGCCGCAGACGAGCGCGCTCTTCGGCGAGTCGCACACGAGCTCGGCGCCCACGCACGGATCGCCGGCGGCGGGCGGCTTCTTCTTGCAGGCCGCGCTCGCCGCGATCGCGAAGGACGCGGCGAGCGCGAGGCCGCGCCACGGCCCGCCGCGGGCCACGTCAGCGCTCTTTGTGGATGTAAAATGCATTCATTACGCGCGTCATGCGCTCCGGGTCGTCGGCGCCACCGAGCTCGCGCGCCGAGTGCATGCTGAGCATGGGGTTGCCTACGTCGACGGTGGGAACGCCCAAGAGGGTCGAGGTGATCGGCCCAATCGTCGAGCCGCACGGCAGATCCGTCCTGTGGGCGTACTCCTGCACCGGCACGTCGACCCCGCGGCACAGCTCGCGGAACAGCGCGGCCGTCGCGCCGCTCGTCGCGTAGCGCTGCTGCGCGTTGGTCTTCACCACCGGGCCGCCGTTCAGCGCGGGGCGGTGCCGGGCCTCGTGGCGATCGGCGTAGTTCGGGTGCACCGCGTGCGCCATGTCGGCCGACACGCAGAGCGAGCCCGTGAGCGCGCGCAGGTGGGCCTCGCGCGTGTGCCCGACGGCGAGCCCGATGCGCTCGAGCACGCGGGGCAGCAGCGCCGAGTGCGCCCCGAGCGCGGTCTCGCTGCCGATCTCCTCGTGGTCGAACAGCGCCGCCAGCGGCGCGACGTCGCCCTCGAGCGCCGCGTCGGCGCTGCGCACGAGCGCGGTGAGCCCCGCGTGGCACATCGCGAGGTTGTCGAGGCGCCCCGAGAAGAAGAACTCGCCCGCGCGGCCGCCGCGCGTCGGCGGCGTGACGTCGAAGAGCATGAGGTCGTGGCCCACCACGTCCGCCGCGGCGACGCCCGCCTCCCGCGCCGCGAGCGCGAGCACCCCCTCCCCGTCGCCGAGGCCGAAGAGCGGCGCGAGGTGCTCTTGGCGGTTCAGCTTCAGGCCGTCGTTGGCCTCGCGATCGAGGTGGATGGCGAGCTGCGCCACGCGGCAGAGGGGCCGGTCGATGCGGACGAGCCGCGAGCCCAGGCCGCCGCCCTCCTCGCGCACGCTGAGCCGTCCGGCGACGCCGAGATCGCGATCGAGCCACGAGTTCAGGAGCACGCCGCCGTACACCTCGACGCCGAGCTGCGCGTAGCCCTCTTTCATGTAGTCGGGCCGCGGCTTGAGGCGCAGGTTGGGGCTGTCGGTGTGCGCGCCGACGATGCGGTAGCCGCGGAGCTTGCCGCCGCGCGGCACGACGAACGCGAGCACCGTGGTGCCGCCCGCGGTGACGAAGAAGCGTCCGCCCTCGCGCACCTCGTCCCAAGGCTCCCGCTCGTCGAGCTCGCGGAAGCCCGCGGCGGTGAGGCGCTCCGCAGCCGCCCGCGCGGCGTGGTACGGCGTGGGCGAGGCGTGGAGGAACGCGAGGAGATCGGCGAGGGCGTCGGCGGGGGCGGCGCCGGGGGTATGGATGGCTTCGGTCACGCGGCAAGGGAAGCGCCCGGGGCGCGCGACGTCAAGCGCGGGTCGACGCCGGCGTCAGCTCTCGCCCTTGCCCCGCTCAGCGGTCCCAGGCTCGAACCACACGCGCTCGGCGGGCACCGACACGAGGCGCGCGCGGCGCTCGTCGAGGTCCGCGGGCAAGCGCTCGCCGGCCTCGAGCACGAGCGCGGTGAGGCGGCCGCCGTAGACACACCCGGTGTCGAGCCCCGTGGCGAACGGGTGGAGCTGGAGCTTCTCGATCGCGTTGTGCCCGAAGACGAGCTGCTCGGGGCCGCCGTACGCCTCGCCCCACAGCACCTTGTTGCCCGCCGCGTCGCGCGCGTGCCGCGCGTTCAGCAGCGTGGACGCGTCCTGGTCGTCGAGCGCGCGGGTCGGGTCGACGCCGCCGTGGAGGACGGTGAGTCCGTGCTCCGGGAGCGCGAGCGTGAGCGGCGAGGTCTCGAGCAACACCCAGTCGGCAGGCCTGAGCGCCTCGGCGAGCGCCCGGTGCGGCTTCGCGGCGGCCTCGGCGCCGCGCGCGGTCGCGGCGCGCTCGCGGAGCACCCGCTCTTCGTGGTTGCCGCGGACGAGCACGGCGCCCTTCGCACGCGCGAGCGCGAGCACGCCGAGCGAGTCGGGCCCCCGCGCGACGAGATCGCCCACGAACACCAGGCGGTCGCCCGTGCCGAAGCGCACGAGCTCGAGCAGCCACTCGAGCTCGCGCCGGCAGCCGTGCACGTCGCCGACGATCACCGTGCGGTCGCGGCCGGTCCTCAACTCCACGCCTACCCCGGCTCGACCACTCGCATCGACCCGTCGCCGAGGAGCTTCGCGCGCTTCGGGATGACGACCAGGCCTGTCTCGGTGACGAAGAACCGGCGCCGGTCGGCCTCGGTGTCGTAGCCAATCTCCATGCCCGCGGGGATCTCCACGTCTTTGTCGATGATGCACCGGCGAATCTTCGCGTGGCGGCCGATCTGCACCTTCTCGAAGAGCACCGACTCCTCCACCTCGCTGAACGAGTTGATACGGCAGCCGACGCTGAGCACGCTGCGGTGGATACGCCCGCCCGAGATGATGCACCCGTGAGACACGAGCGAGTCGGTGGCGATACCCACGCGCGCCTGGGCGGCGTCGCGAAACACGAATTTCGCCGGTGGATCGTGCGTGGCGCCCGTGCGAATGGGCCAGTGCTGGTTGTAGAGGTTGAACGCCGGGTGAATGCTGATGAGGTCCATTTGGGCCTCCCAGTACGCCTCGAGCGTGCCGATATCGCGCCAGTACGCGGGCTGCTCCGGGTCTTCGCCGGGCACCGTGTTGGTCTTGTAGTCGTACGCGAAGATCGCGAGCCCCTCCTTCACCATGGCCGGGAGGATGTCGTGGCCGAAGTCGTGCTTGCTGTCCTCCAGGCCCGTGTCCGTGTAGAGCGCATCCATCAGGGCCTCCGTGCGGAACACGTAGTTGCCCATCGACGCCAGGCAGAACCCCGGGCGGCCCGGCATCTCCGGCGGATCGGCGACCTTCTCGTGGAAGGCCACGATGCGCCCGTCGGCGTCGGTCTCGAGGACGCCGAACTCCCGGGCCTCTGCTTTCGGCACGGGGATGGCGGCGACGGTCGCGTCTGCGCGGCGCGCGGCGTGCGCGTCGAGCATCTGGCGGATGTTCATCTTGTAGACGTGATCGCCGCCGAAGATGCACACGTTCTCGGGCTGCTCGTCGGTGATGACGTGCTGGCACTGGTACACGGCGTCGGCCGAGCCCCGGAACCACGACTTGCCCGTGCGCTGCTGCGCGGGGATGGCCTCGATGTACTGGTCGAGGATGGGCGAGAGCCGCCAGACGCGCGCGATGTGCTCCTCGAGCGACGCGCTCTTGTACTGCGTCAGGATCTTGATGCGCGTGAGGCCCGAGTTCACGAAGTTGGAGAGGACGATGTCGATGATGCGGTAGCGGCCGCCGAAGGGCACGGCGGGCTTCGCGCGGTCGAAGGTGAGCGGGTGCAGGCGCTTGCCCTCGCCCCCCGCGAGGATCATCACCATCACCTGACTGGGCTCCAAGCGGCTCGTATTCACGGCAAGACCTCGCCTTCGGCTCGGGCTCGCCGTAGACCTTCGTTCGCCCCTTCGGGGCTCACTGCCGGTTCATGGCGACCTTCGTTCGTCGCCCCTTGGGGGGTCGCTTGCAGGTTCATCGGGAGCTTTCTCTTGCGGCCCTGCGGTCGAGGCCGCGCGGCGCGCGCGATCGATGGTTCCACCGCCGCGTTGGGGTCTCCCCGCCGCGACGGCCACAGGATACCCGCCCGGTCGTTGCGCTGCGCCAGGAATCGCGTAGTGGGGTGCGATGGCCTCTGCGTCCGAGCCTCCCCGCCCCGAAGGCGCACACTTCGTGCCCGAGGCGGCCACCGCCGCCAAGGTGCTGGAGGTCGCGGCGCGCTGCGCGGGCGCGGGCCGGGCGGGGGCGATGGCCACGGTGCTCGAGCGCCACGGCTCGGCGCCCTCCACGCCGGGGCAGAAGCTCTACGTCTGCGACGACGGCACGTCGGTGGGCACGGTGGGCGGCGGCGCCGTGGAGCGCGAGGTGCTGGCGGCCCTCGCGACCTTCCTCACCGACGCGCCGCCCCGCCCCGAGGTCCGCGAGCTGCGGCTCGGCCCGGAGCTCGGCATGTGCTGCGGCGGCCGCGTGTCGGTGCTCCTCGAGCCCATCCTCGGGCTCGTGCCGTGCCTCGTGGTGGGCGGCGGGCACGTCGCCACCGCGGCGGCGCCGCTGCTCGCGCGGCTCGGCTTCGCGGTCACCGTCGTCGACGAGCGCGACGCGTGGGGCGAAGACGGGCGCCTCCCAGGCGTGACCTCGCTCGTGGGCGCGTACGACGAGCTCGGCGCGGCCGTGCCCTCGGGGGGCGTGCTCCTCGTGATGACCCACGACCACCAGGCCGACCAGCGCGCGATCGAGTGGGGCCTGCGCCGTGACTTCGTGTTCATCGGGGGCGTCGGGAGCCGCGCGAAGGCCGAGCGCACTCGCCAGCGCCTGCTGCACCGCGGCTTCTCCGAGGCCGACGCCGCGCGGGTGCGCATGCCGGTCGGCTTGCCCATCGGGGCGCGCCTCCCCGACGAGATCGCCGTGTCGATCGCGGCGGAGCTCGTCGCGTTTCGCCGCGGGCTGGGGCGCCCGTAGCAGCCCCACGACACGACGCGGGCTACTCGCCGCAGGCGTCCGGGTGCTCGCCCACGTCGACCCCGGCCGACTCGAGCGACCGCACGGTGGTCCCCTTCGGGGTGCCCGACTGGCCCGTATCCATATGCCAGTGGTTGCGGTGATCCGAGTTGTAGTTGGGAGTCAGGATGGTGCTGAAGATCTTCTTGTCGGCGACCTCGCACACGAGATCGTAAAGGAACTTGCTCGTCCCCACCTGCGAGCCCTTGGCGCCGGTGCACGTGCCGCCCGGGGTCGCCTTGAAGTCGGCGTCTTTGTTGATGTCGAACACCCGGCCGTCGTCCATCGTGAGGTAGCGCACGTCGACCGCGCGCCCGAACGAGTGGTTCGAGTAGCCGTTCGTGCCGCAGTTGGGCTCGGGATCGCTCGGCCCGCGGCAGAAGTTGGTCTCGCTCCACGCGCAGCAGCACCGGTAGCAGTACGAGCCGAGCGTCCCCACCTTGCGGACGCCCTTGGCCTTCAGCACGTCGGCGAACGCCCACAGAGTGCGCACGAAGTCGCAGGCCATGGGCTGGGTCGTGGGCTTGTCGGTCGCGTCGGTGGTGAAGGTCACGCCGTTGATGGGCGCGGGCACGGTGACGGCGTCGACCAGGCCGCGAGCGGTGGCTTTGGTGAAGGGCACGCCGCGCTTCGTGAGGTCCTCGAGGCAGGGGAGCGCGGGCGCGGGCGGCGGCGGCGCCGCCGCGTCTTCCTCGGGCGGGGCGGGCGGCTCGGTGCTGGCGGGAGGGGCCGGCGCGGTCGCCGAGGCGGCGGGGTCGGCGGCCACGGGCGCGGGGGACTCTCCGCCGCACGCGCCCCCGACGAGGAGGGCGAGCAGCGCGACCGCGAGGGTCGCCGCGGGGAGCGGCCGTGAGGAGGAGCGCATCTCGCCATCCTACAACGCCGCGGGGCGTTTCGCCCGCCCGCCCGCGCGCGGGCGGTTCCCCGCCGCCGCGCGCGGCAAATGCGGGTAAAGTCGACGCACCATGCCCTCGTCGTCCTTCACGTTCACCCTCAACGGGCGGCTCGTCACCGTGTCCGGCGAGTCGACCCACACCACGCTGCTCCAGTACGTCCGCGCCAACGGCAAGACGGGCACGAAGGAGGGGTGCGCCGAGGGCGACTGCGGCGCCTGCACCGTGCTCGTCGTCGAGCGCGACCACGCACAGCGGCCCACGTACCGCGCCGTGAACGCCTGCATCACGCTGCTGCCGATGGTCGCGGGCCGCGAGGTCGTCACGGTCGAGGGCATCGGCACGCCCGACGCGCTGCACCCCGTGCAGGCGGCGATGGTGGAGCGCTACGGCTCGCAGTGCGGCTACTGCACGCCGGGCTTCATCGGCTCGATGTTCGAGGCGTATTACCGCGACGACGTCCTCGACGGCGTCCGCGGCGACGCGCAGCTGCTCGATCAGCTGAACGGCAACCTCTGCCGCTGCACCGGGTACCGGCCCATTCGCGACGCCATGGTGGCCGCGCGCGCGCACCGCGCCGCCGCGCCCGGCGAGGATCTCTTCCAGCTGCGCCTGAAGAACCCCGCCGCCAGCATCGACCCGCCCGCGCTCGACTACGAGGCGCGCGAGCAGCGCTTCCTGCGCCCGACGTCGCTCGCCGAGCTTTTGGCCGTGCGCGCCGCCCACCCGGAGGCGGAGCTCGTGTGCGGCGCGACCGAGATCGGCGTCTACGTGAACAAACACGATCGCCGCTACGCGATGTTGGTCTCGACCGAGGGCGTCACCGAGCTCCGCCGCGTGATCCGCACCGACGAGGCCTTCGTCGTCGGCGGCGCCGCCACCCTCACCGAGCTCGAGGACGCCATCGGGGCCGAGCTCCCCGAGCTGAAGAAGATGCTGCTCGCGTTCGCGTCGCGGCAGGTGCGCAACCGCGCGAGCCTCGCGGGGAACCTCGTGACCGCGTCGCCCATCGGCGACATGGCGCCCGTGCTCCTCGCGCTCGGCGCGACCATCACGTTGGCCTCGCCGCGCGGCGAGCGCACGCTCCCGCTCGAGGCGTTCTTCGTGGGCTACCGCAAGACGGTGCTCGCCGCCGACGAGCTCGTGCGCGCGGTGACCATCCCGCGCCCCGCCGCCGCCGGAGGCCGCCGCGTGGCCGACTCGTTCAAGGTGTCGAAGCGCCGCGAGATGGACATCAGCATCGTCGCAGCCGGCTTCGCGATCGAGCTCGACGAGGGCGGGCGCGTCACCTCCGCGCGCCTCGCGTACGGCGGCGTGGCCGCGACCCCGGTGCTCGCCACGAAGGCCGCCGCGGCGCTCGTGGGGCGGCCGTGGACCGAGGCCACCGTGCGCGACGTGGCCGCGGTGCTCCGAGAGGAGTTCACGCCCCTCGACGACGTGCGCTCGGGGAAGGCCTTCCGCGCCGAGCTCGTCGCGAGCCTCTTCGAGAAGCTCCACGCGGGCGTCTCGAGCGCGGCGCAAGACGAGGTGCTCACGTTCGCGCGGTCTCCCGAGGCCGAGCTCCGCGCCGCGGGCGAGAACGAGCGCGCGCCGAGCTGCAAGGCGCCGAGCTTCGAGCTGCTCCACGAGAGCGCCGCGGGGCACGTCACCGGCACAGCGCTCTACGTGGACGACGAGGCGGCGCGCCGCGGCATGCTCGAGGTCTGGCCGGTGTCGTCGCCGCACGCCCGCGCGAAGGTGGTGGCGATCGACGCCTCGGCCGCGCTCGCGCACCCGGGCGTCGTGGCGGTGCTCACCGCGCGCGACATCCCCGGCGTGAACGACGTGGGGGCGGTGCGCCACGACGAGACCCTCCTCGCGCCGGAGGGCGGCGAGGTGAGCTTCGTCGGGCACATGGTCGCGCTCGTGGTGGCCGAGTCCCGCGACGCGGCCAAGCTCGCGACGAAGATGGTCAAGGTGGTTTACGAGCCGCTCCCCGCGGTGCTCGATCTCCGCGCCGCCATCGCCGCCGACAGCTTCCACACCACGCCCCACGTCATCCGCCGCGGCGACGCCCAGGCCGCGCTCGCGCGCGCGCCCCACGCGCTGGAGGGCGAGCTCGACATCGGCGGCCAAGAGCACTTCTACCTGGAGTCGCACGCCGCGTGGGCCGAGTGGGGAGACGACGGCGACGTGGTGGTCACGTCCTCCACGCAGCACCCGTCGGAGGTGCAGGCCGTGGTGTCGCACGTGCTCCACCTGCCGCGGAGCAAGGTGGTGGTGCGGTCACCGCGGATGGGCGGCGGCTTCGGCGGCAAGGAGACCCAGGGCAACGGCTTCGCGGCGCTCGTCGCGCTCGCCGCGAAGGCCACCCAGCGCCCGGTGCGGGTCCAGCTCGATCGCGACGTCGACATGGCGCTCACGGGCAAGCGCCACCCGTTCCTCGGGAAGTTCCGCGTGGGCTTCGACGACGAGGGCCGGGTGCTCGCCGCGGTGGTCGACCTCGTCTCCGACGGCGGGTGGGCGCTCGACCTCTCCGAGTCCATTTGCGACCGCGCGCTCTTCCACCTCGACAACGCGTATTACCTGCCGGCCGTCGCGTTCTCCGGGCGCGTCGCCAAGACGAACGTGGTCTCGCACACGGCGTTCCGCGGCTTCGGCGGCCCGCAGGGCATGGTGGTGATCGAGGACATCCTCGACCGCGTCGCGCGCACGCTCGGCCTGCCCCCCGAGGTCGTGCGCGAGCGCAACCTCTACCGCGGCGAGGGCGAGACCAACACCACCCACTACGGCCAGCACCTCGACGACAACCGCATCGGGCGCATCTGGCCCGAGCTGCTCCGCTCCGCCAAGTTCACGGAGCGGCGCGCCGAGGTCGACGCGTGGAACGCGAAGAGCCCGCGCGTGAAGCGCGGCCTCGCCGTCACGCCGGTGAAGTTCGGCATCTCGTTCACCGCCACCTTCCTGAACCAGGCCGGCGCGCTCGTGCTCGTCTACCGCGACGGCACGGTGCACGTGAACCACGGCGGCACCGAGATGGGCCAGGGGCTCTACACGAAGCTCCGGGGCGTGGCGATGCGCGAGCTCGGCGTCTCGGCCGAGAGCGTGCGCGTCATGAAGACCCAGACCGACAAGGTGCCGAACACCTCGGCCACGGCGGCGTCGAGCGGCGCCGACCTGAACGGCGCGGCGGTGAAGGCCGCGTGCGTCACGCTGCGCGAGCGCCTCGCCGAGGTGGCCGCCCAGATGATCGAGAAGCGCGCCGGCCGCCCCATGCCCGTCTCCCCCGCGGCGATGGTGTTCGCCGACGGCCTCGTGTTCGCCCAAGACCAGCGCGACCACGCCGTGCCCTTCGCCGAGGTGGCCGAGAGGGCCTATCTGGCGCAGGTAAACCTGTCGGCGCAGGGCTTCTACCGCACCCCGGGGATTGGCTACGATCGGGCGAAGGGCCGCGGGAAGCCGTTTTACTATTTTGCCTATGGCGCGGCCGTCTCCGAGGTGGAGGTCGACGGCTATTCGGGGATGAAGCTCGTGCGCCGAGTGGACATCCTCCACGACGTGGGCGACAGCCTGAACCCCCAGATCGACCGCGGCCAGGTCGAGGGCGCCTTCGTGCAGGGCATGGGGTGGCTCACCGGCGAAGAGCTCAAGTGGGACGCGAAGGGCCGCCTCCTCGCCCACTCGGCCAGCACCTACCAAATCCCCTCGATCGGCGACGCGCCGGTGGAGCTCCACGTGACGCTGCTGCCCGACGCCGCGCAGCCGGGCACCATCCACGGGAGCAAGGCCGTGGGCGAGCCGCCGCTCATGTTGGCCATCTCGGTGCGCGAGGCGCTGCGCGACGCGGTGGCGGCGTTCGGCGCCGGCGAGAAGGGCCCCGTGGCGCTCGGGTGCCCCGCCACCCACGAGGCCATCTTTCACGCCGTCAAGCGCGAGCTCCAGCGGGAGGCGAGCGCGCGCGCCGCGGAGTAGCCGGAGACGGCGCCGCGTGGGCGCTCCGCGGTCGCTCAGCGAGGGAACGGGCTCGCGTTCGACGTGTGGACGAAGGCGTCGTAGCGCTCGGTGAGCTCGCGCCGGCCGCCGCCCGCGCACCGCGGGAGGGCCGAGAGGTCGACCTTGCCGTCGACGGTCGCGGCGCGGCCGAGGCACACTCCGTACGCCCGCCCTGTGGCGACGAACGCCGCGCACGCCTCGACGAAGCGGTGGTACGGGCTGGCGGCGCTCGCGTCCTCGCCCGCC
>DAORJJ010000003.1:0-48142 GCA_035439005.1 Polyangiaceae bacterium | reverse complement strand
GTCGCCGTGGCGGCGCCGGCCCCGAAGCCTCACGCCGCCGCCGCGAAGGCCACGCCGATCAAGCCGGCGCGCTCCTCGGGCGTGCTGGCGGTCGCAGTGCCCGCGCCGAAGCCGGCGCCGCCGGCGAAGCCGGCCGCCCCCGCGAAGGGCTCACGCTCGGCGGAGGAGCGAGAGGCCGAGCAGCTCCTCGCCAAGTCGAAGACCGCGACCGGCGACTCGCTGTAGACGCGACGGGGCCCGACGCTCGGCCCCGCTTGGGTCGACGCCGTTTGATTTGCCCAAACGCTCGTCACTCTTGCGGTTTTGGGAGGTTCAGGTTCTCCCGCGCCGTCGGCTAGCCGCGCCTCATCGGGGGGAACGCGCGGCGGAACTCGCGCATCGCGTCGCCCTCCGAGACGTCGTGCGTGAACCCCGTCGCGGCCCGGAAGGCGCGGTCGTCGGTGACCACGGGGTATTTGATGTGGCCGAGCGCCCCGCGCGACAGCCGCGGCAGCCCGAAGCGACCGAGCAGGCTCGTGAAGACCACCTCCGGCACCGGGAAGGCCTGGCGGCCCGTCTCGCGGATGACCACGGAGAGCGGGAGCGGCGGCGGCCCCGCCACGTTGAACACCCCGCGCGCGCGCTTCTCGAGGGTCACCATGAGCGCCTTGACGACGTCGTCCTCGTGCATGAACTGGAAGAGCGGGTCGTACCCGAGCACGGTGGGCACGCGCGCGCCGCGCAGGAACGTGGCGAGCGTGCCGTGACCCGAGTCGCCGAGTGTGTAGCAGAAGCGCAGCACCGTGGTGGTGAGCTCGGGCTGGCGCCAGAGCATGCTGCCTGCGAAGAGATCGGCGGCCACCAGATCGGCGAGCTCGGGGAAGTAGGCGAGCGCCATCGGGGGCTCGTCCTCGCCGTGGTAGAGCGGCGAGTCGGGCGCGGCCCCGTAGAAGGTGTGCCGCCCGATGAAGACCACGTGCTTCACGCCGTACGCCGCCGAGTGCTCGAAGACCGCGCGTGTGCCCTGCAGGTTGATGCGGTAGCGGTCTTCGCTCTGGCGGAGCAGGTGCGTGACCGTGGCCATGTGGACGACGGCGTCCGGCCGCACGCGGCGGAAGACGTCCTCGGCGCCGCGCTTGCGGATGTCGACCTGGTGGACCTCGAGGCCCTCCTCCCCCTCGCCGATCGCGCCGTACGGGCGGCGATCGATGCCAATGACGTCGTGCCCCGCGCGAAGGAGGCCGCGCGCGAAGCGGCGACCAATCGCGCCCGTGATGCCCGGAACGAGGACCTTCACGCTGAACCTCCATGCCGCCGCCGACGGCGCCCTTCTTCGATGAGCTGCGCGATCTCGCCCTTCACGCGCTCGACATAGCCGGTGATGACCACGTCATCCTCGGTGCCAGTGCCCTGGAACACCATGGGCTCGCCGTAGACGACCTCGAGCTTGACCGGCAGGGGCAGCGCGAGGCCGTAGGGCGTGATCGGCACGTACGGCGCGCCGATGAGCTTCCCGAGCGTCGTCGAGTTCGCGATCGTGGGCACCGCGTCGCCGCCGCCGAGGAACGCGAGCGGGACGATGGGCGTCTTCGTGCGGAGCGCCAGGCGCATGAAGCCCGTGCCGAAGGCGACGAGGCTGTAGCGCTCCTTGTAGAGCTTCGCCGTGCCGCGGGCGCCCTCGGGGAAGATCATGAGCAGCCGCTCGTCCTCCAGGAGGCGGATGGCGTGCTCGGGCAGGCCGGTGAACTGGCCGGTGCGGTTCGACCACTGCGAGGCGAGCGGCAGCTGGTTCAGGAATTTCTCGACCATGCCCTGGGCGAGCCGCGGCGGGTTCATCTCGAGCAGCATGGACGCGATGACCATCGCGCCGTCGATGGCGATGCCGCCCGAGTGGTTCCCGATGAGCATCGCCCGCCCGCGCTTCGGGACGTTCTCCACGCCGCGCGCCTCGACCGCGAAGTAGTGCCGGTAGAGGGGCGCGAGGAGGTTGAAGAACACCTCGAGGTGCCGCTTGGAGATCCCATAGGGGTCCACGTCGAACTCGCTCCATGGCAGCTCGAGGCGGTCCACGCGCTCACGAATCTCGCGATCGAACATGGCGAATCCTCCTCCCTTCGGGCGCCCCGCAGGCCCTTGCATCCTACACGAGGCGGTTGACCGCGCGGCGCGGAAACGAGTATTCGCGGATCGGCCGCGCGTCGGCGCCCGGCCCTCGGAGGCCCCCATGAAGCTCGCTCGACGTCGCTCGCCCGTCCCCGTTCTCGCCTCGAGCGCTTGGAGCGCCGCAGGGCTCTCGCTGGCCGCGCTGGCGTCGCTGGCCGCGTGCGGAGAGCCCGCCGCGCCGCCGCCCGTCATGCCGCCGCCGCAGCCGACCGTCACCGCCTCCGCGCCGCCTCCGCCTCCGCCCGCGCCGCCTCCGCCGACGACGGGCGTGCCTCGGAAAGACTGGAACCGCCTGGCCGTCGAGCTCAACCTGCCGCTCTACTGGTCGCTCGACGCGAACAACGACGGCGCGCTCGACCCGAGCGAGCTCGCCGTGCTGTGGAACGCGCCGAAGGGCACCTCGCTCGCCACATACGTCGACGCGCGGGGCGCGTTCACCCCCGCCCTCCACGAGGCGCACGCGAAGGTGCTCGCGCGGCACGGCGGCGATCTCGGCAAGGCCCCGGCGACCCCGGCGGAGGTCGCCCGCCGCGCCGCCGTCGTGAAGGAGCTGGCGCAGGGGCGCCCCACGCTCGTGCTCACCGACTTCACGGGCGCGAGCGCGGGCGAGGCCGCGTTCCTCGGCCACCTGCTCACGGCGGTCGAGGTGATCGAGCGCCTCTACCAGACGCAGATGGGCACGTACGGCCTGCGCGCGCAGGTGCCCGAGGGCGACACGGCGAGCCAAGCGCTCTTCTTCCGCAACCAGGGCCCGCGCTGCGAGGCGCCGGCGACGCAGCACGACCCGGCGTGCTCGGCGCTCCCGGGCGTCGCGACGGCGAAGACCTCGGGGCTCTACCCCGCGAGCGAGCTCGCCAAGCCGAAGTTCTGCGACGCGCTCGCGAAGGCCGACAAGGCCCTGGTCGACCCGTTCACCGTGGTCGTCGCGGGCGACGGCGGCGCGCTCAAGGCGGTGCCTTACCACCAGCATTTCGCGAGTGATTTCAAGACTATATCCAGCGAGCTCCGGGCGGCCTCCGCCGCGCTCGGCGGGGAAGAGGCGAGCCTCCGCGCCTACCTCGAGGCGCAGGCGAAGGCCTTCGAGGACGGCTCGTGGTTCGCAGCTGACGAGGCGTGGGCGAAGATGGGCGTGAAGAACTCGCGCTACTACCTGCGCATCGCCCCCGACGAGGTGTACGCGGAGCCGTGCAGCACGAAGGCCCTCTTCCACGTGAGCTTCGGCCTCATCAACAAGAAGTCGATCGCCTGGCAGGACAAGCTCGACCCGCTCAAGACCGAGATGGAGAACGCCCTCGCCGCGCTCGCCGGGGGCCCGTACAAGGCGCGCGCGGTGTCGTTCAAGCTGCCCGACTTCGTCGACATCGCGCTGAACGCCGGCGACTCGCGCAACCCGTTCGGGGCCACCATCGGGCAGTCGCTGCCGAACTTCGGGCCGGTCGCCAACGAGGGGCGCGGGCGCACGGTCGCCATGACCAACTTCTACACCGACCCCGACAGCCTCACGGCGCAGCGCTCCGTGGCCGAGTCGCTCTTCTGCAAGTCGGTGATGCCGAGCTACACGACCGATCCCGAGCCGCAGCTCATGAGCACCGTGCTCCACGAGGCCGCCCACAACCTGGGCCCCGCCCACCAGTACAAGGTGAAGGGCAAGATCGACCGCGACCAGTTCGGCGGCCCGCTCGCGAGCACGCTCGAGGAGCTGAAGGCGCAGAGCGCGGCGCTCTACTTCACCGACTGGCTCGTCACGAAGGGCAAGATCACGCGGGCCGAGGCCGACCTCGCGCACGTGCGCGACATCGCCTGGGCGTTCGGCCACATCTCGCGCGGCATGTACACCGACGACGGGCACCCGAAGAACTACAGCCAGCTCGCGGCCATCCAGCTCGGGGTGCTCATGAGCAAGAAGGCGGTCACGTGGAACCCCGCGGAGCCCGCCGCGAACGGCAAAGACACCGGCTGTTTCTCCATCGATCTCAAGAAGTTCCCCGACGCCGCGCTCGGCCTCATGCGCGAGGTGGCGGGGGTGAAGGCCCGCGGCGACAAGGCCGCCGGGGAGCGCCTCGTGCGCCAGCACGCCGGTCCCTTCCGCGGCCCGGCCATCCCGCTCCACGCGATCATCGCCGAGCGCGCGCTGCGCGAGCCCAAGCCGAGCTTCGTGTACTCGCTGAAGCGCTGATTCCCACGCGCCGACGGGGGCCACGCGCTGGATTCTTGGGTAGAATTCGGCGCGAGGTCCCCATGCGCCCACTGAAGCTCTTCGCCCCGTTCGTCCTCGCGAGCACCGCGCTCGGCTGCGCCGCGATCCCCGTCCACATGCACACCGAGACCACGATGGTCGGCGCCGACGGCAAGGTCGAGCACACGAGCCGCGACTGGGAGGGCACGCTCGACCAGCTCCCGGGCGAGCTCGCGAAGGCCGGCGCGGAGCTCGGCCAGGTCACGACGAAGCTCGCCAAGCAGCTCACCGACGTGCCGCCACCCGGGAAGGTGAAGCTGCGGGACCTCGGGCCAGGGCTCGAGCGCTACGAGGCCGACGCCGACACGAACTTCCTCCTCGCCGCCAAGACCGAGAGCGGCGAAAAGGAGGAGTTCGAATACGTGCGGCTCGGCGTGGACTCCTACGACGACTTCTTCCGCACCGCCCAGGAGCTCCACGCGCTCACCTGGCAGGCGACGCAGACCACGTCTCACATGCGCCAGTTCGCCGGGCGCGCCATGAAGGAGAAGCTCTCGCCGGGCGCCGATCTGCGGGCCGCCGTGTCGAAGGCGAGCGGCATGAACCCGCAGGCCAAGACGAAGCTCACGGGCCTCGCCGACATGAGCGTCGTGCTGGGCACGCTCGTCCCGCAGATGGCGGCCAAGACCGCGAGCCTCGTCTCCGCCGGCCAGAAGCTCGTGACCGGCGCGCCCACCTCCCTCACGAACCCGAAGCTCGTGACCCACCTCGGCCTCGTGAAGAAGGGGCTGCTCGCGAGCATCTCCGTCGTCCGCGAGTCGGGCTCCGCCATGGTGGGCCTCGGGGCCGAGCTCTCGCCGTTCGCGAAATCGGCCGCCTTGGCGCCCTCATGGGACGTAGCGCAGCCGGATCTAGGGCTCGCGCTCACCGCTCCGGAGCCCCGGACGCTGGCGCTCCTCCCCGCGCCCGCGCCCCGCTGAGAAAATCGTCGCGCCGGGGGGAAGGTGACCGCCCTGGGGGCGTAGGACATGCCGCGGGGGGCCGAGTGGGGACCGGACCGCGAGCAACGAGACCACCGCGCCAGCCGCTTAGCCGAGGGGCGGGCGGAGGAGGTCTCGACGCCCGCGAGCCGGCCCCCACTCGGCCCGTCGAACCTGCCCGCGGAGGCGTGCTACTCCTCGGGCCGTGCCCTTCACGCCGCCGTTTCCGCCCCTCGAGCCGGAGCGAACCGCCATCGCCTTCCCGGATCCCCGGCGCCTCGGGCGGCGCGAGGTCGTGGCGATAGGTGAGGACTTTCGACCCTTTACGGTCTTGCACGCGTACCGGAGCGGCGTCTTCCCGTGGCCGCACACCTCGCCTACCGGCGATCCGATGGTGCTGTGGTTCTCGCCGAACCCCCGGGCGATCTTCCCGCTCGAGGAGGCCCCGCGCTGGTCGCGGAGCCTGCGCCGGACGCTCCGCCACCACCCGTACGTCGTCACCCTGGACGAGGCGTTCCGCGAGACCATCACCGCCTGCGGCGAGACCCGCGCCGAGGCCGGCACGTGGATCACGCCCGCGCTCCTCGAGGGCTACGTGCGGCTCCACGAGCTCGGCTGGGCCCACAGCGTCGAGGTGTGGGACGCCCGCTCAGGGCCGAGGCGGCTCGTGGGGGGCATCTATGGGATCGCGATCGGAGGCGCGTTCGCCGGCGAGTCGATGTTCCACCGCGAGACCGACTGCTCGAAGCTCGCGTTCGCCAGCCTCGTGGGGATGCTCCGCGCGGGGGGTTTCACGCTCTTCGACGTGCAGGTCATGAACCCGCACCTCGCCTCGCTCGGGTGCGAAGAGATCCCGCGCGACGTGTACCTCGACCGCTTGGCCGTGGCGCGTGAGCGGTCGGCCCGGCTCGTCGCGCCGTAGGCCCGGACGCCGCACGGCGGTGGCGGTGCCGAAGCGTCGGCGGCTGCCGCTCGGTCACAGTTTCGTCCCGCGGCGCGATGGAAGCGAACCGCCGCGCCGTTTCGCGCATCGGAGGGGTGCGCGGGCGGCGTCGCGTGCGCACATTCTGGGAAGGATTGGCAGATCGAGCGCGTTGTTCAAACGTGGTTATGGTCCGAAGCGGTCTTGGCGTCCTGGCCTCTCCGCACGATTGGCCCAAGATTGGTGTGCGGCCTCGGGTTCTCTCTGAGACCCGGGCACCTCCCCGCTCGCTCGTGGAGTAACGACTTGAAAAAGCAGCAGAAAACCCCCGTCATGTCCACCACCACCATCACTGCCCCGCCGTCACCGAGCGAGGGCGCGGAGGCCGTCGACCTTTACTTCCGCCGCATGGCGAGGGTCCCGCTCCTCACGCGGGAGGGCGAGGTCGAGCTCGCGATGCAGATCGAAGAGGGCGAGCGCTCCACGGTCGAGACCATCCTCGACTCCGAGGCCGCCTCGCGCGAGCTCGCGGCGATCGGCCAGTCACTCGAGAAGGGGCGCCTCAAGCTGCGCGACGTCCTCCGCAACGTGGAGGAAGAAGAGGCGTTCGACGACACCGCCATCAAGCGCACCGCCCGGCTCCTCGAGCGCCCGTTCCTGGACCTCTACGTCAACCCCAGCCGCGGCGACGTCTCCAAGGCGCGCGCCAAAGTGCTCACCGCGCTCGAGGCCGTGCGCCTCGACCAGACCGTCGTGGCGCGCATCGCGCGGCGGCTCCGGGTCCTCGTGCAGGGCACCGGGTCGGCGACCGCCAAGAAGCAGCTGCGGCGCACCCTCGCCGACCTCAACGCGAGCCGACGCAAGGCCGAGCTCGCCAAGGGCCGGCTCGTCGAGGCGAACCTGCGCCTCGTGGTGTCGCTCGCGAAGAAGCACACGAGCCGCGGGCTGCAGCTCCTCGATCTCGTGCAGGAGGGCAACATCGGCCTCATGCGCGCCGTCGACAAGTTCGAGTACAAGCGCGGCTACAAGTTCTCCACCTACGCCACGTGGTGGGTGCGCCAGTCGATCTCGCGCGCCATCGCCGACCAGGGGCGCACCATCCGCGTGCCTGTGCACATGTTCGAGAACCTGCAGAAGCTCACGCGCACGAGCCGGTCGCTCCTCCAAGAGTACGGCCGCGAGGCCACGCCCGAGGAGCTCTCGGAGAGCACGGGGCTGCCGCTCGACAAGGTGCGCGCGGTGCTCCGCATCGCCCGCGAGCCCATCAGCCTCGAGACCCCGGTCGGGGCCGAGGGCGAGGCCAGCGTCGGCGAGTTCATCGCGGACGACGGCACGCACTCCCCCGACGACGCGTACGCGAAGATGCGCTTCCACGAGCAGACCCGGCAGCTCCTGAAGACGCTCACCCCCCGCGAGGAGAAGATCCTTCGCCTCCGGTTCGGCATCGACGAGCCGCGCGACCACACCCTCGAAGAGGTGGGCGAGTCGTTTGCCCTCACCCGCGAGCGCATCCGCCAGATCGAGACCAAGGCCCTGCGAAAGCTGCGGCTGCCGTCCGAGCACCGCCGCCTGCGCACCTACCTCGACAGCTAGGGTCGAGCGAGGACGGCGCTGGCCGTGCTAGAACATGGGCATGTTGCGGCGCACACGCATCGAGTCCACGCTCACGCAGGCGTTCGACCCCTCCCACCTCGAGGTCATCGACGAGAGCCACAACCACGCCGTGAAGCCGGGCGCCGAGTCCCACTTCAAGGTCGTGGTCGTGGCGCCGGCGTTCGTGGGCAAGAGCGGCGTCCAGCGCCACCAGCTCGTGTACGGAGCGCTTCAAGCCGAGCTGAAGGGCGGCCTGCACGCGCTCACCATCACCGCGCGCACCCCGGAGGAGTGGTCGGCGAGCCCCGTAGCGCTCGTGTCGCCGCCGTGCGCCGGCGCGGCGAAGTGAGACCGCGCAGCGGCTTTTTTTGCCGTACTTCCGGCTAGTTGGCGGCGTTTGGGGTGGGGTTGGCCGAGCGGAAGTCGGCCCCGTTGTTGTTGGTGTCGGCCCCGTTCGGCACGCGCTGGACCGACTTGCCCGGCCCTCCGGGCGTGGGCGCGGGGTTTCCCTCCGTGAGGACCCGGTTGCCCGTCGCGATGGTGCCGTAGCCGACGCTGTCGACCTTGGTGTCGAGCTTGTCGAAGAGCCCCACCTGGCCGTCGTCGGCCGCGAGCTTGCCAGCCGTGTAGGTGGCGTTCTTGGGGCCCGAGAAAGACGTGTGCGCGACGACAAAGTAGCCGCCAGGGAGCAGCTTGTGGCTCACGAGGCCGGTGAAGAAGGTGGACGGCGTGTTGCCGCTGACCGCGCTGTACTTGAGCGACCACCCCTCGAGCCCGACCTCGCACGGCGTCGGGTTGAAGAGCTCCACGAACTCGTTGTCGGCGCCCGTGCCTTCGGTCTGCACCTCGTTGATGACGAGTTTGTTCGTGCAGCCCCCCGCGTCGGGCGGCGGGCCCGTGTCGACCGGGAGCACCACGTCGGGGGGCGGGACGGTCACGTCCTTCACCGCAGTGTCGGGGCGCGCGTCAGGGGTCGTGCCGGTTCCCGTGGCGGACGGGATCACCGCGCCGTCGACCTCGGTAGGGTCGGTGGGGGAGTCGTCGACGACCCCCACTGCGCACCCGATCGCGGAGAGGACCCCCGCCGAAATGGCTGCGCCTGCTCTGACCCAGGCGGCGAGGCGGCGTCCGCCTGGAAAACCACGCATGTCGTCTCTCTAGCAGGAGCCGCGCTCAGTGGCGAGCGGGGCGGGAGCGCGAGGCCTCCCACCGGAGGATGTCGCGCAGCGCGTCGGTGAACGCGAGGTGCAAGCCGCGCCGATCGAGATCGCTCCCAGAGTCGGCCGCGCCGACGCGGCGCTCGCGCGAGCCGTCGGCGGCCGCGGGGTCTTGGTTGGTGCGCATAGTGGTCAGGGGTCCTTGTCTGAAATCGTCACGCTCGAACGAGGGCATCTTCCCTCAAGAACAACGAGCTTCAAGGAGTATTTCGGCCCGCGGGTCGTTTTGAGGCGCCGATGTCGCACCCGCGGCGTGGCTCGCTCTAGACGAAGAAATCGGGGATGAGCTCGGCGCCGGGCACCGACGCGTACTTCGAGAGGTCGGTGACCCCAATCGACGCGAGGACGTCGTCGTCGACGTAGAACTGCCCCGTCGCTTCGGTGCTCTTCCGCGTGAAGATGACGTGCGCCGCGTCGGCCATGATGTCGGGCGTGCGGCTGCCTCGCATGGTGTCGTCCCCCCCGAGGAGGTTCTGCACGGCCGCGGTCGCGATGACCGTGCGGGGCCAGAGCGCGTTCACGGCGATGCGCTTGCCGCGGAGCTCCTCGGCCATGCCGAGGACGCAGAGGCTCATGCCGAATTTCGCCATCGTGTAGGCCACATGTGGCGCGAACCATTTGGCCTCCATGTTGAGCGGCGGCGACAGGTTCAGGATGTGCGGGTTCTCGGCCTTCGCGAGGTGCGGGATGCACGCCTGCGAGCAAGCGAACGTGCCCCGGGTGTTCACCTGGTGCATGAGGTCGAAGCGCTTCATCGGGGTCTCGAGGGTGCCCGTGAGGCTGATGGCGCTCGCGTTGTTCACGAGGATGTCGATGCCGCCGAAGGTGTCGACGGCCTTCTGCACCGCCGCGGCGATCTGCGCCTCGTCCCGCACGTCGACGAGGCACGGGAGCGCCTTCCCGCCGGCCTTCTCGATCTCCTCGGCCGCCGTGTAGACGGTGCCAGGCAGCTTCGGGTGCGGCTCCGCGGTCTTGGCCGCGATGACGACGTTCGCGCCGTCGCGCGCCGCGCGGAGCCCGATCGCCTTGCCGATGCCGCGGCTCGCGCCGGTGATGAAGAGCGTCTTGCCTTTCAGGGTGGACATGGCGGAAGTGAACACCTGCCCGCACGTGGGGTCAACGACAGATCCTTCCGCGCGCCCGCCCGTTTGACGGACACTCTACGCCGCCGCCGCCGCGCGGCGCGCCTTCGCCCCCACTTCCGCACGAGCGCGCGTCGCGCCACCCAAGGACCTCGATGAAACACGCCGGACTCGCCACGCTCCTCGCCGCCACCGCCACGCTCGCGACCGCCTCGCTCCCCGCGTGCGGCGAGCGCATCATCATCGTGCAGGCCCCGCCCGCCCCCGTGACCTCCGCGACCACGACGAGCGCGAACGCGCAGCCGCTGCCCCTCGCCACCGGCACCGCCACGGCCGACCCCGGCGAGTGGGGCATCCGCGACCGCACCTCGGAGGAGGAGCTCGCCGCGACCGTCGCGAAGGTCGTCGCCATGCCGAACGACTCCGACCTCCGCGCGCGCGTCTCGCGGCGCGGCCTGTCGGTCGTGAACGTCGCCTGGGAGGACACGGGGCGCTCGGTGGGCTCGTCGGTGGGGCCCAACATCTCCGACCTGTCGCTCCAGGTCCGCACGCGCGACGCGCGCGGCGGCTTCGGCGGCGCGGTGATGCCGGTGGTCCGCTTCCCGAACTTCTCCGACCGCACCGGCGACGTGCCCTCCGACAAGTTCTTCGTCCGCGTCGGGAACGAGAAGGCCGGGACGCTCGCGAGCGTGCCACTCCGCGACGTGCTGCAGAACCTGCGCAGCTTCGTGAGCATGCCCTCGAGCATCCAGGGCAGCGGCAACCTGCTCGCCGGCCGTGACTCGCACTTCCTCGTGAGCGCCCAGGCCGTGTTTCTGCCGATCCCCAAGACGGGGAAGGCCGAGTTCAACCCCGTGCTGTTCAACTACCAGTCGTCCGTGGGCGCGCCGGCGGTGCTCACGCTGCTCGTCACCCGGCAGGGCACGAGCGTCAGCGTCATCGAGAACCGCCCGGAGGACTCGACCGCCGCGGGCTGGGGCCAGGAGCTCTACTTCAACAACCTGGGCCAGCGCGCGGCCTTCACCGCCGAGAGAAAGTCCGACGTGGCGCAGCGAATCGCCGCGCAGGGCGGGCCGAAGACCGAGGACGACAAGTCCGCGTTGGCGAAGGGCGCCGACGTGCTCTTCCTGGTGCAGGTGCCGCTCGTGCACGCGCAGCCGCGGCGAGCCTGGGGCCCGCCCATGCTGGGTTCGGGTTCGGGAGGCATGGCGCCCTCGTCCGCCGCGCCCGCGAAGGGCGCCGCGCAGGCGGAGTCCGCGGACCGACGCAGCGACGTCGAGCAGGCCGTGCTCGGCCACGGCCCCAACCTGGGCCCCTACAACGAGGGCCGCGGCCTGCGCCTCGAGCGCGACACGCGCTTCCCCGTGCGGATCACCGTGCAGTTCTACAAGGCGACGAGCAACGGCGTGGTGAGCGACACGGATCTCGACAGCATCTCTCGGTCGATCGGCAGCGTCTACGAGCACGCCGAGTTCGTGGGCTCGCTCGTGCTGCCCGAGGGCGATCCGCGGCGGCCGACCGCGTGGCAGCGCGTGCCGCGCGAGTGGTTCCCGTGGTGAGCCGCGCTCAGCGGCGACGGCGGAACGAGACGACGCTGCCGACGCTCCCGATGGGCTCCGGCTCTGGATCGTGGGGCGGCAGGGCCTCCACGAGGCGCTCGATGAGCGGGAGCGCCTCCGAGGCCGAGCGCTCCGCGCGCAGCTCGTCGAAGGGCCCATCGAACGCGAGCACCAAGAGGTAGATGCCCAGGAACGAGACCACGTAGAGGCCGTGCTCCTCCGTCGACTCGACGTGGCGGAGGTGGTGGCCTCGGTTCACCTGGGCGGTCTCGGCCAGCGCGCGCGCCCGCTCGATGGCGCGGTCTCCCGCCTCGAGGCGACGCGCGCCCTCCGCCGCCGAGCGCTCGATCGCGAAGACGACCTCGGTGTTCTCGGCGGCGAGCGTGTCGGGGTCGATGAGCTGGCGGCGCGACAGGTCGGCCCGCGGCGGGGCCTCGCGCGCGAGGGCGCTCGCCCAGAGCACGGGGGACCGGGCGTCGATCACGAGCGCGTCCACCGCCACCGCTCGCGCCGCGAGCGCGCGGAGCTCGTCGGGGAGCGACACCGGGGCCCGACCGGAGGACGGCAGGTGCTCGAGCGAGCTCGCGAACGTGTGCGCCAGGATGTCGAGGCGGCGCGCGAGCGCGGCGCGATCGGGCGGGACGACCACGAACGACGCGACGAGGTGCCGCCCGCCGGGCAGCGTGGTCACGAGCGCGTTCGGCGCCTCGGGCTCGGCGACCGCGACGTCGAGCACCCGCACGTCGTCGGCGGCGAGCTCGCGACGAACCAGCGCAATCAGACGTTCGATCACCGGGTCGTTGGCGCTGTCGTTCACGGCTCTGGCGTAGCACACGCAGCCGACCGCGAGGAACCCCCGCGCGGCGCGCCAGAACAAGCTACGCTGGTGGTACCCGTCGGGACGACGACGGCCCCAGGAGCCCGTGAGCGCCGACAAGCCAGCCAAACTCCCGGGGTCGCGGCTCGCGCGACTGGCGAGCCTCGCGAAGCTGGGCGTTCGCACGGGCGCGAGCGCGCTGCGAGCCGACGACGGCACCGGCGCCGCGGAGAAGGCGGCGGAGGTGCTGGGCAACCTCCGCGGGCTGGCCGCGAAGGTGGGGCAGATGGCGAGCTACGTCGATGGCCTGGTCCCCGAAGGGCAGCGCGACGCCTACGAGGCCTCGCTGCGCGCGCTGCGGTCGCAGGCGCCGCGGTCGTCGGCGGCGGAGATCCGCGGCGTGGTCGAGGCGGAGCTCGACGCGCCGATCGACCGGCTCTTCGTGACCTGGGAGGACGCGCCGGTCGCGAGCGCGTCGATAGGCCAGGTGCACCGCGCCACGCTCCACGACGGGCGCGTCGTCGCCGTGAAGGTGCAGCACCCGAACGTGCGCCAGGCGGTCGAGAGCGATCTGGCGAGCGCGGGCGTCCTCGAGACGTTCGCGGCGCTCGGCGGCGCGCGCCGCTTCGACTCGCGCGGGCACCTGGAGACGATCCGAGAGCGCTTCCGCGAGGAGCTCGACTACGAGCTCGAGGCCGCCCGCATCGCGCATTTCGCCGCGGTCCACGCGGGGGATCCGCGGGTGAAGGTGCCCGTCCTCGTGCCCGAGCGGTCGCGGCAGAGCGTCCTCACCACCGAGTTCGTGACCGGAGGCTCGTTCGAGGAGGCCTGCGAGGCGCCGGCCGAGGCCCGCCGCGCGTGGGCCGAGACGCTCTGGCGCTTCGTCTTCAAGGGCAACCTCACCGGCGGCATGTTCAACGCCGATCCGCACCCGGGCAACTACGTGTTCCACGACGACGGGGCGATCACGTTCCTCGACTACGGCTGCGTGCAGGTGATCCCGCCCCCCATGCGCGCACGCGCCGTCGCCCTCCACCGGGCCGCGTGCGAGAGGGACGAGGCCGCGTTCCGCCAGTGCGTGCGGGAGCTGCTCTCCACGCGCCCTGGTCTCATGGAGGACCTCTCGATCGCGTACTCGCGGCGGTGCTTCGAGCCCCTGTTCGACGCGCCGTACCACCTCACGCGCGACTACGCGGCGTCGCTCGTCACCGAGATGCACGCGCTCGGCAAGCGCGTGCGCGGGGCGAAGGACTCGGAGGTGTTCACGATGCCGCGCGAGATGCTCTTCATGAACCGCCTGCAGTTCGGCTTCTACTCGGTGCTCGCCCGCCTCGACGTGGAGGTCGACTACCGCCGCGTGGAGGCGTCGTTCCTCCCCGCGGCGGGCGACGAGTGACCGGGGCGCGCGCCCGGCGCGTTCGCCAGGTTCAGTCGGTGCACGGCGCGCGATCGTAGAAGTCGGAGGCCGCCGCGAGCTCCTCCGAGGAGAGTAGACGCACGACGTCATCGCGCCGTTGCGCAACGCGTTGATTTTCTTGACGAACCGGGGGGTCCTTCGACTCTTGCTTCGAGGTCATCATCATGGACCATCGACTAAGCAATGGTCGTGCCGCGCGTGATTCCGCAGGGTTGACCTCGGCGTCGCAAACGGGCGTTCGCGGCGCCGCGCCCGCCGCGTCCTCCCGCTTCGCACCTCGAGCGTTCCGCGACCCAGGCCCGCGACGCGGCGGGTCGTCGGGGCGACGCGTCACGTGCATACTCCCCGGGTGGCGAAGCCCCGCACCTACGAGGAGAAGCGCGACCCGGCGACCACCAACGAGCCGTTCGGCGACGCGAGCCCGCGCGGCGAGGGCGGCACGCTCGTCGGCGCGTTCGTCGTGCACCTGCACGACGCCACGCGACGCCACTACGATCTCCGCGTCGAGGCCAACGGGGTGCTCGCGAGCTTCGCGGTGCCGAAGGGGCCGTCGCTCGACCCCGCAGAGAAGCGGCTCGCCATCCACACCGAGGACCACCCGCTCGAGTACCTCGACTTCGAGGACGTGATCCCCGACGGCAACTACGGCGGCGGGCCCATGATCGTGTGGGATCGCGGCGCGGTGAGGTACCTCGAGGGCCCGAGCGAGCGCGGGCTCGTCGACGGGAAGCTCGACATGGTGTTCACCGGGCGCAAGCTCCGCGGCCGGTGGGCCCTCGTGAAGCTCGGCAAGTCCGCCGGTCGCCCGATGCGCGAAGAGGACGCGGCCGCGTGGCTCTTCTTCAAGAAGCGCGACGCCTACGCGAGCGAGACCGACGACCTCGAAACACGCGATCGCTCGGTGCTCTCGGGGCTCCGCGTGGGTGAGCTCGAGGCGCGGGACCTCACCGCGGCGCGCCTCTCGGCGGCGGCCCACGCGCTGGCCGGCGACGGCGCGGGGAAGGCGCCCGTCGGGTTCGCGGCGCCGCTCGAGCGGAGCGGGCTCGCGGAGCACGAGGGCGGACTCCCGGAGGGAGACCGCGTGTTCGAACCGGATCTCGACGGGCTCCCCGCACGTGTGGAGCGCGACGGGGATCGCGTGGTGGTGCTCGAACAGGGCGACGCAAGCCATCGAGATCTCTCTATTTTTTACCCTGAGCTCGTGCGCGCCGCGCGCGCCCTCCCCGCCGACGCGTTCGCGCTCGACGGCACCGTGGTCACGTTCGACGCGTCGGGGCTGCCGAGCCTGCCGCGGCTGGCCGCGCGGGCCGCCGAGATCGTGAAGGGCGACGCGCACCGCGCCACGCTCGACGCGCCGGTCACGCTCGTCGCGCAGGACCTGGTCTCGCTCGGCGGCGCGTCGCTCGCGGCGGCGCCCTACGAGGCGCGGCGCGCGCTGCTCTCCGAGCTCGTGGCCGGCGAGGGGTTCGTGCAGGTGGGCACGCTCCTGCCGGGACCCTGGCGCACCGCCCGCGACCTCGCGCGCTCCCTCGGGCTCCGCCGCCTGCTCGTGCGTCACCGGAGCGCGACGCTCCCGCCGGCGCCCGGCGAGGAGACGCTGCGCGTGTCCGAGGGCCCGCGGGCCGAGATCGCGCGGATAGACCACGGCAGCCCAAGAGCCGCCCTCCGCGAGGTGCGCATCACGAACCCGCAGAAGGTGTACTTCCCGGAGCTCGGCCTCACCAAAGGGGGCGTGATCGCCTACTACCGCGCGGTGGCGGGCGCGCTCTTGCCCCACGTGCGCGGGCGGCCGGTCACGGTGGTGAGGTACCCCGACGGCGTGCACGGCAAGCACTTCTTCCAGTGGAACGTGCCGCCGCAGATGCCCTCGTGGATGCGCACGGTCGCGTTCAAGGACGAGGAGGAGCCCGAGCGGCCGAAGCGCGGGTTCTTGCTCGACGACGTAGAGAGCCTGCTCTACGTGGCGAACCTCGGCGTGCTGCCGATCCACGTCTTCTCGTGCAAGGCCGCCTCGCTCGCGGTGTGCGACTACATCGCGCTCGACTTCGACGTGAAGCTCGCGAGCCTGCCGGCCGCGGTCGCGCTCGCGCTCGAGCTCCGCGCGATCCTCGACGCGATCGGCCTCGTGGGGTACCCGAAGACCTCGGGCCAGACCGGCCTGCACGTCCTCGTGCCGCTCGGCGAGGGGCACGGCTACGACACGGCGCGCGCGCTCGTGGAGCTCCTCGGGCGGCTGCTCGTGCACCGCCGGCCCGACCTCGCCACGATGGAGCGGCTGCCCGCGAAGCGGGGGCCGCGCGTGTACGTCGACACCGTGCAGACGGGCCCCACGCGCACCCTCGTGGCGCCGTATTCCCTCCGCGCGGTGCCCGAGGCCACGGTCTCGATGCCGCTCACGTGGGACGAGGTGCGTGACGACCTGGATCCCAAGGCTTACTCGCTGACGACCGTGCCCGGGCTCGTGGCGGCCCGGGGCTGCCCGATGGCCTCGTTCGCCGACGCCGCGCCGGACGTGGGGCGCGCCGTGGCCCGGCTGGCGGAGCTGTGGACGGCCTCCACGTGAGGGGAGCGCGCGTCAGCCACGTTGACAAAGGGGCCCGCTTCTTGAAGAAAGGCCGGGTGTCGCAGAAGACCAGCTACTTCGACGTGGACGGGACGCTCCTCCGCACGAACCTCATCCACCCCACGGTCTACTACCTGTTGAACCAGCGGACGCCGTTCCGCAGCTTCCTCAAGGTGGCGAAGGCCGTCGCGCGCGCGCCGGAGATGGCGTTCGCGGAGTGGAAGGACCGCCGGCTGTTCAACGAGGCGCTGTTCTCGAGCTACGAGGGCATGTCGCGCGATCGCCTGCTGCTCCTCGCCGACGACGCGTTCGAGGCGGTCGTGAAGCCCGCGCTCTACCCCTCCGCGAAGGACCTGGTGGCTCGCTGCCGCGATGAGGGGCACGAGGTGGTCATCGTGTCGGGCGCGCTGGATTTCCTGATGGACCGGCTCGCCGCGCACCTCGGCGCCACGCATGTCATCGCGAACCGCCTGGAGATCAAGGACGGGTTCGCCACGGGTCGGCTGCTGCGCCCGGTCGTCGCGGGCCCCGAGAAGGCGCGGCTCATCCGCGAGCACGCGCGGTCGACCGGGGTCGACCTGGGCGAGTGCTTCGCCTACTCGGACAGCTACTCCGACGTGCCCATGCTGAGCGTCGTGGGGCACCCCGCGGCCGTGAACCCCGACAGCAAGCTGGCGCGCCTCGCCGAGGCGTACGGCTGGCCGGTCATCCGCCTCGACCAGAAGCGGCGCCACGCGAGCTGAGGGCTGCGCTCAGAGCCGCAGCGGAATCGAGAGAAATTTCAGGGGCCTGGGAGCGCCCGTGGCGCGACTGCCCACGAGGACGATGGCGTGCGGTGCGCCTTCGAAGAAGGCGGCGGGAGACCCCGCGGCGCCGGCGCCTTCAAAGACCTGGAGCAGGGTCTCTTGGTGGGGCCCGGCCTCGAGGCGCGCGCTGAAGTCCGTGTACGGGAGGCTCGCCGGCAGCTCGGCGACCGAGGTGACCGTCGCTCCGCTCCGAAGCTGGACCGCCCCGGTGTAGGTCGACGCGTTCAGGAGCTGCGCGGAGAGGCGGCCTGGTTGGCTGGCGGGGGCCGCGTTTAGGCGGGTGTACGTGAAGGCGACGACGCTGTCCGAGGTGCCCGTGAGCGTCAGCACGGCGCCCGCCTTCGCGAACAAGCCCTCGTCGGGCAGGTCGACCAGCCGGAGGTTCGCCGCGCCCACGCAAGGACTGGCGCCGAGGCACGCGAGCGCCGAGCAGGCGCCGGTGGCGAGCGAGTCGTTGGTCTTCGTGTTCTCGTTCAGCAAGACGAGGACGACCCTCCGCACGGCCGCGAATTGCGGGTTGGGCGCCAGGAACAGGGCGCCTTGCGCGTCGAGCCCCGCCAAGCTGGAGCGCGGCATGAGGGTCGTGGGGACCGGCGCGGAGCTGGTCGTGCTCACGGGAGCGGCGGGGGTCGCGCTCGCGTCGGCGGGGCAGATCCGAAGCGCGGGGAGCGTGGCGTGCGCGTGGACGAGCAAGACGCCCGCCGGCGGCGGGCCCGCGTCTTCAAGGGCACCGCCGCTCGGCGTGGGCGGGGCGTTCGGCCCCTTCTCCGTCCCCGTCCCGGTCGCGCTCGTCGCGGGCGGCGAGGAGAAGGCGCCGCTGTCGGGGCCGCTGCCGCCGCCGTCCGACCCGTCGCGGGCGACGGTGGCCTTGTCCACTCCCCCGCAGTGGAGCGCGGCGGGGACGAGCAGGAGGGAGAGCAGCGGCGCGAGTCGGGGAAAGGAGGGGGGCATGACGCCTCAACGTTGCGTTGGAATTGCCAGAAATTTCAGTGCTTTAGGGGCATTCTGTGCGCGCGAGCCCACGAGCATGACGGCGTACACGCCCGGCGAGCCGAAGTGGTCGGCGACGGGCACGCTGGGGTTCGAGCTCTCGTGCACCTCGAGGAGGGTCTCTTGGTGGGCGCCCGCCTTGAGGCGATCGGCGTAGGAGCCGCGCGACACGGAGGCGACCGCCGTGGGGGAGAGGGGGGTGGAGCGGGCGGACACCCCGGCGTCCGTCTCGGTGAGCGCCTCGTAGGTGACCCCGCCGTCGAAGTCGGACAGGTTCACGAGCTGCAGCTTGAGCGCGCCGCTTCCAGAGCCGGGCGCGGTCAGCACCTGGCGCTCCTCGACGCGGACCTCGGTGTCCGACTTGCCGACGACGGCGAGGACCGTGCCCGCCTTCCTCAGCAGGCCGAAATCCCGCAGGCGCACGCCGACGCGGTTCGCGGCGGGGAGGCAGGTGGTGCCCACGTCGCACGCGAGCGCCGAGCACGCCCCCGACAGGAGCCCCTCGTTCGACTTCGTCGCCTCGTCGATGAGGAGGAGCACGAAGTCTTTGCCGTCGAACTCCAGCGGCGCCTCGAGGAGCACGGCGCCGCGCGCGTCGACGCCGGCGAGGCTCGACCCGGGCATGCGCGCGGTGGGGAGGGGCAGCATGGTGCCGACGGAGACGTTCGAGGCGCCTGCGTCCGGGCCGGACGGGACCGCCGGGCAGAGCCGAAACGCGGGGAGCGTGTCGTGGGCGTTGACGAGCACCACGCCGGTCGCCATGTTCGGCACGCCGGCTTCGCGCGGCGGCGGGTCGGGTTCCGGGACAGGGGCGTCGCCAGCGCCTCCGTCGGCGAAGGTGGGGGCCGAGGCCGCCCCGGGCGACTCCGGCGTCCCATCGGGCGCCCCCGTGGCCTGATCGCTCGCGGCGCAGTGCAGGACGCTCAAGGCCGCCAGCGCAGCCGTGAGGGCGAGGACGGACGTGAAACGCCGAGACGACTTCATGGGCGAGCTCATTGGTGGGTGGGGACCGCCACGAACCGGAGGTCACCCGGGGTGCCGAGCAAGAACAGGGCGAACAGGCCCGGGGTCGCGTAGTAGTCGACGATGGGGCGCCGCGGGGCGGAGTTGGCGTGGACCTCGAGGAGCGTCTCGCGGTGGGTGCCAGCCACGAAGGCCCCGCCGAAGCCATCGTACTCAAGGGTCGCTCGCGACGTGATGGACGTTGACCCGCCGTCGGGAGCCTGGAACGACACCCGGGCGCCGGACTTGACCTCGTCGAAGAGCTGGACGTCGAGCGTGCCCGCCTTCGCGTTGAACGACTGAGCGGTGGTGCGGGTGGTGAAGGTGGCCGAGGCCTTGGAGGCGCCCTCGAGCACGACGACCCCCTTCTTGTCGAAGGCCCAGTCCGTTACCTTCACGACCGTGACGTGGCGGTCCGCGCCGGTGCCGTCGTCGAGGCAGCCTGGGCCGCCGACGCAGGCGAGCGCGGAGCACGAGCCCGTGGCCAGGCCGGGGTGGTTCTTGGTGACCTCGTCAATCCAGAGCACGACGACGGAGTTGGCGCCGGGCAGGAAGCGAGCGTCGGGCAGGACGGCCACGGCGCCGCGCTCGGGCACGCCCTCGAGGCTCGACCCCGGCATGAGCACCTCCGGCATCGGCCGCCTCGGCGAGTTGCTGAGGGTGGGCCCCGAGGCGGAGGCGGGGCAGAGCCGAAACGCCGGCAGGCTCGAGGCGTTCGCGAGGACGAGGAGGTTGCTCTCGATGACGTTCGGGGACAAAGGAGGCGGCGCGACGTCGGCGGTGCCCGCTTCGAGGGCGGTGGGCGTGCCCCTCTCGATGTCGGCGCCGGCGTCGGCCGAGAGGTCGTTGGCGCCTGTGTCCGCGCTGAGCGGGCCGCCCGCATCGGCCGACGTCGGGCCAAACGCGCCGGCGCCGCAGTGGAGCGAGGCGAGTCCCATCAGGGCGCTCGTGACGGCGATAGCGAAGAGCGGCGTGGTTCGAAAGCGCATGGTCGGGACCTCTACCCTCGGGGAAAGCATAGGCCGTGCCGACGTGCAGGCCACAGAAAACCGGCGGTTCTCCGCGGCGGCGGCGGGGTGGGGCGCGCCTGTCCGAGTGGACGACCGTGCCACTTGGCACACCTGGGCCAGGGGGCGGCGAATCGGGCCTCGAGGCCGCGGGCAAAGAAGTTGCTTCGGGGTGCTTCGTCGCGCATCCTTTCGGCACTTCTTCCGCCTCCGAGGACTTCCCTTTGTTCACCCCCCAGGTCGGCATGATGATCACGCCGAACGTTCGGCTCACGCGGCCTCTGAGCGAGGGGGGCATGGGCGCGGTGTGGGTCGCCGATCACCTCGCGCTGCGGACTCAGGTGGTGGTGAAGTTCATCCTGGGGGAGCTCGCCTCGAACCCGGACGCGCTGTCGCGGTTCGAGCGCGAGGCGGCGGCGGCGTCGCAGGTGAAGAGCCCTCACGTGGTGCAGACCTTCGACCACGGCTGCACGAAGGAGGGGCTCCCGTACATCGTCATGGAGCTCCTCGAGGGCGAGGACCTCGGTGACTACCTCGACCGCCACAGGCGCATGGAGCCGTCCGTCGTGCTCTCCCTCGTGTCGCAGCTGAGCCGTGCGCTCGACCGCGCGCACTCGAAGGGCATCGTCCACCGCGACATCAAGCCCAACAACATCTTCCTGACCGACGGCGAGGCCGGCGAGTTCTTCGTGAAGCTGCTCGATTTCGGCATCGCGAAGGGCGTCGACTCGGTCACGCTCGACAGCGCGACGCGCACCGGCACGGTGATGGGCTCGCCCTTCTACATGAGCCCCGAGCAGATCGTGGGCGCGAAGGACATCGGGCCCAAGTCGGACCTGTGGGCCGTGGGCGTGGTCGCGTTCGAGGCCCTCACGGGCGTGCGCCCCTTCGAGGCGGAGACGGTCGGCGCCCTGGCCATCCAGATCCACGCCGGCGAGCTGCCCCGCCCCACCGACAAGAACCCGAGCCTGCCCCCCACCGTGGACGAGTGGTTCGCGCGCGCGTGCGCCCGAGAAATCGAGGGGCGCTACGGGTCGGCGCGCGAGCTCTCGGATGGACTCGCCGCCGCGCTGGCCGGGCAGAGCCCGCTCGTCGACTCGTCCGCCACGACGTCCGGGCCTCGGCCCTCGATGCCGAACTCGGCGCCCACCTCCGCGCCCGTGGCGGCGACGTCCGACCGCACCCTCGCCAGCTCGGCGATGTTCGCCAAGACCCACGAGGTGCCCTCGGGCTCGGGGAGCCTGGCGTCGGCGCCGGGCGTGTCGACGAGCACGCTGGCGACGGTCCCGACGGGGGCATCGCGCAAGGTGGCGGCGGCGGCCGTGGGCCTCGGGGTCCTCGTCGTGGGGCTCCTCGGCGCCCTCGCGCTGCGCGGCCCGGCCACGAGCACGACGGCCACGGCGGTGTCGGCGGCCGGTCCCTCCGCGTCCGCGGGCTCCCCCACCCCGGGGAGCCCCGACGCAGCCGGTGGCGGCTCGGTCGCGCTCGCCCCGACCCTCGTGCCGCTCCCCACGCAGGCGCCGGGCCCCTCGTCGCCCTCGACCTCGGCGCCCGCACCGGCTAAGTCTGTGGCGATCAAGCCGCACGCGACCACAACGGCCACGCCTTCTGCCACCGTGGCCCCGCGGCCGACGGCGACGAACAATGATCCGCTCCTGTGAAAGCATGAGATTCCCCAGGAGATTCCTGAGCTTGACGCTCGCGGTGGCGCTCGGCCTCGGGCCGTCGCTGGTCACGCGGCCCGCGCGCGCCGACGGGCCGCCGAGCGCGTCCGACCTCGAGTCGGCCCGCGGCGCGCTCCTCGCCGGCCGCGCGCTGCGCGCCAAGGGCGATCTGGCGGGCGCGCTCGAGAAGTTCAAGGCCGCGCACGTGCTCGCGCACACGCCGGTCACCGGCATCGAGCTGGCGAAGGCCCACGCCGACCTGGGTCAGCCGGTCGAGGCGCGCGACGTGTGCTTCGAGATCGGCCGCATGCCCGTCGCCGTCGGCGAGACCGGGCGCTCGCGCGAGGCCCGCGCCGAGGCGAACAAGCTCGCCGAGGCCATGAAGGGCAAGGTCGCGACCCTGCTGGTCGAGCTCAAGACGCCTCCGAACCGCGCCGCGGTGGTGAAGGTCGACGGCGTGGAGGTCCCCGAGGCCGCCCTCGCGGCGGGCCGCAAGGTGAACCCGGGCAAGCACGTGGTCACCGCGCGCATCGACGAGGGCCCGGAGGCGTCGGTCTCGGCGACGCTCGGCGAAGGCGAAAAGAAGAGCGTGGAGATCGCCCCGGAGGCCCCGGCGAAGGTCGCGAGCGCCGGGACGGGCGCGCCGCCGCCCACGCTCCTGCCGGCCGAGGTCGAGCGCAAGACCCTCTCGCCGCTCGTGCCGATCGGCTTCGGCGTGGGCACAGCGGGCCTCATCGTCGGCTCCGTCGCCGGCATCGTGGCGCTCAACAAGAAGAGCGCGCTCGACGCGGGCTGCCAGAAGACGCCAAGCGGCACCCAGGTCGTCTGCAGCGAGAGCAACGCATCGGACCTCTCGACCGCGCGCGGGGCGGCCACGGTGAGCACCGTGGGCTTCGTGGTGGCGGGCGTAGGCGCCGCCGTGGGCGTCGTCGGGCTGCTCACGCCGGGCACCGTGCGCGTTGGGAAACAGGGGTACGTTTCGCCGTATTTCGACGGGACGGGGGCGGGGCTTCATGGCGCGTTCTAAGCTCGCGCTCACCCTCGGTGTGCTCGCGGTGTTCGGCGCCGGGGCGTGCGCCAACCTCATCGGCTTGGATAAATTTGTAGACTGCACAGAGTCGCCTGGTCTGTGCGTCGAAGCGGGCCCGGGCGACGTGGACGTGCCGGACACCCCCATCCCGGACGTCATCCAACCCGACGGGGGAGCGGACGCCGACGCCAACACCGACGCGGAGGCCGACACGGCTCAGCCTCCCCTGCCCGACGGCTCGGTCGGGTCTGACTGGGCGAAGTACCGGGTGCCCATGTACGACGGCGGACGGGTGGACGCCGCCTCAGTGGCCGTCGCGACGTACGTCGATCCAGGCACCATCGGAGGCTATTTCGACGGCGGCGTCTATCCTGACGGAGCTGCCTTCGTGAGCCTCTCGCTCTCGCCGACCAACGAGACCATCAGCACGTGGCTCCGCACGCCGAAGTGGAGGATCGTGCAAACGTTTGAGGAGGCTCGGGAGTACTGTCTTGCGCTCGGCGGGCGCGTGCCCACGCGCATCGAGCTGCTGATGCTGCTCGACTCGACCGAGCGCTCGGTCGACGGCGCGAAGCCCTTCATGCTGCGCCGGGAGGTCTGGGCGATCGACGGCCTGGTCGACGGTCATCCAACCGGCTTCTGGACCTCCACGGTCGTCCGAACGGACGCCTCAGTGGACTTCTGGATCGTCGATTTCGAGACGGGCACGGTCAGCCGGAAGCAGACGGCCCTTCGGGGGGTGCTATGCGTGAAGTGACCAAGCGCGTCGCGGTCGGCGCAGCCCTGCTGCTGCTGCCCGGGCTCGTGCGCGCCGACGCGCCGACCGGCCAGTACGAGCCCTACCTCTCGACTCAGCCGACCCTGCTGGACCTCAAGACGCGCCTCGTATGGGAGCGCGGGGCGGGCCCGACGCCGCAGAAGTTGAACCAGGTGACCTGCGCCGCGGGCTTCCGGTTTCCCTCGGTGCGCGAGCTGGCCACGCTCGTCGACAACGAGCCCGCCATCGCCTACGACGAGAAGGGCGCGCCGCAGTTCGTGTACATCGACACGAACGCGTTCCCCAGCACGCCGAGGGCGGCCTTCTGGACGTCGACGGCCACCCCCGAGGGCAAGGTGTTCGTGGTGAATTTTGGCACCGGCGAGATCAGCCTGGTCGACCCCGGCTCGTCGGCTCACCTCCGCTGCGTCAAGAACGGCTGAGCGCTTCGGATCGCCACGCCCCGGGACCCGTGGTAGACCGCGGGCGCATGAGCCACCCTCTGTGCGTCACGCTCGATCGACGGAGCGCCCCGCGCACCATCTTCTCCGGGGACCGCCTGATCGAAGTGGACATGCCCGCGGGGACGCGCGTGCTCTACCCGAAGCCGCCGCTCGCGGGGCTGAAGGACCCGGACGCGGCGATCCGCTACGCGCTGAACCACCCGTACAACTCGGCGCCGCTGCACGCGAAGCTGCGCCCCGGCATGAAGGTGGTCATCGCGATCGACGACATCTCGCTGCCGCTGCCGCCCATGCGCCGGCCCGACGTGCGCGAGCGCGTGCTCACGATCGTGCTCGAGACCCTCGCCGATCACGGCGTCGAGGACATCGAGATGATCATCGCGACCTCGGTGCACCGCCGCATGACCGGCCCGGAGATCCGCCACATCGTCGGCGACAAGATCTTCAACGCCTACTACCCGGACCGGCTCTACAACCACGACGCCGAGGACCCGAAGGGCATGGTCGAGATCGGCACCACCGAGCTCGGCGAGGTGGTCGAGCTGAACCGCGCCGCGGTGGAGAGCGATCTGCTCATCTACGTGAACCTGAACCTCGTGCCGATGGACGGCGGGCACAAGTCGGTGGCCGTGGGCCTGTGCGGGTACAAGAGCCTGCGCGCGCACCACAACCCCGAGACCATGCGCAAGTGCCACTCGTACATGGACCCGGACTCGTCGGCGCTCGCGCGGTCGGTCGAGCGGATGGGCAAGATCGCGAACGCGAAGCTCAACGTGTTCACGATCGAGACCACCATCAACAACCGCATGTTCGATCGTCCGCTCGAGTTCCTCCACAAGAACGAGGACGACCTCACCGCGAGCGAGCGCGCGGCGCTGAAGGCGCTCGTGTTCACGCTCTCGCGCGTGCCTCAGCCGGCGCGCGAGGCCATCTTCCAGCGCATCCCCTCGCCCTACGAGCTCACCGGGGTTTTCGCGGGCGAGACCGAGGCGGTGCACGAGCACACCCTCGCGAAGGCGTACGAGCAGTACCTCGTGCCCATCAAGGGGCAGGCGGACATCCTCGTCACGGGCATCCCCTACATCAGCCCGTACAACGTCAACTCGTTCCTGAACCCGCTCCTCGTGCAGGTGATGGCGCAGGGGTACCTGTTCAACCTCTACAAGGGCGTGCCGCTCGTGAAGAAGGGCGGCACGATGATCGTGTGCCACCCGTGCACCGACCAGTTCGACAAGGAGCACCACGCTCCGTACATCGAGTTCGTGCACAACCTGCTCCCCGAGACCCGCGACGCGCTCGAGCTGCACAAGCGGTACGAGAAGAAGTTCTCGGAGAACCCCGCGTACATCCAGATGTACCGCTCGGGCCACGCGTACCACCCGACCCACCCGTTCTTCATGTGGTACTGGGGCGAGGCCGGGCGGCAGCACCTCGGGCGCGTGATCGTCGTCGGGGCCGACAACGAGTACATCCCCAAGCTGCTCGGCTACGAGACGGCCCGATCGATGCCCGAGGCCCTCGAGATGGCGCGCGACACGGCGCCGGCCTCGCCGGAGATCACGATGCTTCACTCGCCGCCCATCCTCATGGCGGAGTGCTCCGCGTAGTCCGCGTATTCGCTCCGCGACTTTCCCCGTACGGCGCGCCGAGAGCGCGTAAGGTTCCCCGATGGCCGCCAAGAAGAAGCCCGTAAACTCCGCGAAGCCGCGGAGCGCCCCCAAGACCGCCACGAAGAAGGCCGCGACTGCCAAGAAGGCGGGCGCGAAGGAGACGCCCGCCGTGGCGGCGGCGACTGTCAAGAAGGCCACGAAGAAGGGCCCCGCGAAGAAGGGGGCCGCGAAGACCTCCGCGAAGAAGATCTCCCCCAAGGCTGCGCCGAAGACCGCGCCCACGAAGGCCACGAAGAAGGTCTCCCCGAAGAAGGCCGCGACGAAGACCGCGCCCACGAAGGCCACGCCCACGAAGGCCACGAAGAAGACCGCGCCCACGAAGGCCACGAAGAAGGTCTCCCCGAAGAAGGCCGCGACGAAGAGCGCCACCCCCGCCGGCCTCGCGCAGCAGCTCCGTAAGCTCCTCGAGGGCGAGGACGCGAAGGCCATCCACGCGAAGGGCCTCGAGCTCTTCTCGGCGATCACCCAGGGCACCAAGGGCGAGCTGCACCTCGGCCTGCTCGCGGTGGCGTTCCGCCGCGCGGGCGAGCTCGGCCACGCGGAGGCGTGGGTCGATTTCGGGCAGTGCCTTCAGAACGGGTGGGGCGTCGACGCCGACGAAGAGGCGGCGCTCGCGGCCTACGCGAAGGCCGCCAGCATGGGCTCCGATCAGGGGGCGTACGCGCTCGCCGCCAACGCCTATTGGCACCAAGCGGACTTCGCCGCGGCGCAGACGTGGGCGAAGAAGGCGCTGCGCGGGGGCGATCCCGTGGGCGCGGTGCACTACCTGCTGGGGCGAATGGCGTTCCTCGGGCAAGGCGTGCGCGCGAACAAGAAGAAGAGCTACGCGCTCCACGAGACCGCCGCGAAGCGGGGCGACTCGGACGCGATGTTCGAGCTCTTCGCGATGGCCTCGACCGGGGAAGGCACGAAGAAGGACGAGCCCACGGCCGTCGTGTGGCTCATGGAGGCGGCCAAGCGCAACCACCCGCGCGCGCTCTTCAACCTCGGGTCCTTCCACTCGATGGGGACCTTCGGCTTCGCCGAGGACCTCGAGGCGGCGGCGAAGTTCTTCGAGGCCGCTTCGGAGAACGGCCACGGCCGGGCGAGCGCGACCCTCGGCACCATGTACCTCGGCGGCAAGGGGGTGCGCGCGAGCAAGAAGAAGGCGGACGAGTTCTTCGCGCGCGCCACGGCCCAGGGCTTCGACGTGCAGGAGTTCTTGGAAGCGCTCGGCTGAGGCCCGCCCACGCGGGGCTCACGTCCGCGTAGCTCGTGGCGACCAATCCATGTAGATACATGGAATGCTCGCTGGTCGGATCTCTGCACTCGTGGCGCCACGGGCGCCAGCATCGACGTCCTCCGCTTCGCCTCGGGCGCGCTCGGGTGGTCGGGAGGCGTGACGCCGCCCCGCCTGACGGGGCTCGGCGGCCTCGCGGGCTTCTCGGTCGCCGACGACGGGTTCGCCTACGTCGTCGGCAGCGCGAAGGTCGCGAGGCTCGCGCCGTAGCGCGACGCTACTTCGCGACCGCCACGGGCGCCGCGGGGCGCTGGCCGGAGAGCTGCGCGGCGCGCTGGACCAGGCCCACGAACTCGACGCGCTCGGCGCGGCCGAAGCTCGCGTTCGACCCCATCTGGGCGATCTGATCGAGGCGCCACTCGGCGGCCGCGGGGCTCTTGCGGAGCACCTCGGCGAACCCGACGACGGCGGTCGCGAAGCGGAAGTCGGGCGCGGCGGCCTGAAACGTCGGGGCGATGGCGCCGGGCGACATGGGGAACACGGACTCCTCGGCGCGCTCGCTCCCGTGGGGGGTCTTGTGGCGCACGCGCACGGTCACCGGGCTGGCGTCGGTGCGCTTGAGCACGACGTCGTACATCGCCGTCACGGTGTGGCCCGCGCCCACCTCGCCCGCGTCGACCTTGTCGTTGCGGAAGTCCTTGTCGGCGATGTCGCGGTTCTCGTAGCCCATGAGGCGGTAGGTGGCGACGACGCGCGGGTCGAACTCGACCTGGATCTTCACGTCCCGCGCGATGACCTGGAGCATGCCGTCGAGCTGGTCGACGAACACGCGGCGCGCCTGCTCCTGCGAGTCGATGTAGGCGTAGTTGCCGTCGCCCGAGTCGGCGAGCTGCTCCATCATCGCGTCCTTGTAGTTGCCCGAGCCGAACCCCACGGTGGAGAGGGTGATGCCCTGGCCGCGGTAGCCTCGGATGATGCCGCGGAGCTCCGCCTGCGTCGCGCGGCCGACGTTCGCGTCGCCGTCGCTGAGCACCACGACGCGGTTCACGTGGTTCTTCACGAGGCCCTTCCGCGCGAGCTCGTAGGCGAGCTGGATGCCGTCGCCCATGGCCGTGGAGCCGCCCGCGCGGAGGCGATCGATGGCGGAGTGAATGCGGTCGCGGGCGTCGACGCCCGTGGGATCGAGCACGCGCTCCACGCCGCCGGCGTACGTGCAGATCGCCACCGTGTCGCCGGCCTTCAGGCGGTCGGTCATGAGGTGCAGGCTCTGCTTCGCGAGATCGATGCGATCGCGGCCGCCCATGGAGCCGCTCGTGTCGACGAGGTAGACGAGGTGCACCGGCGTGCGCTCCTCGGAGGTGACGCGCTTGCCCTGGAGACCCACGCGCACGAGGTGGTGCCCGGGAGTGTAGGGCGAGGGGGCCGCGTCGGTGTGGACCGCGAACGGACGCGCGGTGGGCGCGGGGTACGCGTACTGGAAGTAGTTCACGTACTCCTCGGCCCGCACCGAGGCGAAGGGCGGCAGCGTGCCCTCGTTGAGCTTGCGCCGCGAGATCGTGTACGAGGCCGTGTCCACGTCGATCGCGAAGGTGCTCAGGCGGTCGCGCGAGGCGTCGACGACCGGGTTCACGCCGTAGTCGGCGTAGTGCTCGGTGCCTGTGGGCTCGGCCGCGGGCTTCGCCACCGCGACCTGCGACGGCGACGGCGACGGCGACGGGGCAACGGCCATCGGGGGCGCAGGAGGAGGCGCGCCCATCGCCATGGGCCCTGCGGACGCCTCGCTCGCGAGCGGCTCGGCCGGAGCGTACTTCGCTCCGTGCGCGCGTGCCTGTCGGGGCGACGAGGCCTCGGGAGTCGCGAGGCCCCCCATGCCGCCCCCGCACGCGGCCGACGCGAGCGCGACCGGCGCGAGGACGAGGGCGAGCGTGCGCGCGAGGCGGCCGCGGCGAAGCGAGCGGGGCGAGCGGGGCGAGAGCGTGGAGGCGCGGAGGGTGGCGGACGACGAGCTCATGGGGACTCCTGGCGGGGCCGCGGCGGCGCGCGGCGGTCAGCGACGTTGTCCGAGCCCAACGCGGCGCCGACCGGGCGCCTTACACTCCAGGGTCGCGATTATTTGCGCGGCGCGCCGCCCGCCGTGCGCTGTGCGCCGCCCGCCTTCACGGGGTCTCGACGGTCGCGAACTTCCCCTCGGTGATGACGAGCTTCTGCGCGAGCCCGGCGTCGGCGCCGGCGGCCGCCTCGGCCTCCTCGAAGGTCCCGCTGAACGTGCCCTCGACGACGACGCCGCTCGCCTTCGTGACGACGACCGTGAAGGTCGAGGCCTTCACGTCGCTGGAGAACACGGTGTCCCCGCGGTTGAAGAAGACCACCGCGCCGGTGGACTTCGTGGCCTTGTCGGCCACGTACGTGCCAGGGGTCGGGGCGCGGAGGTTGATGGTGAGCTGCTCGGTGCCGGCCTCGTCGAGGTTCCCGGTCACGCCGATGCCGGCCGACCCGACCGCCCCCACGACGCGGCCGGCGGCGACCCACGGCACGCCGTTCACCTTCATCGTGAGCTGCCCCTTCGCCGCCACGCCCGCGTCGGCGCTCGACGTGGCCGAGCTGCAGCTGGCAGAGAGCGCCGCCAGCGTGACCAGCGCGAGCGCAGCGTGGAGAGGCGACCGCAAAGAGACGTCGACACGCTTCATGGGGATGTCTTCCGCCATCCCGATCTCCGCGTCAAACTTCCGCCCACGCCGAGCGCGGGCCGTGTGCGTCACGGCGTTCGCGCCCAAGGGATTTCTCGGCTCGGTTGAAGCGGAGGGGCCCGTGTTGTAGGTACGGGGCTTCGGCGCGCGCTTTGCGCGTCGCGTACGACGCCGCCCAATGCACCAGAACGGACTTTCGAACGGCGCGGGTGTCGCGCCTAATCCTCCCGCGCTCGCCCCGCTCGCCCCTCTGGACGTCGAAGCCCAGCTCGGCGGCTCGAGGCTCCTCGTGCTCGGTGGCACCGGGTTTCTCGGCAAGATCTTCTGGATCATGCTGCTCCACCACTACCCGAGCATCGGAAAGATCTTCCTGCTCGTGCGGAGCTCGAAGAAGGCGACCAGCGTCGAGCGCTTCTGGGCGGAGATCGCCACGAGCGAGGCGCTGCTGCCCATGCGTGAGCGCCACGGCGACGGCCTCGAGGCGTTCCTGCGCGAGAAGATCGAGCCCATCGACGGCGACGTGGGCAACCCCCACTGCGGCATCGACGCAGCGTTCCTCCGCGAGCACAAGGGCACGATCGACGCGGTGGTCAACGTCGCCGGCGTGGTCGACTTCAACCCGCCGCTCGACGAGGCCCTCGACACGAACGCGTTCGGCGCGAAGAACCTGGTCGACCTCTGTCGCGCGCTGGACGCGCCCCTGTTCCACACGAGCACCTGCTACGTCGTCGGAAACCGCAAGGGGCTCATCCAGGAAGACGTGCCCGGCGAGGTGTACCCGTTCCCTCGAGCCGACGAGCTCGGGCGCGAGCTGTGGGACCCCGAGCGCGAGATCAAGGACTGCCTCGACATCGTCGCCCAGGCGAAGAGCCGCTGCGACGACGCCTTCCGGCAGAGCGAGTTCCTCGAGCGCGCCACGAAGAACCTCCTCCGCCGCGGCGAGCCGACGAGCGGCCCCGCGCTCGAGCAGGAGCTCAAGGCCGTGCGCCGCCAGTGGGTGAGCGCGCGCCTCGTCGACGCGGGCGTCGAGCGCGCCACGCACTGGGGCTGGCCCAACGTGTACACGTACACGAAGAGCATCGGCGAGCAGATCATCGCGCGGAGCGGGCTCCGCTACACCATCGCGCGGCCCGCGTGCTGCGAGACCACGCTCGAGTTCCCCTTCCCCGCGTGGAACGAGGGCATGGGCACCTCCGCGCCCATCGTGTTCCTCATCATGAAGGGGCACCACCAGGTCGTCGCGCGCGACGTCATCCTCGACTTCATCCCCTCCGACACCGTGTGCGCCGGCATGATCCTCACGCTCGCCGAGCTGCTCGAAGGCACGCACAAGGCCGTGTACCAGTACGGCACGAGCGACGTGAACCCGGGCACCTCGGCCCGCTTCGGCGAGCTCATGGGGCTCTACCGCCGCAAGCACTACCAGCGCACGGGAAAGGGCAATCCTTTCACGAACTTCCTCATGGCGCACTACGAGCCCGCGATCGTGGACCTCGAGCGCTTCGACTCCACCGGGCCGGGGCAGATCGCGAGCGCCGCGAGGGTGCTCGCCAAGATGCTCAAGTCGGCGCCCGGCCCCACCGCGCGCCTCGCGAAGCCCGCCGCCCGCTCGCTCGAGAAGGTCGCGTCGCAGGAGGAGAAGATCGACATGATCATCCGCCTGTTCCTGCCCTTCACGTACGACCAGAAGGGGCCGTTCTCCTGCGCGAACACCCGCCGCGCCTACGCGCGCCTCGGCCCAGCCGACCGCGCCAAGCTGAAGTGGACCCCCGAGCAGCTCGACTGGTCCGACTACTTCATGAACCAGCACATGCCGGCCATGGAGAAGCGAATCATCCCGTGGATGGATGACCGCTACAAGAAGGAGCTCAAGCCGCTCAAGCCGCACGAGACCCTCGTGACGCTGGTCGACCAGATGGCCGAGCGCCACGAGCACGCGGTGGCCCTCGGGCGCTTCGAGGACCCCGGCTTCACGCGCGTCACCTTCGCCGACGTGAAGCGCCGCGCCGACGACGTGGCCGCGCGGCTCGCGGCCCGCGGCGTGGGCAAGGGCGATCGCGTCGTGCTCGCCGGGAAGAACTGCCCCGCGTGGTCGATCGCGTACTTCGGCATCATGCGCGCGGGCGCCGTGTGCGTCCCGATGGACCCCGATCTCGACGCCCCGAGCTTCGTGAACGTCGCGCGGGAGAGCGGCGCGAAGCTCGCGATCCTCGACGCGCACGTCGAGAAGCGCGCGGGCGCCACGCTCACCGCCGACCTCGGCGCGCTCGAGCGGCTCGCGCTCGAGACCGCGACCGCCGCGGCGGAGCCCTCCGAGGGCCTCACGCCGCCGACCGTCACGGTGCGCGAGGACGACGTCGCGAGCCTCATCTTCACGAGCGGCACCACCGGGCGCCCCAAGGGCGTGCGGCTGTCCCACGGGAACTTCGCGTCGCTCATCGCCGCGCTCGCCCCGCTCTTCCCGCTCGGCATCCACGACCGCGTGCTCTCGGTGCTGCCCCTGCACCACACGTTCGAGTTCACGGCGGGGCTCCTCCTGCCCTTCTCGCGTGGCACGCGCATCCTCTACCCCGGCGAGCTCACCGGCGACCGCCTGACGGCCGCCCTGAAGGAGGGCCGCATCACCGGCATGGTCGGCGTCCCCGCGGTGTGGCAGCTCCTCGAGCGCCGCATCCTCGCGCGCGTGAAGGACGAAGGCGCGGTGGTGGAGACCCTGTTCCACGCCGGCGGCGACCTCAGCCGCTGGCTCTCCAAGAACGCGGGGCTCGACGTGGGTCGCGCCCTCTTCGGCTCGGTCCACGAGGAGCTCGGCGGCCACGTGAAGTGGCTCATCTCGGGCGGCGCCGCGCTCCCGAAGGACACGCAGAAGCTCTTCACGGGGCTCGGCCTCCTCCTCACCGAGGGCTACGGCCTCACCGAGGCGTCGCCCGTGCTCGCGGTCGCCAAGGCGGGCTCGCCCGCAGGCCAGGTGGGCAAGGCCATCCCCGGGGTCGAGCTGCGCATCGACTCGCCCGACGCGGAGGGCGTGGGCGAGGTTCTCGCCAAGGGCCCCAACGTGATGCTCGGCTACACCGACGACGACGCCACGCGCGACGCGATCGACGCGGGCGGCTGGCTGCACACCGGCGACCTCGGCAAGTTCGACAAGCACGGGCGCCTGCAGATCGTGGGCCGCGCGAAGGACGTCGTCGTCACCGCGAGCGGCGAGAACCTCTACCCCGACGACCTCGAGCGCCTGCTCGGCGTCGTGCCGCACATCGAGGAGCTGGCGTTCGTGGGCGTCGACAACCCCTCGGGCGGCGAGCGCCTCGCGTGCATCGCGGTGCCCAAGACCGACGACTCCGTCACGCGGCAAGAGCGCATCACGCGGGCCGACCGCGCGCTGCGCGACGCGCTCGCGAAGCTCCCCCACGGCAAGCAGCCGCAGGTGGTTCACTTGTATGATGCACCTTTGCCGCGCACCGCCACGCGCAAGGTGAAGCGCACCGAGGTCCGACAGATCCTCGGGCGCACGATCGCCGCGACCCAGCGCACCCGCGAGGACGGCCCCTCCACCCCCGTGCGCTCCGCGCTCGCCGGGCTGAAGGGCATGAAGTCGAGCGACATCTCGGGCGACATGACCATCGCGGGTGACCTCGCGCTCGACTCGCTCGCGCTCACCGAGCTGCTCGTGGCGCTCGAGGCCAAGGTGGGCATCATCGAGCCGCAGGCGCTGCAAGACTGCCGCACCGTGGCCGACGTCGAGGAGCTGGTCGGCGCCGAGCGCCCCAGCCTTCGCCCGGCGCGCGCCGAGACCTCGAGCCGCTACCGCATCGAGGGGCGCGCGAAGCCGGGCGCCAGCGACGCGGAGGACGCGGCGTTCACGCTGCCCCCGGAGCTGCAGTCGGCGGGCAAGCGGCTCATCGGCAAGCTCCAAGACGCCTTCTACGGCCAGGTCATGAGCCCTCGCGTCTCGGGGCGCGCGTTCATTCCTCACAACCGCAACGTGCTGGTGGTGGCGAACCACGCGAGCCACCTCGACATGGGGTTCGTGCGGCACGCGCTCGGCAAGTACGGCGAGGACGTCGTCACCCTCGCGGCGCAGGACTACTTCTTCGAGAAGGGCACGGTGAAGCGCGCCTTCTTCGAGAACCTCACGAACCTGAAGGCCATCGACCGCAAGAGCGGCCTCCGCGCGAGCGAGCGGCAGGCCGGCGAGGTGCTCTCCCGCGGCAAGACGGTGCTCATCTTCCCCGAGGGCACGCGCAGCCCCGACGGCGACGTCCACGAGTTCAAGTCGTTCCTCGGCCACCTCGTGCTCACGTACAACGTCGACGTGCTGCCCATCTTCATCGGCGGCACGCGAGACGCGATGGGCAAGGGCGCGAAGGTGCCCACGAAGCGCGAGATCTTCGCGCGCATCGGCCCCGCGCTCACGGTGAAGGACCTCCGCCGGCTCACGCACGGCCTCTCCTACGGCGACGCGTCCCGCGAGGTCGCGAAGCTCGCGCGCGCGGCCGTGCTCGCGCTCCGCAGCGAAGACGTGCTCGACCTGTCGCGGCTGGAGAGCCTCTCGGGGCAGAAGAAGCAGGAGCACCCGCTCGTGACCCTGTTCGCCGAGCTCGAGACCAAGTTCCGCCCCGATCGCGTCGAGCGACCGGTGTCGTTCTACTTCACGCTCGGCGGCGAAGACGCCGCCAAGTGGACCGTCCGCGTGGCCGGCCCCCAGGGCGCCACCTGCGAGATCAAGCAGGGGAAGCCCGAGGGCGGCACCGCCGACTGCGTGCTGAAGACCAGCCCGGAGATCTTCACGAAGATCGTGAACGGCTACACGCCGAGCCCGGCGGAGTTCATCTCCGGCGCCATCAAGTCGAACGACGTGAGCCTCCTCATGGAGTTCCAGAAGGTCTTCGCGCTCGCCTGAGGGCGCGCTGCGCTCACCGCTCACCCCGCGCTCACCGCGCTCACGCCGCCGCACCGCACCCGCGTATCAGGAGCTGACCATGACCCGCGTACTCGTCACTGGAGCGACCGGCTTCCTCGGCGCACACCTCGTCGCGAACCTGCTCGAGCGGGGCGACGACGTGGTCGCGCTCTGCCGCGACGAGGCCCCCTCCGTCGTCGTGGGCGGGCGCGCCGCGACCGTGGCCCGAGGCGACGTGCTCGACGCCGAGAGCGTGCGCCGTGCCGCGGCGGGCTGCGAGGGCGTGTACCACGCCGCTGGGCGCGTCTCGCGCGATCCGGCCGACGCCGAGGCGCTCCACCGGCTCCACGTCGAGGGGACGAAGGTCACGCTCGACGCGTGCAAGGAGGCGGGCGTTCGCCGGGCCGTCGTGGCCTCCACGAGCGGCACCGTCGCCGTCTCCGACGACCAAGACCGCGTCTCGACCGAAGCCGACGAGGCGCCCATCGGCCTCCTGAACCGCTGGCCCTACTACCGCTCGAAGCTCTTCGCCGAGCGCGCGGCACTCGAGCGAAACACGAGTAGTTTCGAGGTGATAAGCGTCAACCCGACGCTGCTCCTCGGCCCCGGCGATCTGCGCGGCTCGTCCACCGAGGACGTGCGGCTCTTCCTCGAGCGGCGCATCCCGGCCGTGCCCCCGGGCGGCCTCTCGTACGTCGACGTACGCGACGCCGCGCTCGGCATGGTGCTCGCGATGGACCGCGGCCGGCCCGGCGCGCGGTACCTGCTCGGCGCGAGCAACGTCACGCTGCGCGAGTTCTTCGCGCGCCTCGAGCGCGTCTCCGGGGTGCCCGCGCCCTCCCTGCCCCTGCCGCGGGCCCCGGGCTTCGCCAAGGTCGGCACGGCGCTCGCCGAGAAGCTCCTCGCGCGCCTCGGGGTGAGCCTGCCCGTCGACCCCGTCAGCTTCGACATGGCGCAGTTCTACTGGTACCTCGACGCCTCCCTCGCGGAGGCGGAGCTCGGGTGGTTCCCGCGCGACCCCGTCGTCACGCTGGCCGACACCGTGCGCGATCTGCAAGAGCGCGGCGTGGTCTGGCCCGAGCCGAACTTCGTGCGAAAGAGCACCGTGAGCCACCTCGAGCGCCTGGCGCGCCTCGGCGCCTTCGCGGCGGAGCGCGCGCGCGACGCGAGCGCCGACGAGGGGCACCCGTGACCAAGCCCGTGCTCGTGGTCAACCCGTCGTCGGGCGGGGGAAAGACCGGCAAGACCTTCGGCGCGATGCGCGAGACCATCGAGCGGCGCCTCGGGCCGTGCGACGTGCGCGAGACGGCCCGCGTGGGCCACGCCATCGACCTCGCGCGCGACGCGGCGCTCGGCGGGGCCAAGCTCGTCGTCGCCGTGGGCGGCGACGGCACGTTCAACGAGGTCGTGAACGGGCTGATGCTCGCGAAGGCGCAGGGCGCCGAGCCCGAGCTCGGGCTCATCGCGCAGGGCACCGGCGGCGACTTCCGGCGCACGCTCGGCCTCGAGCACCGGCTCGACGTGTACCTCGACGCGCTCGCCTCCGGGGCCACGCGGCGCATCGACGTGGGCCTGCTCACGCACGACGGCGACAAGACGCGTTACTTCGTGAACATCCTCTCCGTGGGAATGGGCGGCCTCGTCGATCGCTACGTCGCCGACGCGTCGCGCGCGCTCGGCGGCACCGCCGCGTACTTCGGCGCGTCCCTGCGCGCCCTGGTGAACGCGCGGGTCGGCCGCGTGCGCTGCAAGGTGACCCGCGGCGGTGTGGTCACCGAGCGCACGGTCGAGACCCTCATGCTCGCGATCTGCAACGGGCGCTACTTCGGCTCGAGCATGATGGTGGCGCCCATGGCCGAGCTCGACGACGGCGTGTTCGAGCTCGTCGCGCTGGGGAACACGTCGAAGGTGGGCTTCGCGCTCACGTCGAAGCGCATCTACGACGGCGGCCACATGAAGGATCCGAGCACGGTCCACCTCCAGGGCGACACCTTCGAGCTCTCGCTCGAGAACGCCGACGCGCGCGCGCAGTTCTTGATCGACCTCGACGGCGAGCCGCTCGGTGGGCTGCCGATCACCGTGAAGGTCGTGCCGGGCGCGCTCGCGCTCCGGGCGCGCTAAAGAAACCATCCGCGGTCCCGATCGTCGATCGAGACCGCGGACGTAGGCGAGCGATGGGAGGACGCTGTCCTGAGAACCTCCCGAGCTCAGCGCTTGGCGGCGCGCGCGCGGCGACCCTGCCCGCGACCGGCCCCTTCGCGGCGACCCTCGCGCGCGACGGCGCGGATCTCGTCGGCTTCGGCCTTGGTCACGGTGCCGTCCGCCGTGGCCTTGGTGATCGCGGCTTGCACCTTGGCGATCCGCGCTTCGAACCTCGCCCGAATCGAGGCGGCCTTCTCGGCGTCGAGCTTCTTCTCGACGATGCGCGCCTCGATCTTCGCCCGCATCTTCGCGACGCGGGCGTCCTGGTGGCTCTGGAAGGTGGCGGCGGGGACCGGGAACTGCATCTTCGGGCGGCCCTGGGTCGGCTCCTCCGCGCCGGCGACGAGGGAGAAGGTGAGGACGGGGACGGCGACGAGGAGGGCAAAAATGGAGCGCTTCATGGTCGTTTAACCTCGGTGAGCGGTGCCGTGTGCGGCGCCGGGTTGCGTTTCGGTCTCGTGGGGTCAGACGCGCCGCCGCTCGCCTCGATGCCTCGCTTTGCAGTGCTTTACGAACCGCGCCATGTGGAGCGTCGATGAGCGAGCGCGCGCTCATCCACGCGCGGCGCGCGACAATCCGCGCCGAGGCGGTGGATGGAGACGGGTCGACCTCGGTGCCGCGTCCGCCTATCGTGACCTCGATGAGCGGCGACCAGAGAAGCCTCGAGGAGCCAACGTTGGGCGCACGATGAGCGCGCTGACCGGGCGGCTCCTCGGCGCCGCGTACCGCGTGGGCCCCCTCATCGGCGAGGGGGGCATGGGCGCGGTCTACGAGGCCGTCCACGAGAAGCTCGGGCGTCAGGTCGCGGTGAAGGTGCTCCACGCGAGGGCCGACCTCGACCCGGGCGCCCTCGCGCGCTTCGAGCGCGAGGCGCGCGCGGCCGCGGCGCTGCAGCACCCGGGCATCGTGCAGGTCACCGACTTTCAGGCGAACCCGGGCGAGCCCCCGTTCATCGTGATGGAGCGGCTCGTGGGGGAGTCGCTCCGCGAGCGGATTCGACGCCAAGGGCGCGTCCCCGCGGGAGAGGCGTGCTTCATCGTCTCGCAGGTGCTCGACGCCCTCGAGACGGCGCACCGCGCGGGCATCGTCCACCGCGACGTGAAGCCCGACAACGTGCATCTTACAAGTGTCGGTGGCGGCGTCGCGGTCGCCAAGGTGCTCGATTTTGGCATCGCGAAGCTGAAGAACGAGGCGCCGATCACCCACAACGGCGCGATGATGGGGAGCCCCGCCTACATGCCACCGGAGCAGGCGCTCGGCCAGCCGCTCGACGCGCGGGCCGACGTCTACGGGGTCGGCGCGATGGCGTACCACGCGATCTCCGGCAAGCTCCCGATCGACGAGCGGGCCGGGGCCGGCGATGTGCTCAGCGCCATCCTCGAGAGCGTGCCGCCGCCGCTCGACGCGCTCGTCCCCGGGCTCCCTCCGGGCCTCTCCGCGATCGTCGCGCGCGCCATGGCGAAGCGGGCGGACCAGCGCTTCTCGTCGGCCGCGGAGATGCTCGGGGCGCTGCGGCCTTTCGTGCGCGTCGGGCCCCAAGGCCCCGAGCCGCTGGCGCTCTCGGGGCTCGCCTCGACGACGGGGCCACCGGCTCAGCACACGCTCCCGCACGCGCCCAGCGGGCCGCCCATGGCCGCTGGCTGGCCTTCTGGTCCGCCGGCGGGTCCACCTCCAGGCCCGCCTCGCCCGCTGCCTCCGTCGGGCCCACCGCCCGGCGGCCCACCGCCTGGACCGGGCACCGCGATGAACGCGGGCTACGGCCCGCCCACACCTGGAGGACCGCCACCGGGGTCGTCGCTGCCTGGGCAGGGCGGCGTCGCGTGGCAAGCGAGGACGGGAGGGGTCGCCCACGCGCCGGGCCTCGTGGCAGCGCAGCCCGCGAAGAAGCGCGCCTTCGGGCTCTGGCTTGGGGCGGGGTGCCTCGGGCTGATCGTCATCGGAGGGGGCGTCGCGGCCGCAGCGTTCGCCCTCCGGCAGCGCGACGCGGGCGCGAGCGCACCTCCGCCGCCCAGCGCGACGGCGCCCGCGAAGGTCGCCGAGTGGTCCGCGCCCTCCGCGTCTGCCGTCGGCCCGACCGGCCCCTCCGCCGGCGTCGGGCCCGCGGCCCCGGGCAAGAGCACACCGCCCGCCGCACCGCGTCCCTCCGGCGCGCCCGCGCCGACCGCCGTCGACGCGGGGCAGCCCTCGGGCGTCATCGATCCGCCGCCCGCGCCCGTGGTCGACGCCGCCGCGCCTCACGTCGGCGGCGCACGGAGCGTCCGCTACACGTACATGGACCTCGGGGCCTTCGACGCGAAGTCCGGCGCCATGGAGCTCCTGCGGGCGAAGGTGCCGACCTTCGCGGCGTGTGCGCCGCTCGCCTGCGTGGCGGCGAACAAGACCCGAGAGGACTACCGCTTCCTCGACGCGTCGTACTCGTTCACGGTCGACGACCAGGGTCGGGTCGTGAAGGTGTCGGTCGTCAACTCCGTGGTCGACGGCGTCCCCATCTCGTGCCCGTCGCTCGACGCGTGCGCGTTCCAGAAGCTGCGCGCGATCGCGTTCCCCAAGCCGGCCGGCGCGCGCCGCGAGGGCAAGCTGTTCCTCTTGTTCCGCGAGTGAGCTCGCGCGCGGAGGGCGGGCTTCCTGGTGCGCGCGGGCGCGCGCGCGGTAAGCTCGACCGCGATGCTCTTCCGTCAGCTCCTCGATCCACGCTCCTCGACCTACACCTATCTCCTCGCCGACGAGACCACGCGAGAGGCGGTGCTCATCGACCCCGTGTTCGAGCAGCACGCGCGCGACGCGGCGCTGGTGGGCGAGCTCGGGCTCACGCTGACCCACACGCTCGAGACGCACGTCCACGCCGACCACGTGACCTCCGCGTGGCTCTTCAAGCAGCGCCTCGGGAGCGCGATCGTCGTGTCCGCGGCCGGCGGCGCGGAGGGCGTGGACGTGCCCCTGCGCGACGGCGACGTGCTCTCGTTCGGCGCCGAGTCGCTCACCGTGCGGGCCACGCCGGGCCACACGGACGGCTGCGTGACGTACGTCTCGCGCGACCAGACGATGGCCTTCACGGGCGACGCGCTGCTCATCCGCGGCGCCGGCCGCACCGACTTCCAGCAGGGCGACGCGGCCGAGCTCTACCGGTCGGTGCACGAGCGCATCTTCAGCCTGCCGGAGACGTGCCTCGTCTACCCGGGCCACGACTACCAAGGGCGCACCTCGTCGAGCGTGTGGGAGGAGCGCCGCCACAACCCGCGCCTCGGCGGAGCTCGCTCGCTCGAGGACTTCGTCGGGTACATGGACAACCTCGGGCTGCCCCACCCCAAGCAGCTCGACGTCGCCGTGCCCGCCAACCTGCGCTGCGGTCGGCCAACGAGCGAGCCCGACCGCGCGGACGCGCCCGCGTGGGCGCCCGTCGTCCGGAGCTTCGCCGGCGTGCCGCAGATCTCCGCCGAGTGGCTCGCAGAGCACCTCGGCGACGCGCACCTGCTCGACGTCCGAGAGCCCGGGGAGTTCACCGGCGAGCTCGGGCACCTCGCCGGCGCCGAGCTCCTGCCGCTCGGCCAGCTCCGCGGTCGCCTGGCGGATGTGTCAAAAAACCGACCGATCGTCACGATCTGTCGGTCGGGCGGCCGCTCGGCGCAGGCCGCGCTCATCCTCGAGGGCGCGGGCCACGCGCAGGTGGCGAACCTGGACGGCGGGATGATCCGCTGGCACGCGCTCGGATACCCCGTAACGTGACGCCGCCCGGGCGCGGCCAGACGAGCGGCGCTGGCGCACGACGCGACCCACGACTTTCCGCTATGCTCACGCGCATGTTCGCTCGCACCCGCCCCGGCCTCGCGCGCCGCCTCGCAGCGCTCCTGTCCCTCTCGCTCGCGGTCGGCGCCGCCTCGGTCGTCGCGAGCGCGTGCGTCGGCGACGACCCCACGGCCGCGGCCGACGCCTCGTCCTCCGCGACGGCCACCACCACCGCGACGACGCCGCCTCCAGCCGGCGACGGCGGCGGCGACTCGGCCACGCCCGACGCGAGCCTGCCTGACTCCGCCCCGCCCGCCGACACCGGAGCGCCCGACGCGAGCGGCGGCGTGCACCTCGTGTTCGTGACCGACGCCAAGGTCAACGGCGCGTTCGCCGGCGGCGGCGACCCGTGGGCCGCGGCGGACGCCGTGTGCGCCACCGAGGCCACGGCCAACAGCCTGAGTGGCACCTTCGTCGCCTGGCTCTCCTGGGAGACGCCCGCCGGCACGAAATTCAGCGCGGCCTCGCGCATCACCGACGCGGCCTACCAGCTGCCTGGCGGGGTCGACGGCAGCGCCCCGGTCCTGATCGCCGCCTCGAAGACCGAGCTGCTCACCTCCGGGCCGCGAGCGGAGATGAACCGCACGGCCTCCGGCGCGCTCGTCGACTTCGACGAGAACCCGCTCGTCGCGTGGGTGTGGACCGGGTCAACCGCGACCGGCGCGCCCGCGACGAGCGACAACTGCAAGCGGTGGACGTCGGCCCTCGCCTCCGACTTCGGCACGGCCGGCAACGCGCGGCGCATTCCGGCGTTCGCTCCGAGCGACTGGACCTCGCTCGGTGGCCGCCAGTGCGACCTCAAGCGCCGCTTTTACTGCTTCCAGAAGTAGCGGGCGGAGGGCTACGGCGCGACCGGCTCGCGCCACCGGGCGCGGCGCTTCTCGCTGAGCTTGGCGACGAGGGCGACGAGCCGTGGATCGTCGCGTCGCTTGTGATCGTGGCGTACGCCCTTCTCCGAGTTGCAGCGCGCGCACGCGATGCCCAGGTTCGCGAGATCGTTCGTGCCACCGTGGCACTGCGGGAGGATGTGCTCAATCGTCGCGCGGCTCACGGGCTCGCCGTCGAGGCCGATCACGAGGTGCGCGTTGCAGTGGAGGCATTTGCCCACCCACGCCTCGCCGTCGCGGAGGCTCGCCCTCTCGAAGGTCCCGTCGGTGGCGATGATCGCGAGCAGCGTGCGTTGCTTGAGCGAGTGGCCGCGCGCCGCGCCGGTCGTCGAGCCCCGTGTCTTGCGCATCCCCACCATCGTGGGGCCGGCCGCCGCGACAGGCGAACGAAAAGCGCGTAGCCCGGGCCGGACTCGATATGCTCGACGCATGACCCGGCCCGACACCTCGCTCTCCGACGCGTTCGTCTTCTTCGGCGCCACCGGCGACCTCGCCTACAAGAAGATCTTCCCCGCGCTGCTCTCGCTCGTGAAGCGCGATCGGCTCGACGTGCCAGTCGTCGGCGTGGCGCGCGCGGGGTGGACCCGCGAGCAGCTCATCGGGCGCGCCCGCGCGAGCATCGAGGCGAGCGGGACGATGGACGAGGCCGCGTTCGCGCGCCTCGCCTCGCACATCCGCTACGTCGACGGCGACTACAACGACCCCGCCACGTTCGCGCACATCCGCACGCAGCTCGCGAACGCCCAGCGCCCGCTGCACTACCTCGCGATCCCCCCGAGCATGTTCCCCACCGTCGTGCAGCAGCTCGCGGCCGCGAACTGCGCCACGAACGCGCGGGTCGTCGTGGAGAAGCCCTTCGGGCGCGACGTCGACACCGCACGCGCGCTGAACGCCACGCTCCACGCGGCCTTCCCCGAGGCGAGCATCTTCCGCATCGACCACTACCTCGGGAAGGAGGCGGTCCAGAACATCCTCTATTTCCGCTTCGCGAACGCGTTCCTCGAGCCCATCCTGAACCGGCACCACGTCGAGAACGTGCAGATTACAATGGCCGAGTCGTTCGGCGTGCAGGGCTGCGGGAAGTTCTACGAAGAGACCGGCGTCATCCGCGACGTCATCCAGAACCACCTGCTCCAGATGGTGAGCTACCTCGCCATGGAGGCGCCGAGCAGCACCTACCCGGAGGCCATCCGCGACGAGCAGGCCAAGGTGCTCCGCACGATCCGCCCCATGAGCGAGGACAACATGGTGCTCGGCCAGTTCCGCGGCTACCGCGACGAGGCCGGGGTCGCGGCCGACTCGCACGTGCCCACCTACGCCGCCCTGCGCATGCACGTCGACTCGTGGCGCTGGGAGGGCGTGCCCTTCTGCGTGCGCGCCGGGAAGAACATGGCCATGTCGTGCGCCGAGGTCATGGTCGAGTTCAAGAACCCGCCGCAGGTCGTCTTCAAAGAGGCGGCGCCCACGATGGGCAACTACCTGCGCTTTCGGCTGAGCCCGAAGGTCACCATCGCCCTCGGCGCGAGGCGCAAGCAGCACGGCGAGCGCATGATCGGCGCGCCGGTCGAGCTCTCGGTCGTCGAAGAGGCGGCCCAGGGCAGCGACGGCCGCATGGACGCCTACGAGCGCCTCCTCGGCGACGCGATGGCCGGCGACGCGACGCTGTTCGCTCGCCAAGACGTCGTGGAGATCGCGTGGAGCATCGTCGATCCGATCGTGTCGAGCAGCGCGCCGGTCCTCGGGTACGAGCCCGGCTCGTGGGGCCCGCCGGACGCCGATCGCCTCGTGACCGACATCGGCGGCTGGAACACGCCCACGCCCTGACTCGCCGGCAACGCCGCGGCGGCGCGCGCTTGCCGCGGGGCCGCGCGAGGTGCACCATCGCCGGCCCATGGCCCTCTCCGCGACGATGGTCCACCTCCAGCTGACGCTCTCCGACGTCGATCGCGGCGTCTACGAGGAGCTCGATCTGCGCGTGGCCCGGCACCCCTCGGAGAGCGCGCGGTACATGCTGACGCGCGTGCTCGCGTACGCGCTGTCGTACGAAGATGGCATCGCGTTCAGCAAGGGCGGCCTCTCCGACCCCGACGAGCCGGCCGTGGCGATCCGCGACCTCACGGGCGTCCTCGTCGCTTGGATCGACGTGGGCGCGCCCTCCGCCGAGCGCCTCCACAAGGCCACGAAGGCCGCGCGGCGCGTGGCCGTGTTCACCCACCAAGACCGCGCGGCGCTCGAGCGCGAGGTCGGCTCCCGGCCCGTGCACAAGCGCGACCAGATCGCGTTCTGGTGCGTGTCGCCCGCGCTCCTCGAGGCCCTCGAGCCGCTCGTCGGCCGCAACACGCGCCTCGAGCTGGTCCGCACGGAGGGGCTGCTCTACGCCACGGTGGGGAGCGCGACCGTGGAGGGCTCGCTGACCCTCGAGACCCTCGAGCCCTAGCGAGCCCCGGTCGAGGCGTCGCGCGCGGAGTCCGGGGCGTTAGCCCTTCTCGACGTGCCGAACGAAGTCGCGGAGGTGGTCGTTGAAGGCCTCCGCCGCCTCGATGTTCACGAGGTGGCCCACGTCCTCGAGCTCCTCGCGGCGCGCCGACGGGAGCCCCTTGACGTACGCGTCGGCCATGGCCTTGAAGCTCGGGATCTCGAGCGAACCGGTGACGACGAGCGCCGGGTGAGGGAGCTCCTCGAGCCGCGGGAAGGGGTCGGGATCCGACCACCGGTTGGTGACCCGCCCGAGCCAGTGCGCGGCGCCGTAATCCAGAACGATGTTGCGCACTTCCTCGAAGAGCTCGTCGTGGCGCCGGAGCCCCTCGTAGAGGGGGTCGTCCAGCCACACGTCGAGCGCCGTGTGCACGTCGCCCTCGTTCGCGAGGCTGACGCAGCGGCCCCACGCCTCGATGCCCGTGCGCCGCCCGAGCATGAGCGGGCCCGCGAGGGTGAGCGAGGTGACCCGGCGCGGGTGCAAGAAGGCGAAGTCGACCGCGACCGCGGCCCCGACCGAGTGGCCGATGACGTGCGCCTTCATCACGCCCGCGCGGTCGAGGGCGCGCTCGACCTGCTCCGCCGGCGAGACGAGGCCGCAGTCGCGCGCCTGCGGGCCGAACCCGGGCAGATCGACCGTGATGACCCGGTACTCCGGGTGCAAGGCCTCGACCTGCCGACGCCACATGCGGTGGTCCAGCGAAAACCCGTGCAGGAACAGGAGCGCGGGACGGTTCACCTCGGGCCGCGTCGAGCTCATTTCTGTGGTGCGATGGGGGGCATGCGGAGGTCAGGGTGCGGAAACAGGAGCCCCGAAAGGATAGACCAACCGCGAGCGTTCGCGAACGGCTGATTTCATGTCGCGTGACGATCGTGGGCGAGGCGTCCGCGCGGCTCGCCGAGGAGCAGGCGGTTCTTGGGCGTGATCGCGGCGGGGATGCGCTGCGTGCGCACGCGGTACTCGGCGGCCGAGAGCCTCGCCGCGCGCGTGACGTCGATCGCGAGCCCGCTCTCGAGCCACCCCTCCAGGCCCCCTGCGTCGCACGTCGCGACGTCGTGACAGCATGGGAGCACCGCGACGCGCGCCCGCGCGGCGAGCGCGGCGTCGAGCACGCGGTCGGTGAGCGCGCCGCACGCGTGGGCCGCCACGACGACGTCGTCCGAGGCGAGCGTGACGGCGCCCAGCTCCCCCTCCACGAGCTCGACGCGGCCCTCCAGCCGTGGCCACGCGGCGTAGAACGCGCCGCGCAGCCGCGAGGCGCTCGGGGGCAGCCGGCGGTCGACGGCGAGGGCCATCGGCGAGCTGTCGTCGAGCACGAGCATGAGCAGCGCGAGCAGCCCGTGGCCGCAGGCGAGGTCCACGACGCGGCCACCGCGCCAGCGCCGACGCGCGCGGCGAGCGACCTCCCAGGCCTCGTAGAGCTCCTTTCGCGGCAGGCACCCGGCGTCGCAGACGACGCGCGCGACCCGATGAAAGAGCGTGTCGTCGGGGAAGCTCGCGCGCGCGCCCGGGCGGAGGCGCGAGCGGCTCGAGGGATCGGCGTGCACGAGACCTCCGCACAAAACACGCACACCCGCGGAGCGCTCCGCGGGTGCCGTGGGTGCTGCTGGGCCGGCCGACGAGCGGCCAGGCGCCTACAGCCAGGCTCGAGGGCTCAGCGCCCCTTGACCTTGGCCTTCTTGTCCCCGGAGTGACCGTGGAACGTGCGCGTCGGGGCGAACTCCCCGAGCTTGTGGCCGACCATGTTCTCGGTGACGAACACGGGCACGAACTTGCGCCCGTTGTGCACCGCGAACGTGAGGCCGATCGAGTCGGGGGTGATGGTGCTGCGCCGAGACCAGGTCTTGATGACCTTCTTCGACTGAGCGGCGGAGGCGGCGGCGATCTTCTCGGCGAGGTGACCGTCGACGAAGGCGCCCTTCTTGACTGAACGCGGCATGACTTAACCCTTCTGGCCCCGGCGCTTGACGATCATGTTGTCCGTGCGCTTGTTGTTGCGGGTCTTGAGACCCTTGGAGAGCTGACCCCACGGCGAGCACGGGTGACGGCCGCCCGAGGTGCGACCCTCGCCGCCGCCCATCGGGTGGTCGACCGGGTTCATGGTGACGCCGCGGTTGTGCGGGCGGCGACCGAGCCAGCGCGAGCGGCCCGCCTTGCCGAGGCTGATGTTCGCGTGCTCGAGGTTGGACACCTGGCCGATGGTGGCGCGGCAGTCCTGGTGGATGAGCCGGATCTCGCCCGAGGGCAGACGAATCTGCGCGTACAGGCCGTCCTTCGCCATGAGGACGCACGCGGCGCCCGCCGAGCGGACGAGCTGCCCGCCCTTGCCCTTGCGCATCTCGATGTTGTGGATCGTGGTGCCGAGGGGGATGAAGCGGAGCGGCATGGAGTTGCCGGGCTTGATGTCGGCGTTGCGGCTCGAGACGACCGAGTCGCCCTCCTTCAGGCCGTCCGGCGCGAGGATGTAGCTCTTCTCGCCGTCGGCGTAGTGGAGCAGCGCGATGCGCGCGGTGCGGTTGGGGTCGTACTCGATCGAGGCGACCTTCGCTGGGACGCCGATCTTCTCGCGCTTCCAGTCGAGGATGCGGTAGCGCTGCTTGTGGCCACCGCCGCGGAAGCGCGAGGTGATGCGCCCGTGAGCGTTGCGACCGCCGGAGCTGGTCTGGTGCTCGAGGAGCTTCTTCTCGGGCTTCTTGCCGGGGGTGATCTCCTTGAAGTCGGAGACCGAGTAGTAGCGACGTGCGGGCGACGTCGGCTTGAACGCTTTGATACCCATCGCTTTACTCCGAAGCCTCGGCGTAGAAGTCGATCGAGTCGCCCGCCTTGAGCGTCACGAAGGCCTTCTTCCAGTTCTGCATTTTGCCGTAGCCGCGGCCCATGCGGCGGTCTTTGCCGCGCATGACCAGCGTGTTGACGGACTCGACCTTGACGTTGAACAGGGTCTGCACCGCGTCGCGGATTTGCACCTTGTTCGCGTTGCGCGCGACCTCGAAGATGACCTGGTTGCTCGCGTTGCGGAGCATCGAGGCCTTCTCGGTGAGGGCGATCGGGCGAAGGATGACGTTCTCAGGGGAAAGGCTCATTTGTCACCGCCGTTCGTGGCTTTGCCCTTGCCGAGGCATCGCTCCTCGAGCGCCTTCGCCGCGCTCTTCGAGACGACGAGCGTGTCGTGGCGGAGGAGGTCGTAGACGTTCACGCCCTCGGGGGGCAGGAAGAGGTGATCGGCCGCGTTGCGGATCGAGAGCTTGAGCTTCTCGTTCGTGCTCGCGTCGACCACGAGGGCCTTCTTCGCGCTCTGCAGCGTGGCGAGGGCGCTGAGCAGACCCTTGGTCTTCACCTCGGCGAGCTCGAACGCGTCGACCACGACGAGGCGGCCTTCTTTGTGGAGCTTCGAGAGCGCCGAGCGGAGCGCGCCGACGCGCACCTTCTGCGGGGGCCTGTAGCTCCAGTCGCGCGGGCGCGGCGGGTGGGCCCGGCCGCCGCCGACGTAGATCGGCGCGCGCTTCGAGCCGTGGCGAGCGTTGCCCGTGCCCTTCTGCTTGTACATCTTCTTCGTGCTGCCCGAGACAGCCGAGCGGTTCTTCGCCGCCGCGGTGCCCTGGCGCCGCGAGGCGAGCTGCGCCTTCACGACCTCGTAGAAGAGGTGTTCTTTGACTTCGGCCGCGAAGACCTCGTCGGAGAGCACGAGCTCGCCGACTTTTTCGCGCTTCATGTTGAATACGTCGATGGTTGCCATGGCTCACCTCCCTCGTCAGCGAGGCGTCTTGATCTCGACGTCCACCCCAGCGGACAAATCGAGCTTCATCAGGGCGTCCAACGTCTGCTGCGTGGGGTCGAGAATGTCGAGCAGACGCTTGTGGGTTCGGATCTCGAACTGCTCACGCGACTTCTTGTCGACGTGCGGTCCGCGGAGGACCGTGTAGCGCGAGATGTGAGTGGGGAGCGGGATCGGGCCGGCGACGCGGGCGCCGGTGCGCTTCGCGGTCTCGACAATGTCGGTGGCCGACTTGTCGAGGAGCTGGTGATCGAAGGCCCGAAGGCGGATACGAATGGTTGTGGTGGAGGCCATGATTACTCCAGAATCTTGGTGACGATGCCGGCGCCGACCGTGCGCCCGCCCTCGCGGA
>DAORJJ010000002.1:0-48629 GCA_035439005.1 Polyangiaceae bacterium | reverse complement strand
GCTGCGCGGGGCGTCAGCGCGGAGGCCGCGAGGACACCGAGGAGACCGAGCGCGGCGAGGAGGCGGGGTGCGCGGGGCATGGGGGCGTTCGACACGCCCCGGCCTCGAAGGTTCCCGCCCCTCGCCGGCGGGCCCGTCAGGGGCGCGGCGTGAAGCGGCGGAGGCTCACGTTGCGCGAGTCGGCGACGTGCACGAGCGACAGCTCCCCGGCGGCCGAGACCGCGAGCGACGAGTGCGGCCACGAGCCGGTCGCCACGCGGCCGAGCGAGCGCTCGGCGACCTTGCCCGTGGGGTCGATGCGCACGACCGACGCCGTGTCGAACGTGGCGCGCGGGCGCTTCTGGATCCACACGTTGCCCGCGCCGTCGAGGTCGACCGTGGGGAACGGGAGGTAGACCTGCGTGGGGTACGTGCCGAGGCCGATCGACCGGCGCACGCCCTCGTCGCCGAGCTCCATGTAGGTGCCCGTGTAGTCTCCGTACGAGAGATCGCTCGTGAAGACGTAGGTCTGCGCCACGAGGTGGGTCGTGCCGTCGCCGCCGTGCGCGAAGGTGAAGGCGCTTCGGCCCTGGGTGTTCGTGGCCGGGACGAGCACGGTGGTGGTCCACGGGTCGATGGGGTTCTGCCGGCGGTAGAGGGCGATGCCGCCGAACTCGCGGGCGGAGAGGATGTCGGCGGAGCCGTCCTTGCGCGGGTGGATGGCGAGCGAGCGCACGTCCCAGCTCGAGCAGGGCGCGATGATCTGCGGCGCCGACCACGAGCCGCCCGGAGGCGCGGACGCGAAGTAGAGGTTGCACGTCGTGTTGCCGCTGTTGACCTCTTTCTTGTTGCCGACGAGGGCCGCGAAGCGGACGCCCGCCGCGTTGCGGCCGACGGCGAAGGCGCCGATCGTCTCGTGGTAGCCGAGGCTCGGGCCGCCCGCGCTGCCATATCCGATGCCGTCGCCGTTGTAGTGGGCATACGAGAGCGCGAACTCGGGATCGAGGCCGGGGTTGCGCTCGAACGACCAGCGCGTGCCGGACGACGAGCCGATGCTGCCCACGCCGCCGGAGCCGCTCCAGGGCCCGGTGAAGAAGCTGTACGAGACCGACGAGCCGAGCGTGTAGGCCTTGTAGGCGACCCGCAGCTCGCCGTTCGTGGCGTACGCGGCGCTGACGCCGGCGTCGAGCGTGTCGACGCGGCGCGACTCCTCGCTGACGGTGACGCAGCGATCGATGAAGCACATGGCCTGTCCGCCGCCGCACTCGGCGTCGGTCGCGCAGGCGTTCGCAGGAGGCGGCGGCGGCGGCGGCGGCGGCGGCGGCGGCGGCACCGGCGCGTCCCACGAGACCTCGAAGCGCGCGTCCTTGTACTTCTCGTCGCGGAAGGCCAGGTAGTAGGTGCCCGCCTTCTTCACGGTGCGGTTGATGTGCGCGCTCGTGTCGGTCGCGCTCGCGTCGCTGTTCGACGCGAGCGTGGAGAACGTGGAGCCGAGCAGCCACGCGCGGGCGTCGCCGCCGGAGGCCGAGCGCACCCAGAGGTCGACGGTCTGGCCCGCGGCGAGCTCCATGCGGAGCGCGCGGTAGGTGGGCTTGCGTGTATAGTCCACCTGCTTCGTCTCGCCCGCGGCGAGGGTCCCGACGACCTCGGGCCCAGTGAGCGCGCGGAGCTCCTCTTCGGTGGTGTCGGCGTCGGTCTCGGTCTCGGCGGCGCAGCCGGCGAGGGTGGCGGAGACGCTGAGGAAGGCGAGGAGCGGGAGGGCGCGGAGCAGGCAGGAACGCATGATCTCTTCTCGAGGGGGTTTCGGTGCGGGGTTGCGCGCCTTCTTACGGACCCGAGCCGAGGATCTTCCCTGACGACCGCGCCCGGCACCGTGGCGCGCGCCGAGGCGCGCCGCCGAGGAATGGGGTAGGCTCCCCAGGTCGCACGGGTGGCGAAATGGCAGACGCAGCGGATTTAGGTTCCGCCGCCGCGAGGCGTGAGGGTTCGAGTCCCTTCCCGTGCACTTACAGTGGGTTAGCAGCGTCCCGAGCCGAGCGGAGCGGCCCGCGGCCGCGTCGATGCGGCCGCGCGCGCAGCGGAGCCCCCGAGCGGGCCGTGAGGGCCGGCGGCACGTCCCGGCCCGATTCGCTTCTCACCCGCGCCTGTCCCCGTCCGTGAGGAGGCGCTCGAGGGTCTTGAAGAGCTCGCTCCATGTGTCCGTGTACGCGAGCGCCCCGCGCCGGAGCGCGAGCGGTCGGTTCACCTCGCGCTGCTTCCCCGAGGCGAAGACGACGACGGGCGGGCGCGGCCCGTGCGCGAGCCGCTCGAGCAGCTCGAGCGCGTCCGACGCGCCGGGCGCGCGGTGTCCCCACCGCGTGATCACGAGATCGTAGGGAGTCGCTCCCGACCGCTCCAACGCGGCGACGGCCTGCTCGACGGTCTCGACCTCCTCGACGAACACCCCGTCGGACCGCGCGCCGCGGAGGATCTCCTTCCCCGGCGCGTTTCGCTGTCGCGCGGGATCGCACCAGAGGATGCGCTTCCCCTGGAGCTTCGCGCGCAGCGACTCGCGCGGCGCGGTGGCGTCGTGAATGGCCTCGAGCCAGCGGTCGAACCCATCGAAGTTCTTCGTCTTCGCCCCCTTCGTCGAGAAGCTGAGCGGGTGGAGCGCGTCGCGCTTCTCGAGGTGACTGGCGAGCGCGGGCGGCACGTCCTCCAGGATCGCGTAGTCGGTCAGCCCCCGGCCCGCGCCCTCGACCCCGATCATGGCGAGGATCTCGGACCGCAGCTCGTTGATGTACGCGTCGGTGAACGAGAAGCCCAAGAAGAGCACGTTGCGCGTGGCGAAGAGCGTGCGCAGAAAGGCGCGATACGCCGGCACCTCGTGGAGCAGGCGCCGGTAGCTCCGCGTCGTGAACACGAGCTCTCCGCGCCGGGCCGCGGCCCGCCCGTGGAGCGCGATGAGGCGTTTGTCCCAGTGGGCCTGCCGCTCGCCCCGGTCCCAGAACTCGTGGTGCCACCACTCGCGGGTCTCGGCGGTGAGCAAGCCGGCGAACGTCTCCGCGTCGGGGAGCGAGGCCTGTCCGAGGAGCTCATCGAAGTTCGTCGTGAGGACGCAGTGGAAGGGGATGGCGCGGAGCAGCTCGAGGCGCTTCACCGTGCCCGGGCTCGGCGTCACGGAGAGCACCTCGCGGAGATGCACGCGAAACTCGGCCTCCGAGCCGAGCGCGGCCTTCAGCTCCTCGCCGAGGCCTTCGAAGTCGCGCGACGTCAGCTTATCGGCGCTTGGCCCGAGCCACTCCTTGATTCGGCTGCTGTCGGCCGGATCCGCGACCCTCGCGGCGAGCTGCGTGAGCAGCCCATGCCAGCCTGGGATCGTTGGCGCCGCGAAGCCCGCGCCTACGAACGCCACGCAGCGCCCGGCGCGGATCGACTCGACCAGCGGGGTCGGCGGGACGAAGCTCGGAGTGGAGACTTGGGTCGACATCGGGCGATCGTAGAGCGGCGCCTGGGGAGTGGCACGCCGAAAAAGAGCGCCGTTTTGCAGGAGACCCGACACTGAGGAGTGTTGCAGGGTACTCTCGCGGCGCGTCCACCCTCGAGACGCCGCCGCGGCCACGGCGAAGCCATGGGCCTCAGGAGAGACAAGTGACTGACACGCCCCACGACTCGAGGACCGCGCCCGCGCACTGCACCTTCGCGGTCGATCGCGTCTCCCGTGACCCAGCGACCACCGCGTGGAAGCAGCGCGCCCGCTCGGGACAGGCGCGGTGGCGTGAGGCGCGAGGACACCCGATCGGAGCCCACCCGTATCCCGGGGGTCCCGCGGCGACTCCGGTGGGGAGTCGGCTCGAGCTCGAGTTCGCACGCGCCACCGGGGCGAACTTCCTCACGCCGGGCGCCCTCGCGGCGGTGCGTGCCCGCATCGCGACGCCCGAGCCCCACCAGATGATCGGCGAGGACCGACTCTGGGCGGATCTGCTCTCGTCGATGCCGCTGTGCTTCAACCTCTTCGGCGATCTCGCCGGCTCTCGCGAGGCGGCGACGCGCGCCGTGCGGGCGTGGTGGCCGGACGCTCCGCTTGGCGACGTCGAGGTGCGCTTCGAGCACTCCCCGGGACGGCGTGACCCTTCCTTCCTCGGCAACCAGAGCGCGTTCGACGCAGCGTTCGAGCTCACCACGGGCAGCGAGCAGCGCGCCATCGTGGGGGTCGAGACCAAGTACCACGAGCACGCGATCGCGGAGCCCGCCCCGAAGGCCGCCGCGCTCGCGCGGTACGCCGAGGTCACCGAGCGCTCCGGGGTCTTCTCGGAGGGATGGCGCGAGCGAATCGTGGGCACGGATCTGCAGCAGATCTGGCTCGATCACCTGCTCGTGCTCGCGATGCTCCAGCACCCGTCGAAGCGCTGGACGTGGGGGCGCTTCGTGTTGGCCTATCCCGAGGGGAACCCGAGCTTCGCCGCGGCGGCGGCGAGGTATCGCGAGCTCTTGCGGGACGGAGCCACGTTCGAGGCGAGGACGTTGGAGGACCTGGTGGGGACGCCGGGGGTCCTCCCGGATGAGACCGCGACCGCCTTCATGCAGCGGTATTTCGCGTAACGGAGTGAGGGGATGCTCACGCCCCTCACCCCACGCTCATCCTGTGTTCTTCCAGCGCCCGAAACACGCCCTCGTGGACGTACCAGCCGTCCAGCGCGGGGTTTGAGTCCCAGCCCACGTACGAGGGGGTCGCGGGCGGGATGCCACAGACGAGCTCCCTGTCCCCTGCCCGCCCCACGACGATACACGCGTGGCGATGCCGCGTGAGCATCACGCACAGGCGCCCGGGGTCGAGGTGGAACGCGTCGGCGTCGAGGAGCCCCGCGAGGGGATGCCACGCGATCACGACCTCGAACGTCAGCCCCTGGAGCTTGTTGGCGGTGTTGACCACCACCTCCCCTAGCCCCTCGTCGGCGAGCCGCGCGCGCAGCGCGTTCTTCTGGTCGTTGTGGCTCACGGCCACCGCGACGTCCGCCTCGCGGAGCGCCACGGGGGGCTTCTTGCGCTCGCACCGCACCTCGGGCGCGCGCTGCAGCAGGCGGCGCGTGAGCGTGACGATGAGGTCGAGGGTCTCCTCGTCCGCCGACACCACAGCCGCGGCCGGGAGCTCGAGGTGCGCCCAGCCGTGGAGGCTCGCGTGCTCGAGGGCGCGGTCCTCCACGCGCGCGCCCTTCTTGCCAGTCGCGGGGCGGAGGGTCATCGTGCGAACTCCCGGGTTCACGGCAGACGCGAACGCGTGCCCTGGGTAGAACGCCCGCGCCACGGGCAGCGCGCGCGGGTCGAGCCGCCGCGTGATGGGCAGTTTGTGCGTTCGGGTCGACGGGTGGTTTCGCTGCAGGACCTCGACGGCGGTGAGCAGCGGGTCCTCGTCGAGGCCGCGCCACCGCTCGCCCTCCGGCGCGGTGGAGAACGGCGCGAGCTGCCCGCTGTCGCCGAGCAGGAGGTGCCGCGGGGCGAGGCCGGCGATGGAGTAGTACTGGTACGCGTTCGCCTGGTAGGCCTCGTCGATCAAGAGCACGTCGAAGGCGGGGAGGCTGCCGTCCGCCACGGCGAAGCCGAACTTGGAGAGAGTGCCGACGACGATGGGATCGCCGCCCACGTCCTTCACCTTGCGCACGTCGAGGTTCTTCCTGGCGTGCTCCGTCGGGAGGGTGACCGCGGAGGAGGGCACGAAGGTCACGCGCTCCTTCCCCGCCCGGTCGGCCAGGTTCGAGACCAGCGCGAAGGCCTGCTCGTTGGTGGGCGTCGCGACCGCCACGCGGAGCTTCGCCTCGCGGCACGCGAGCACCGCGGTGCCGATCGCGTACGACTTCCCTGCGCCCGCCGGCGCCACGCCGATGACCGCCTGCTCGTGCTTGGCGGTCAGGAGGTCGCGGATGGCGCTCGAGACGGTCGCCTCCGCCTCCGTGACTACCGCCTTGTTCATGGTGCTCATTCCCACCTCCCCTCGTCGGTCGCGCCGTCGAGGGGCGCGCTGTGCTCGACGGGTCGCCGGTGCGTCCACGGGACCTCCTGGGGGCTCTTGAAGAACTCGGGAGGCTTCGTCGTGTGCACCGAGAACACCGCGAACGAGCCGGGCTCAGGGCGCTCGACGTCCCAGCTCGTCTGATGAGTCAGGGTCACGAGCGTCTTGTCTCGTGCGGCTCGCACGGCCGTGACCCGGTACTCGCGGCCGTCGGCCGCCTGGGTCCAGTAGAGCTCTTTCTGCAGCGGGATCGTGCACCGCTCGGGCACCTCGAGCTCGATGCGTGCCCGGCGCACCCAGCTCTTTCCGGTGTGCTCCTTGTGGTCGAGATTGACCGCGCGCACCTGCCCCGCGATCGCCTCGTTCTTCAGCAGATACGGGACCATGCGGAGCGGATCGTCGACCGCCTCCTCGGCCACGAGCTTGGCATACGCGGTCTCCCAGTCTTGGAGCGTGCGGGCCGCCTGCTCGTGCGACTGCCGCGTGCGGTAGCCGCCGCCCTTCGTCACGGCCCACTCGAGGTGGCGGTCGAGGTCCGCGACGTCCCGCTGCCACCGCCGGTCCACGTGCGCGGCGGGCGCGTAGCGTCGCTCGCGCTCGAGGCACCGCCACACGAGCGGCCAGCCGCGCTCGACGAGCTTCGTGTAGTGCGCCTCGATGGGCTCGCGGAGCGGGGCGACGACTCGCTCCTCCGTGCGACGACCGCGGCCCGCGTTGAACTTCCGCACGAGCAGGTCCACGCGATCGTCGTCCGCCGCGCTGGGGAGCGGCCCGATCTCCACGGACTCGGCCGCGAAGGCGGCCTCGTGCCCAGTCGCGCCGCGCGGGGGCTCGATGGCCGCGTCGATCGCCGGGAGGTGCTGCGCCTCCGCGGGAGAGAGCTCGCTCGTCCAGTGCGAGGAGAGGAGCTCGGTCAGCACCACGACGAGCTGCTGGCCCGGATACCGCGCGCGATCGTAGAGCCATTTGAGGTGTCGCCCGAACCGGACGAGGTCGGGCTCCGCGGGAGTGGCCCCGTCGGTGGGGAGGTACGCGAGCCTCCGGCCGAGTCGCCCGAGGAGGGTCAGGTTGCCGCGATTGGGCACGACGACCTGGGGCGGCTCGTCCCGCTCGCCCTCGAACCACGCGTTGAACGAGCGCGCCACGGTCGTGAGCGCGCGGAAGGCGAGCTCGCGGTCCCGCGGCTCGCCGGGGACGACGAGCGAGCGCTCCTTGGGGCCGAAGCCCCAGGCGACCGCCGCCGCGGTGAACGGCTCGGCGCCGAGCTGCCAGAGCACCATCCCGAGGGGCCGAGTCGCGAGGTGGCGGTGACGAAGCTGCGCGGAGCGCTGGGCGCGGCCGTGCTTGCGGGCCTCGGCGACGAGCAGGGCGTTGAAATAGCTCATGAGCGGCCCTTCTTCTTCGGTGTGCGGGAGGGCGCGGAGTCGGGGGCGAGGAGCGCGCGATAGCGGGCGGCGCGCGTGAGCTGCTCGGCCACCGAGCGCTCGTGCGGCGCTGGCGGTGAGCCCTCGGCGAGCGCGGCGGCCCGGTCGAGCGAGTCGACGCTCGGGAGGAGGCGCAGGAGCTGAGGACCCACGCGGCAAGGGCTCCCGGCCGACTGCGCCCGATCGCGGCAGAGGCGGGAGAACCCGCAGGAAGACAGGCAATCAGGGCGGTAGTTCGTGCCGACCTGCTCGGCGAGCTGGTGCGCGGCCTCGACCCTCTGGCTCTCTTCGCCCTTGTAGACCTCCACGAAGCTCGGGACCTTCGCGGGGAGTGAGCTCGCGAGGTCGTCCACGCTGGGCGCCTCGTCCAGGATGCGGCGCGCGCGGTCGACCTCGCGCCCGACGGGCTTCACGGTGATCGTGGGCTGGAGCCCGGTGTTCTTGGCGGTGATCAACAGCGCGTCTCCCGAGACGACCGCCGGATCGCCGCCGGTGCGCTCGACCAGCTCCCGCAGGAGCAAGATGTAAATCGCGATCTGCGCGATGGCGGCGCCGACCTTGTCGGGATCGGCCTGGCCGTCCACCGTGGGGAACGATTTGATCTCGCCTGCGTGGATGGGCGCCTCGAAGCGCGCCGCGACGGCGTCGGCCTCGAAATACGCCGCCTGCCCGCCGACGACGCGGCCGAGCACGGCGCCGTCGAGGAGGTTCGGCGCGCGTCGCTTGCCCGCGAGGATGTCGCCGACGAGCAGGGCCGTGCGCTCGGCCCGCGCCGGCATGACGTTCGGCCCGCGCCCGAACCCCTCGCGCAGGTTCTCGACGCGCGCGCTCGCGACGTCGTACCCCAGCGCCTCACCGAGCAGCGCGAGCATGGGCGCGTGGCCGTCCTGCCGGAGGCGCTCCTCGAAGCGGTTGCCGCGGCGAAACGCGAAGGGCGACTGGCCATACGGCGCCGCGTAGCGTGTGCCCGAGAGGAGCGCGTCGAAGTCGACGCGCGCCGCGAAGCCGAGCGTCGCGAGGCGACACGTGCTGTTCGCCGCGAACATGGCGAGGGAGCGCACGTTGGGGCGGCGGCTCGGGGCGCCCGCGGCGAGCGCGACGAGGCGTTGGGCGGCGCCGCTCGGGGCGCGGGGGGCGGTGGGCATGGGGCTCCGAGTGGGAGAGAGGACTCTACGGGTGATCGCGCGCCTTGACTTGTGACAGGAACGCATAACCCTATGGGTTATGACCTTGTTCGTCAAGGCGCCCACTCCACTTTGCCGTCGCCGGCGCGGGCCGACGTTCACGGCGCTCGACTTCGAGACCGCCAACACGTACCGCAACAGCGCGTGCGCGGTGGGGCTCGTGCGGGTGGGCCGCGTCGTGCGCCGCGCTGGGGCGAGCTTGACCCCACCTGGCGCGTGCGCCACGATCCGGGTGTGAAGGACCGCCCCTACTTCCTCTGGGATCTGGACGTGTCGGAGGCGGACCTGCGCGAGCGGCTACGCGCGTCCGATCCGCAGATCCGCGCGCAGTGGCAGGCGCGGGTCATGCGCGAGGCGCGGTTCGCGGACGTCTGGCGGTACGTGTCTCTCGAGGAGGTCGTCCGTGACTGGTCGTGGATCCGCCGCCACCTAGGACGCTCGCGCGCGTTCTGGGAGTTCCTCCTCGAAGGGTGGCGAGCGCGTGGACTTCTCGCCTCGTAGCAAGCTCACGGCGCTGCAGCGCGACCTGCTCGTCGCGTTCTTCGAGCGACAGGAGGGGTTCTTCCTCACGGGGGGCGCGGCGCTGTCGGGCTTTTACCTCGGCCACCGCACGACCGACGATCTCGATCTGTTCGCTCCGCCGGGCGCGTCGCTCGATGACGCGGCCCGGGCGCTCTCCGCGGCGGCCATTTCGCTCGGGGGCACGACGGAGGCCGTGAAGACATTCCCCGAGTTTCGCAGGCTCCTCGCGCGCCGGGGGGAGGAGTCCTGCGTAGTCGACCTCGTGGTCGATCGCGCGCCGATGCTCGACGTGGACAAGCCGGCCCGAGGACGGATCCGGATCGACACCATGCGCGAGATCGCGGCCAACAAGATCAGCGCGCTCCTCGGCCGTGCGGAGATCAAGGACCTGGTCGACCTCCGCGACCTCCTGGACGCAGGGATCTCGATCGAGTCCGCGCTCGCCGACGCCTCGAGCAAGGACGCCAGCGCCGACGCCGCGACGGTCGCGTGGATCCTCGACCAGATCAAGATCGGTCCTGGGGCCGCGCTCCCGGGCGCCGTGGACCCGGTCGCGCTCGACCGGTTCCGCGCCGAGCTGGTGGTGCAGCTACAGGAGGCTGCGTTCAAGCAGGCGAGCCGAGGTCGGGGCTGAACCGCGGCGAGCCCGCGCACCGCGCGCGCCCTGGCGGATCGTCGGGCCCACCCTCGCCGAGCCCGTAGGTCACCCGAGCACCGCGCGCGCGCTGGTGGGTCGCCATCCACCTCTTCGGTGCTCTCACACGTGCCCTTCAGGAGCTTCGGGTCACGCCGGCCGGGCGAGGTTGAACGGGGTGAGGGGCTCCAAACTCGACGGGTGATCACGCGCCTTGACTTGCGACAAGAATGCGTAACCTTATGGGTTATGACTTTGTTCGTCAAGGCGCCCACTGCACTTTGCCCTCGCCGGCGCGGCCCGACGTTCACGGCGCTCGACTTCGAGACGGCCAACACGTACCGCAACAGCGCGTGCGCGGTGGGCCTCGTGCGCGTGGAGCAGGGCCGCGTCGTGCGCCGCGCGACTCACCTCATTCGGCCGCCGTTCCGGCTCTTCACGTTCACGTACTTGCACGGCATCGACTGGGCGATGGTCCGCTCGTCGCCCACGTTCGCCGAGGTGTGGCCGCTCATGGCGCCCTTCTTCGAGGGGGTCGACTTCGTGGCCGCGCACAACGCCCCGTTCGACGCGAGCGTCCTCCGCGCCACCGCCCGCCAGTACCGCATCGCCCTGCCGCACCTGCCGTTCAGGTGCACGGTGCGGCTCGCGCGGGCCACCTGGGGACTCCGGCCGACGACGCTCCGGCACGTCGCGGACTTCTTGGGCATTCCCCTCCGCCACCACGACGCGGGCTCGGACGCCGAGGCCTGCGCGCGCATCGTGCTGGCGGCGGCGGCGTGAGGGCGGCGCGCCCGGCGTCTCATCGCCCACGAGCGGGTCACACGAAGCAGGCTCGTGGCCGCGGGCGCGCCCGTGTACGCTCGTGAGTCGCTCCGGAGCGCAGGTGGACATCTTCTTCAAGACCGCGAAGCTGCTGAAGGTCTGCAACAGCGCCGCGCTGCTCCAGGCCGCGTACGGCCAGGAGAACGCGCGCCGCATCCAGCACCGCCTCTTCGTGCTCCAGGCGATGCCCACGCTCGCGGAGGTGCCCAAGCTGCCCCCGGAGCGCTGCCACGCGTTGAAGGGCGACCTCCGGGGGTACTACGCTGTGGACGCGCTCCACCCGTTCCGCATCGTGTTCACCCCGGTCACGCCGCTGCGCGGCCGGGCCTCCGCCGCGCAGCTCCGCCTCGTCACCGCGATCACGATCCACGACATCGTCGACTACCACTGATGGCCCCGAACCTCGTCTACACCCCCGACTACGTCGTCTCGCCCGGCTCGGTGCTGGAGGAGTACCTGGCCGAGCTCGGGATGAGCAAGGTCGAGCTGGCCGAGCGCTGCGGGCGCCCCCAAAAGACCATCAGCGAGATCCTGCACGCGAAGGCCGCGATCACCCCCGAGACGGCGCTCCAGCTCGAGCGCGTGCTCGGCCGACCGGCGTCGTTCTGGCTCAGCCTGGAGGCGACGTACCGCCTCGCCCTCGCCGAGCGCGAGGAGCGCGCCTCGCTCGCCGATCACGTCGGCTGGGCCAAGACCTTCCCGGTGAAGCAGCTCGTGGCCGCGGGCCACCTCGAGGAGCCGAGCGGCGACAGCGATCTCGTGGCCAAGCTGCTCCGCTTCTTCGGTGTCGGCACGATCGCGGGGTACGAGGCGCGCTTCGGCGCGATGCAGGTGGCCTATCGACGGTCCCCTTCGTTCAAGGCCGCGCCCGAGGCGGTCTCCGCGTGGGCGAGGCTCGGAGAGCGAGAGGCCGCGGCGCTCAAGTGCCGCCCCTTCGACGAGGCGAAGTTCCGCAAGGTCCTCGCCCAAGCGCGCGCCCTCACCGCGAGCTCGCTCCCCGAGGTCTGGCCCAAGCTGGTCCCGCTCGCCGCCGCGGCCGGCGTGGCCGTCGCGCTCGTGCCCGAGCTCCCGAAGACCCACCTGAGCGGCATCGCCCGGTGGCTCTCGAAGGACCGCGCGCTCATCCAGCTGAGCCTCCGCTACAAGACCGCCGACCACCTCTGGTTCAGCTTTTTCCACGAGGCGGGGCACCTCCTGCTTCACTCCAAGAAGACCGTCTTCGTGGACGAGAAGGGGGGCGACCACCCCGAGCTCGAGGCCGAGGCGAACAAGTTCGCGAGCGATCTGCTGATCGCCCCGCGCGAGTACGCGACCTTCGTGCGGGCGAAGGACTTCTCGGAGTCGAACATTCGGAGCTTCGCGGCGGCGCAGGGGATCGGCGCGGGGATCGTGGTGGGGCGGCTCCAGCATGATGGGCACGTGGGCTACGCGATGTGCAATGGGCTGAAGGAGCGGCTGGGGTGGGGGTGAGGGCGTGTGGGGTGGCGGCGCGAGGAGCCTGAGTCCCGCCGCCGCTCCCACGCGCGTCGAGCTACCCCTCATCCCCCCGCGGAGTGCTCGCGTTCAAGGCACTCCAATGGTCGACGAGCAAGCGGTGCTCGTCGTTGGCGCTCGGCCGAAGGCTCGCGAGCTCGCGCAGGAGCACCTCGCCGTCCTCCGCGTCCAGGCGCCCCACGAAGCTGGTCAGGGTGGCGAACGGGTCACGCGGCGTACGCGCGAGCGAGCGGGCCACACGGGCGAGCAGAACTCGCTCCTCGGGACGAATCGCGAGGCCCGCGGTCGCCACATCGATCGCCGCGCTCAGCTCGTCGGCGGCTGGAGGGTTGGCCTCGAACGGGCACGTCAGGAGCTCGAGGCGAATCGAGGCGCGCGCGTAGTCGCTCAGCTCGACCACCGGGCCGCTCTGCGCGGCCCCTTGGCCGGCGCCCAGGCGCAGCGATGAGGGACCCGCGAACGCGTCGTGGCGAATGCGCACCTCGAAGTCGAGCGGCAAGGCGTCGTGAAGGGGAGTGATCGTCGATCCGTCCGCCGCGGCCACCTCGAACCCGCGAAGCTCGATCGCCTCGATGAGCGCCCCGAACGCCTCCTGACCGAAATCCGCGGGGGGCGCCGAACCGAGCTTCGCGTACAGCGAACTGAGAGGCTGGAGGCGGCTCCAGCCGGAGCTCCCCGCCCCAGAGACGGGGGCCGCGTCGGGCACCTCGTTGAGCGAGGCGGGTGCCGCAGGCTCGGGCGCCACGGGGGCCTGCGTCGACGTGGAGGTGGGCGTCGCCTGAGCTTGCTGTGCGAACCCGCGCGCGACAAAGGGTGCACCGAGATCCCCTGCGTAGCCGAAGGCACGGACCGCGAGGGTGAGCAGGTCGACCTTCGAGTACATGTGCGCATTCGGGAGGTCATAGACCGAATCACGGTCACGGATGGGGCACCGTAGCAAGAAGACCAGCTCAGGCACTCGGAGCAGGCCGAGAAGCTCATCACGCCGGCCACGGAAGGACCGGGCGATCGAGCTGCGGCAGTCGTCGTTCGCCCGCGAGACAGGCAGTCCGCGCCGCTCGCAGAGATAGATGAGCGTCGCTCGCGGGAGGGGGTCGAGCAGCTCACGTACGGAGGCAGGGCGCTTGATCTCGGTCACGGGAACATCTCCACGGTGCGTGTGCGCCTGCGGCGAAGACGCTGAAGCAGGGCCGCGGTGGTTTGGACGAAGTCGGCCGCGCCAATCTCGCCGAGCACCGAGGCTCGCAGCGAAGCTCCGTGCTCCCGAACGAGCGCGTCGTCGGAGTCGTCACTGGAAACCGGGAGGTGGACGAGGAAGGACCTCCCGTCGGCTGCTTGAGCGACGGTCATTCGGTCACGGATCCCGTCCGAATCCCCAGTGCTCACCGAGACAGTCGCGCGCGGACGCGTCACCTCCCACGGCGCGACGGTGCCCAGGTGGAGCTCGTACCCCGTCGACGAGCGCTGTAGCGCCGACCAGTAGCCGAGGGCCGACCACCAGAGCGTGCCCTGAACGGCGGGCCCATCAACAGGCCCGGCGGCTTGAAAGGAAGCCTCCACCCGGACGGTCGAGCCACGGGACAGCGAGCCACGAACCGCGATTAGCGCGTCACGGACAAGCGTCGGATCGACGACCGCCGTGAGCTCGCCAAGACTTCCGCCATCGCACGCTTCGACGGCCCCCCCAAGCAGCGACTCGGGCGGACGACCGCCGCTCCGGCACTCGGCCCACGCGTGCTCGTAGGCTTCGAGCTCGACGCGCGTGGGGAGGTGAGCGAGCGCGCGGCACCGGTCCAAGAGTTGGAGCGCTCGGAGCGAGAACGGATGGTCCTGGTGACCCTCGAAGACGACGAACGACTCGCACGGCTTCGAGAGGCGACTTGCCGTGAACGGGGCACTCGCCACCAGAGTGCGCACCGAGGTGCCTCGTCGAAACACGTAGAGGTTCGGCGAGAACGAGCCGTCCACCGTGCTCACCAACCGGAGCACCGATGACCGGTAGAGGCGCCAGAGCAGGTTCGGGTAGCTCTGAAAGCGCGCCAGACCCACGATGGCCTGGCGCACCTTCGCCGCGTGCGGCGCGAGATCCGAAAACGCCGGGCCCTGTGCGTCGCCTGGCTCGAGCCAGCCGACGCACATGTGAATCTCGTCCGCCCAAGCGCAGGCGTCCACGAAGGCCAGTTTCTGGGCATCGGGATCGTAAAGAAGGTCCATGGCTTACATCTCGATCGACTTGCCGGGGACGCGCAGTTCGTAATAGGACTCGAACGTGTCGAGGTACTGCTCGGCCAGCACACGCCACGCGTCAATCGCCTTGCCGACCACATGCCCGCGCCGCTCGGCATCGGCGATGGCCTCAGAAGACGGGGCAAAGAGGCGCTCCTTGGCGCGGTACTCCCGGTTGTGCCCGGCGGAGGGCATGAGCGCATGGAGGAACTCGTGGTAGAGTAAGAACTCCATCACGTAGCGCGGGACATCGGGGGAGTTCAGCTCTGGGTTGATGACGATCGCCTTGTTGGCGAACTGGAAGAAGCCCCACATGCCCCGAAGGGGCTCTGCGGCGTATCGAAGCTCCTTGATGACAGGGGGCCCCTCTGGGAAGTGCCGAGGCTGCTCGAGGACGGCGTCCTTGAGCTCGATGAGTGAGTAGCCAGGCTCCCCTGCAGGCCACCGCCGCGTCCTTCCTTTGGGAACCGACTCGACGAACTTCAGTGGCGCCGGTGGACGTCGTGCACCCGGGGTGAGGTCTGTCAGCTCGCGCGTCACGTCCTCGACGAACGCGTGGAAGTCCGAGCGATAGACGAGCTGGCAGGCGCCGTTGGCGTCCCAAAGGGCCTGAAGCTCGCTCGTTTGCTCGCGCGGACCGAGATTGCCGTCGAAGAACTTCTTTGCCAGCAGAGCGGGGTCGAAGGTCTCCTTCTCCTTGAACGTGTAGAACACGACGGGCGAGCCCTTCTTTCGACCCATGAGGAGGGACTGCACGTCGGCCCAGCGCGGCAAGGGATCGGTGCAGTCGGCGAAGAAGCGACGCACCAAATCGCGTGCGAGATCTTCGCTCACGTCGGAGGGGATGGTCTCCGCGCTCTTGTATTCGGCGTCGAGCGCCTCAAACCCCTGCCGTTGGTTCTCGAAGACGAGGACCAGACGACGCTGCACGTCGTCTATGAACTCCTCTTCCCAGATGTACCAACCGTACGGCAGACACTGGTGCACGCCGACGAAGCTCCCCTTCACGTTGCTCTGCACGAGACGGTAGGCCTCGTAGATGAGCTCGGCTGAGATAGGAATGAGGACGGCTGGGGGGCGTGGCTTGGTCGGCTGGTCGGGGACCTCCCCACCCCCTACGACGACCGAAGTGTCGAGTACGTCGAACTGCTGCCAGGTGTCCACGAACGTGACCAGGAAGGCCTCGGTGTTGCCGCCCGCCTGCTTGCCGCGGAGCGCGCGCCCCACCATTTGGGCGAGCAGGGCGTCCGAGCGCGTCGGCCGCGCGATGAAGACCGTTCGGGTCTTGGGAGCGTCGAAGCCTTCGGTCAACATCTCCACGTTCGCGAGTACCATCGGCTTCCCGCGATCGCGGTACTCGGCCATGACGGCCTGCGAGTCCCTCCGCGAATAGTCGACGTAGTCCGCATCCACACCGCTCGCCTTGAACTCCTTGGCGAGCGTCTGAGCGTGCAGCGTATCTGCTGCGAAGACGATCGTCTGTCCGTAGATTTCTCGGTGTTCGAGGTAGTGTTTGACGATGAGACCGTTGCGCCCGGAGTGCTTCGCGACCCTACCGAGCACGCTCGCGCCAAGTTCTCCGAACTTCGTTACGTGTGCGTAATCCTCGGCTGTGAACTCGCGCTCGAACTCGATGTTGGTCTTGACGGTCCTGTAGGTAGGTGTCGCGAGTATTTCCTTGTTGAAGAGGGTCTTCTTGTCGATCTCGTAGATGATTCCACCAAAGAGGTTCCAGAGCCGCTTCTTGTCGTCGTCGTCCATGCGGGTCGGTGTCGCGGAGAGCCCAAGCAGCGGGGCGCCGTGCTTCTGGAGTTCCCCCAAGACCCGACGATACCCAGGCGCGGCCGCGTGATGGGCCTCGTCGACGACGACCATGAGCCCACCGGTGGACTGCGTCGCCATCAGGTCGAGGAAGCCGAAATTGGTCTCCTGGACCGCCGACTGCACCGACGCAAAGACGACGTCGTGCTCCTTCGTGACGTGGGACCACTTGCAGTCTTCAGACGATATCGTGATGAGACTCAGCTCCTTCTTCGGGCTCGCGAGATGGGCGGCCTTCGCGAACGTGGCGAAGGCCTGGCGAATCAGGCTTCGACGATGCGCGAACCAGAGCACGCGCCCGCCCTTCGCGATGTGGTGCTGGAGGAGCCAGCGCGAGGCGATGGCGGTCTTCCCGCCGCCGGTGGGGACCACAAGGATGCCCGCCTTCTTCCTCTCGTCACCGTAGTAGCGTGACATGGCGTCCCAGGCCGCCAGTTGGTGATCGTAGGGCTTCCAGCCGTCGTCCGACGGCTCCACCTTCACGACGAGACTCGGGCTCCACGCGATCTTCAGTTCGTCCACGCCCCCTCCACGGTTCAGGGTCGAAGGCGCCGAGCCTCACCATCGGGGCGAGGTCGCCTGCCTCGCGCGAAGGCTGTCGCCGATGGTCTCCCGGTCGCCGAAGCGTGAGGCTGCCTCATGGACCGCGGAAGCGCAACGCTGAGCAGGCGCACAGTATGGTCTAACCGGTTGTCCCCCGCAATCGAGCCTGGCGGTGGAGCGGCCACGTGTGGTCTCCTTCGGTCACCGCGTGAGAGGGAACGATGCGAGCACTGTCCGTCAAGCAACCCTGGGCCGAACTCATCGCGCTCGGGAAGAAGAAGATCGAGTTTCGCACTTGGCAGCGGGACTTCCGCGGTGATCTCCTCATCGTCGCGAGCAAGTCGCGGCAAGACGACGAATGCGAGGAAGAGGGTCTCGATCCGACGAGGCTCGTCTACGGGGCCGCGATCTGCGTTGTTGACTTCTGGAAGGTCACCGGGAGCGACGGAGACTATGAATGGCATCTCCGAGCACCCCGGCGGGTCGAGCCCTTTGCGGTGAAGGGGTACGCGTCGATCTACAACGTCGACGACGCGCTCATTCGTGAGGTGGATGGCGGGGCGACGCGGCACCGGGCGGCAGCCTCGAGGGGAGCCAAGGTCGCGGGGGCCCGCAAGTCCGCGGATGAAACGGGTCCGAGGCCGCCGGTGGACCGCTCGAGTCCGGAGGCCCGAGCGAAGCGCGAAGCGGGCGCTTTTGCGCCGTCGCGGTTGGCTAGCCAGACGGCGGATCTCGTCGTGCCTACGCCGCGCCGCAAGAAGAAGCCCACGTTCATTCGGTGAGCCCGACCCGGACAACGGCGGGCTCCGTGCGTTCTTGCGTGTAGGCGAGTTGATCGGGAGCGGCCCACTGCCGGCATGTCCTACGCGCCCTCTTCCGTCTCCGCCTCTTCTGCGATCGCTTCCACGTCCGCGCCCTCCGCGGCGGACCAAGGCCAGCGCTGCTTCGCCCACGCGACGAGCTCCGCGCGGCGCGCGAGGACGGTCTCGGGCGTCCACTCGGTCGCCCGCGCCAGCGCGCGCTCCGAGAACAAGTTGCTCGTGGCATAGCACCGCGAGAGCGACCCCGCCTCGCCGCGCTTCGCGGGGAACGGCTTGTTGCCGTAGGAGCTGTTGTCCTCGGTGAGGCACAGATTCCCGAGATCGTGCGTGTAGAGCCGGCGGGCCGCGGCGTCGAACGTGTCCCAGTACGGATCGTCGGGTGTCTGCGGGAGGACGTGCTCAATCGTCGTCTTCGGCTGCTTCGCGTGCAGCTGGCGCCACGAGAGGCGGACCTGCCGAGACCCGGCGAGCGCGATCTCGCGCTCGTAGAGGAAGTAGCGAATCCCACCCCACTCGTAGAAGCTGCGCGGGCTGTCGGGATCGAGCTCGAAGAACCGGTCGTAGGCCGCGCGGGTCTTGATGTACCAGCCGATGGCCCCGAGGACGCGCGTCGCGGCCGTCTCCAGGTCGACGCGCCCGTGAAAGACCTCGTGACCGAGGCGATGAAGCCAGTTGCGCCCAGCGTTCGTCCGGACCCCCGCCACGCGATACACGAGGAAGGAGAAGCGCTCGCACGCCTCGAGGACGCGCAGGAGGCCGGTCGGGTTCGGCGCTCGGCGCGCCGCCGCGAGCAGCGGTCGGAACGGGGCGACGAAGCCGACGCGATGGAGCCGCTCGACCCAGAGGATGATCTCTTGTCGCTGGGCTTCGTCCGTCGAGGCGCCGCGAAACGCCCCATCGCGCGTGGGCGTCTCGATGTCCGCAAAGGCCTCGGCCACCGACTCGAGGGTCAGCAGGTAGTCGTCGACGGCCGCGTAGAGCTCGCTCGCCGAGTCTGAGCGGAGCGCCAGCTTCGCCTTGATCGACCGGCTCCCGTCCCACTTGCGCTCGTTGGAGTCGTACGCGAGCAGCCAGTGGACGCGGAGGAGCTGGTCTTCGTGCTCGGAGCGGGTGAGGCGCCCGAGCATCAGGTTCCGGAGGACGTGCCCCCACACCGTGTTGACCCGGGTCGCCAGGCGCCCCGACTCGTCGACCTTCGCCGCGATGTAGAGCAGGTAGTTCTTCACCTTCTCGAGGTCCGAGAGCGGCTTGCCGCGGTTGTTCAAGACCTCGAAGATCACTCCAACCTCGGCCTCGCTCTCGACGGGGAAGAGCGAGGTGCGGAGGCGCTGGGACACCTTCGCGTAGAGGTCGATGAGCCACGCGGGGTACTCGGCGCCGAGCTTGCTCGCCTGGCCTGCACAGTACCCTTCGAGGTACACGCGGGCGTTTTCGATGCGTTCTTCGCTGCTGGTCGCCGGGCTCGCGGTGGAGCCCGAGTCGGCGAGGACCTGGCACTCGAAGAAGTGGCCGAGGTCTCCAGCGAGCGACAGCTTCGGGAGCCGGGCCTTCGTGCCAAGCGCGCTGACCCAGAGGAAGGAGCGCCGGATCCCCTCGGGCAACGTCGAGTCTCCGCCGAGCTTCTGGAGCTCCCGTCGAAGCTGGCAGAGCAGCATCACGATCGTCGTGAGCCTTTGCTGGCCGTCGACCACGTCGAAGGTCTGGTGAGTGGACCCGCCCTCGTCCATTTGCGGCTCGCTGTGGGCGGTGCGATGGAGCACGACGGTGCCCGTGTAGTGGACCTGCTTCGCGCCGAGGAGCTCGAGGTCCGAGAGAAAATCGCGGAGCTGAGGCTCCTCCCACGAGTACCCGCGCTGGTAGTCGGGGACTCGAAGGAGCCGGCCCTCGAAGAGCTGGGCGATGCTGAGGAGATTGGCCTGCACGAGTGGCACCTGTCTTGGTGGTCTTGGTACGGGAAGGAGGTGGGTCGCCGAGGTCCGCTACCTCCGGCCAAACACCTTCTCCCAGCGCTCCGCGAGCAGGCGGAAGCACTCGGTGGACTCGGCGATGGCCGCGTCGAGGTCGGTGTCCTTGCGCAGGGGAATTTCGCGAAGATGGATGGCCTTGACGTTTTCGGAGAGAACACTCTCGCTGAATCCCGCGTCGCGGAGCGCTGTGTGAAGCCCCTCCCTCCGCTCGGCCTGACTCACGACGAGATAGGGTGTGAGCGAGAACTGGCCAACGGTCCCAGGCGTCTCGATCCCCATCGAGACGCCCAAGTAGAGATCTCCCTGGAGCGAGCTAGGGGCCCTTGGCTTGAGCTGGCACCACGCGTCCCACTCTCCGCGGACGTCCGTGTTCCCCGCTGTGGTCTTCGCCCTCGAGGACAGCGCCTCTCTCGCGCTGGCTCTCGCCTTGTCGAGGATCGCCTCCACGTGACCGCACGCCCAGCCGTAGACGTCTTGGAACATGCGCCAGTCCTCGGGGGACACGTCGCTCGGCTTCTCCATGGTGACGAGCTCGTCGACCTCGGAGGCGTGGTCGAGATAGAAGGCGAGGGAGGCGGGGAGGGTCATCGTGGGGGGCTTTCGTCGGTGGAGCGGCCGAGGGCGGCGCGGAGGTACGGGACAAGGGCGGCGCGCGCCTCCCGCGTCGAGGGGAGAGGGGAGGAGAGCGGGCGGCGCACCACGTGGCGCATCACGGTGCCGAGGTAGAGCCCCAGCACGTCTCGCCACGGGCCTGGCTCGGCGGCGCGGAGCTCGGCGCGAAACGCGACGGCGAGATCGGCATACGAGAGCGAGCGCCAGCCGTGGGTCTGGGTATCTGCGACGGCCGTTGGGGGCAAGCCGCGCGGGGTCAGGTAGACTAGATAGCGCCGGGCGGCCGGCGTCTCCTCGGCCCATAGGCGGTAGCGATCGAGCTGTTGGTCGTGGTCGACGGTGCCAATCTTGTTCTCGAGGACGAGGAGAGTCCTGCTTGGGGCCTCGCCGAGCTCGACGACCAGGTCGGGGATGATCGTGCGGCTCGTGGGGCCGGGGAGCGGCCGCGCCTCCTCGACCGACACCTTCACTCGGCCCAGCTCCGTGGCCTCCGCGTCGCCGGCGTCCCTCACCAGCCGAAGCAGCGCCCGAAGGAGCCTCTCTCCCAGCACGCCCGCGCGGCTCGGGTCGATCAGGGCCCCGAGCACGAGCGTGTGGTGCGGCTCGTACCGCGCGGCCTTGAGCAGCTCGAGGAGGTCGACGTTGGCCGCCGCGGGATCGGTGTGGAGCGCCGCGCCCAGCTCACGCACGAGCCCGTCGAAGTGGTTCGCCTCGCGAAACGCGCGCGCGACGAGCCCTTCCCAGACCGCGCCGAGTCGCGCGACGTCCTCGTCCTCGCCTCGTGGGTGCTCTCGCGCGTGGGCCTCCGCGAGATCGCTCCGGAGCGCAGCGAAGAGGGCGCCCGGGCCGCCGGTCGGGCCGCCGAGCGCGTGCACGCAGCGCAGCTCACGCCAGAACTCTTCCCCCATGGCGGTCATTAGGCGTCAGCTCCCTTCCGTCCGCAACCCCGCTCACACGCCAAGCCACGTCACGCGCCAACCCCCATTAGGCAGTGGAGTCGATGAGGGCAGCGTTCACCCACGTTAGCGAGAGCGGCGACCCGTGCGCCATCGTGGAAATCACCGACTCGGTTCTCCCTTCGACGCTCGGTGCGCGCGGGATCGGCGGCCGTCTCGGCTCGGTTTGCGTTGTGCTCGCCCTCCCGGACCCCTTAGGCTCCTCGCGCATGCCTCGCCTCGACGTCTCGACGCTCTCAGCCGAGCTCCGCCCCACGGGCACGTGGGCCGCGGCGCTCCTTCACGCGCTCGCTCGCGACGAGGCCGCGGGGCGTCGGCCGGCCCGCCTCACCGAGCCCCGCCTCGACACGTGGACGCGCTTCCGCGGACGCCTCACCGCGCCGGATCTCGTGGCGCTCCTGTTCGAGGACGCGGCGGTCATTCACCCCGTGCCGTTCGACGCGGAGGCGATCCACGGCGCGCTCGGCCCGGTTCGCTTCGGCGCCCTCCCCGCGCCGCTCGCCGACGCGTGGCTCGCCGCGATCCCCGCCATGGACCTCACCTCCGCGAGCGCGGACTACCTCGCCGAGCAGGCGCGCCTCCTCGGCGTGCCCACCCGCATGGCGCGCTCCGACCTGCACGTGGTGAAGCCCCACCAGAAGGTCCTCGAGCTGCCCGGTACGGGCGGTCAGCTCGCGCACTACCTCGTGTCCACGCACCCCGGGCTCACGCTCCAGGAGAACGTCGCCGTGGCCTGCGGCTCGTGGCAAGAGCACACGCTCGCCGGGCTGGTCGGGCTCGATCTCGGCGCGCCGCACTCGGGCTTCGCGACGCGCGTGAGCCCCGACGACCTCAAGCGGCCGGACCACCCGCTCCGTCAGCGCTCGTTCGACTTCGTGGTGGGGCTCGCCCCCGACAAGGGCGGCGCTCTTCGAGTAGAAGACCAGCTCGCCCTCTGGTTCCCGACCGCCACGGTGCTGCTCGTCTGAGAGCGAGAACGAGAATGCACCACGGAGACACGGAGACACGGAGGCGAGAGAGAGGATTTTTTCTCGAGAGGAGAGGGAGAGAGAGGCGCATTCTCGCTCTCGAACAATCAATCTCTGCTCCTCTCGCCTCCGTGCCTCCGTGCCTCCGTGGTGAATTCTTCTCCCCTCTCTTTTCCTAGGAGCCGTTGTGACAGCCAAGTTCGTCTCCATCGGTGAGCCCGCCCACGACGCGGAGCGCCAGGCCATTCGCTTCCTCGTGGAGGGGCTCCCGGACACGTACACGGTCTACGGCAACCCGTGGCTCGTCGAGCGGAGCGGCGTCATCTACGAGCTCGACGCGGTCGTCGTCGCGCCGCACGCGGTGTTCGTGGTGGAGATCAAGTCGTACCGCGGCACCATCCACGGCACCGACAGCGACTGGTGGACTCCCGAGAAGCGGCCTAGCCCGCTTCGGCTCAACCGCAAGACCGCGCAGGTCTTGAAGTCGCACCTCCGCGACACGACCTACCAGGCCGGGCAGGTGTGGACCGAGGGCTTCGTGTTTCTCTCCGCCACCACCGACTCGAGGGTCCGTGGCCCCGCGAGCAACGACCGCGTGCACACGCGCGCGACCCTGCTCGCCGCCCTCCAGAGCCCCGAGCTCATCGAGCGCCTCAGCGGGGGCCGTGCGCGCACGCCCTCGTCCGCCGCGGAGCGCGAGCTGCTCGAGCTCTTCACCGGCGCCCAGCAGCGAGGGCCGAAGCCCGTGCGCCGCGTGCGCGAGTACGAGATCGTCGAGACCCTGGACGCGAGCGACACCTTCTCTGAGCTGCTCGGGAAGAACGCGCTCTCGGGCGCCGAGCGCGTGCTGCGCATCTACAGCATTCCCCCGCTGGCGACCGACGCGCAGCGCGAGCGCGTCGCCGAGCGCGCGCGCTGGGAGGCGCAGGTGCTCGGGCGGCTCGGGCGCAGCGAGGGCATCCTCACGGCCGATCCGCCGTTCTCGGACGAGGCCGGCATCGTGCTCCCCCTCGAGCACTTCAAGGGCATCACGCTCACCACGTGGATCGAGCGGTACGGGGCCGATGCGCGCGGCAAGCAGAAGGTCGATCTGCCCGGGCGCGTCGATCTGTGGCTCGAGATCGCCCACACCCTCGACGAGGCGCACCGCCAAGGGGTGGTGCACCGGCTGCTGCGCCCCGAGGTCGTGATCGTCGAAGACCGGCCGGATCCGGAGCAGATCCGCGTCACGGGGTTCGATCTCGCCAAGCAGCTCGCGTCCGACGTGACCATCGCCCACACGGCCGTGGGGGACGATCGCCTCGTGTTCGCGGCGCCCGAGGTCGTCACCACGTTCAGTTCGGCCGAGCCCGCGTCCGACCAGTTCAGCCTGGGGGCGCTCCTCGGCCTCGTGCTCACGGGCAAGCCGCTCTTCGACAGCACCCGCCGCCTCATGGGGACCGGCCGGCTCGTGCGTCGCCTCCGCGACACCGCGCCCCGCATCCGGCTCACGCTGGACGAGGCCGTCGCGCGGATGCTCGAGCTCCGCCCGACCGATCGGTTCCCCACGCTCGCCGAGGCCATCGCGGCCGTCCGCGCGGGCCGCGATCCCGAGGCCCGCACGCTGCCGGGCATTCCCCTCCACGCCGCGCCGCTCGATCCCGACAACCTCCAAGAGAAGACCCGCATCGGCACCGACTACGAGATCCTGGGCCGGCTCGGGCAGGGCGGCATGGCCGTGGTGTACGCCGCCCGCCACATCGTGAGCGGGCGCACGCGGGCCCTCAAGATCGCGCGCGCCGAGACCGTCGCCGAGGAGGCGCTGCGCGGCGAGTACCAGGTGCTCAGCGGGCTCGACGACCGGGCGATCGTCAAGGTGCTTGACCTCACCAAGATGGTCGAGGGCCGGCTCACGCTCGTGATGGAGCGCGTGGGCGGCGAGAACCTCCGCCAGTGGCTCGTGAAGCGCTCCGCGGAGGCCGCGACCTCGGGCCAGCGCGTGGAGCCCAACGTGCAGCGGCGCCTCGCCGAGGACCTGCTGGCGGGGCTCGACTACCTCGAGCAGCGGGGCGTGACACACAAGGATCTCAAGCCCGACAACCTGCTCGTGGACGACGGCCGGCTCGTCCTCATCGACTTCAGCCTCGCCGCGATGTCCGAGGACGCCCCGTATGGCGGCACGGCCCTGTACCGCGATCCGGCCAGCGCGCGGTGGACCCACGCGACCGATCGGTTCGCCGCGGCGCTCTGCCTCTTCGAGCTCTACGCGGGGCGCCACGCGTTCGACGGGCGCGTCCCCGAGCCCGGCCAGGAGCCCCAGGTGCGCGAGGACGACATCGAGCCTCCTGGGCTCGCGGCGTTCTTCAAGAAGGCCCTCCACCCCGTGGCCGAGCAGCGCTACCCGTCGGCGCGGGCCATGCGCGACGCGCTCCTCGTGGCCCTCGGGGAGGATCTCTCGCCCGCGCCCCTCGATCCGCACGCCCCGCGCGTGGTCGAGGACCACGAGGTCGACGCCACCACTCCGCTCCGGCTCACGCGCCTCTCGCGCCGCGCGGTGCAGACGCTCGCCCGAAACCAGGTCCACGCGGTGGGCGAGCTGCTCGCGCTCCCCGAGGCCCAGGTGCGCGCGATCCACGCGATCGGGAGCAAGACGGCCTCCGACATCCTCGCCTTCCAGCACCTCTTGCGCGCACGCGGGCTCGCGCCGCTGCCCTCGGGCGCCCACGTGCTGCGGCTCGAGCCGTCCCTCGTGCCGGACCTCGCCGACTCGCCCGAGCCCGTCGACAGGCTGCCGCTCAGCCCCGCGCTCCGAGCCGCGCTCACGCAAGCCGACCTGCCCACGGTGGGGGCCGTGGCGTCGCTCACGCACGCCGAGCTCCACGCGGTGGACGGCATCGGGCGGACGCGGCTCGCGCAGGTGGTCGAGGCGCTCCATGCCTTTCGTGATCTTCGCGATCGAGCGGGCGCGTCCCCGGGCGCGGAGCCGCACACCCTGGACCGCCTCTGGGACCTCGCCTCGGCGCCGCTCAGCCCCGCTCAGCGCGTGGCGGTCGAGCGGTGCGTCGGCCTCACGAACCCACGCGGCCAAGCGACCGAGACCCAGGGGGAGATCGCCGCCAGCCTCGGCAAGACGCAGCCGCAGGTGAGCCACGAGCTCTCGCAGGGGATCGAGCGGCTCGACTTGGGCGTGCTCGCGCGCGTGGCGAGCGTGCTCGAGGACCTGCTCGACGGCTTCGGGGGGCTCGTGCGGCTCGGCGAGCTCGGGGAGCGCCTCGAGGGCGAGTGGCCCGCGGGCGTGGTGACCGGCGCCGGCCTCGTGCGCCTCCTCGTGCGCGTGTCCTCGGGGCGCGCGCACCTCTTCGAGGTGGACGGCGTGGCCGAGCCGGTGGTCGCGCGGCCCCTCTTCGACCGCGAGACCCTGCGCGCCTTCACGGGCGAGGTGCTGCGCGTGGCGAGCCAGTGGCCCCCCACGGAGCCGGACGCCGCGCGGCGCTCCCTCCTGGGCATTCTCCCCCATTTCGACGGGGATCCGCTCTCGCTGGGAGTGCGCCTCTGCGAGGACGTGGACCTCGCCGAGACCGGGCACCTCTTCGTGGGCCCGCTCGACCCTCACCAGAGCCTCGCGTTCGTGCTCGATCAGGCGCGCGATCCGCTCGATCTCGAGGAGCTCGAGCGCCGCGTGAGGCGCATCTTCGGCCCGCGCACGCCCTATCCCGAGCCCGATCACCTCCTCGCGCTGCTCCGCGAGCTCGACTGCCGCGTGATTGGCCACCAGGTGATCCCGGGCCACGCGCGCTCGATCGTGGCCAGTCCGCCGCTCGCGCCCGACGCGCCGCCCCCGCCGGCCGCGGCCACCACGGGCGCCGGCGTGGCGCGACAGCCCGACGAGGAGCTCCGCGATCGGCTGCGCGACGCCGCCGCCACGCGTGGGTTTCGCATGCTCGTGGTGCCGCCCGAGCGTTTGGCCGCCATCGGGCGCTCGGTGGCCGCGGCGCTGCCGGGCGCCACGTACCTCTCGTTCGAAGACGCCTTCTTCGAAGAGCACGCCGCGGAGCTGCCGGCGCTCGAGCGCGCCGAGCGCTTCGTCGGGCAGCGCGAGGCCCTCACCGAGGCGGCCGAGGCCACGCTCTTTCGGCTCCTGGAGGAGCACGGGGCGCCGGGCCGCGCGATCGTGCTCGGCGACACCGCGCTGCTCGGCCTCTGCGAGGCGCTCGACCTGCCGCGCAGGCTCTACGACGAGGCCCTCTCGGGGAGCCACGGCTTCTGGGTGCTCGTGGTCCCCGGGGTGATCCACAACCGGCAGCCGCGCTTCAACGAGGGGCCCGCCATGTGGCACCTGGAGGGGGCCACGCTGGGCCTGGCGACGGGGCTCGCGGCGCCATGAGGGAGAATTCACCACGGAGGCACGGAGGCACGGAGGCGAGAGGAAGGATTTTTGTTCGAGAAACGAGTCTCTCTCTCGAACAAACAATCTCTGTTCTTCCCTCCGTGCCTCCGTGCCTCCGTGGTGAATTCTCCTCTGAGGAGCCCGCATGTTGATCGGGGAGGAGCTGACGGGGGTGGTGATCGGGGCGGCGATTGAGGTGCACAAGGCGCTGGGGCCGGGGCTCTTGGAGTCGGCGTATGAGGAATGTCTCTGTTGTGAGCTTGGGTTGCGCGGCGTGGGGTTCGCTCGCCAGGTCGAGCTGCCGATCTCGTACAAGGGGGCTTCCCTGACGTGCGGGTATCGAATGGACCTGGTCGTCGCCGACGCCCTCGTCGTCGAGCTCAAAGCCGTAGAACGGGTCCTCCCGCTCCACGAGGCCCAGCTCCTAACCTACCTCCGCCTCAGCCAAAAGCGCGTCGGCCTCTTGATCAACTTCAACGTCCCCACCCTCAAGCAGGGAATTCATCGAAAAGTCCTCTAACCCGCCTTCTCGAACAAAAACTCTCTCCCTCCCTCTCGCCTCCGTGCCTCCGTGTCTCCGTGGTGAATTCTCCTTCTTCAATACCCCTATGAAACCAGCCGACCGCACCCGCCTCACCTCCGCCCTCCGCGACCACGTGGCCAAGCTCGCCGCCGACCTGCGCGCCAAGATGCGCGCGGCCGGCACCCGTGAGCGCGCGCGCGCCGAGCGCCTCCACGCCGACGAGCAGGTGGCCGAGGACTTCGAGGTGTGGACCGATCTCCTTTCACGCCGCGCGGCGGTGCTGTGGGTGTTGAAATCGGTCTACGTGCGCGTCCTGGAAGACCGCGGGCTCCTCTCGCCCGGGCGCCTCTTGGACCCCGAGTCCCAGCAGCTCTTCGAGCGCCTCGCGCCGAACCTCGGGGAGACCGCGTTCTTGCGGTGGATCTACCGGGATTTGGCCAGCAAAGAGGGCGGGCTCCCCGAGCTCTTCAGCCCTCAAGCCGCCGAGGTGGCGCTGCCTTCGGACGAGCTCTCGCGCGGGCTCATTGCCTTCTGGCGACACCGGGACGCCGACAGCGGCGCCACCTGGAGCTTCGCCCACGAGACCTTCGAAGGGGAGCTCATGGGCGACCTCTACCAAGAGCTCGATCCGGTGGTGAAAGACCGGTTCGCGCTTTGCCAGACACCCGACTTCGTGCGCGGGTTTATCTTGGACAGGACGCTCACGCCCGCCATCGAGACCTTCGGGGCTGGGGTGGTGCGGGTGCTCGATCCGGCCTGTGGATCGGGGCACTTCTTGATTGATGCCTTGAAACGGCTCGTCGCGGAGGAGAGGAGAATTCACCACGGAGGCACGGAGGCACGGAGGGAAGAAGAGAGAGCTTTTGTTCGAGAAAGCGCGGCTCCCTCTCAACCCCCAACTCTACCTCTCGCCTCCGTGCCTCCGTGCCTCCGTGGTGAATCTCCCTCTCGTCTCGTGCAGGCCTGCCTCGACCGGATCGTGGGCATCGATCTGAACGACTACGCGTGTGGCCTGGCCCGCGCACGCCTCATCATGACCGCCGCGGACCTCGCCGGCGTGACCACCCTCGCCGAGGCCGCGCAGTTCCACCCGCACGTGTATTGGGCCGACGGGCTCGAGCAGATCGAACGCGACGAGGTGAAACCTTCGGTCCAGTTCGGCCTCTTCGAAGGCGTCCCCGCCGAGGAGAAGCCGCGGGCGGCGCTCACGCGGTCCGACGTGCGCGCGGAGCTGAAGAAGGTGTTCGCGAAGAGGTTCCACGCCGTGGTGGCCAACCCGCCGTACATCCTCGAACGCGACGAGGCGCGCAAGGCCTACCACCGCGAGCTGATTGGTAAGACTCGGCGCTACGTGTCGGCCGCTGGGAAGTATTCGCTCGCCTCGCCCTTCACCGAGCGGTGTTTTCAGCTCGCCGAGAAAGACGGGTACGTCGGGCTCATCACGAGCAATAACTTCATGAAGCGCGAGTTCGGGAAGCCGCTCATCGAGAAGATCCTCGCGGGACTCGACCTCACGCTGGTGGTGGACACCTCCCAGGCCTACATCCCCTTCCACGGCACGCCCACGGTCATGATCTTCGGACGGAACCGAAGGCCCACGAGCGACACCGTGCGCGCGGTCATGGGCAAGCGTGGGGAGAGTGGGACTCCAGAGGACCCGGCCAAGGGGAAGGTGTGGCGGAGCATCGTGGACGGGTGGGATACGGTGGGGTTCGAGACGGAATATGCGAGCGTGGCGGAGCTCCCAAGGGACACACTGTCAGAACACCCGTGGAGTCTGGGTGGGGGCGGCGCGGCTGACCTGAAGTCTCGACTTGAGACCGCGGCGGGTCAACGCCTGGCTGACGTAGCTTTCGCCGTCGGGATCACCTGCGTTACGGGTGAAGACGACGTCTACGTAATCCCGCCGGAGGTAGCGAGGCGGCTCAACGTTGGTCGAACGCGCCCACTCGTGATCGGCGAAGGCGTGAGAGACTGGGCACTTCAGCCCGTGGGCGACGTCGTGTTCCCATACGACGATGAATTCCGGGTCCTTCCCACAGAACTTGTAGATAGAGAAATTGCCTATCTCACCCCCTACTTTCCACGCACGCGTCATCGACGACGCTTCGGTACGCCTATGGTTGAACGGGGGCTCACGAAGTACGAGCTGCAGGAGCTGTATCCTGAGAAGCTCCGAACCCCCCTCTCCATCGCCTTCGCCTTCGTGGCGACCCACAACCACTTCGTGCTCGACCGGGGCGGCAAGGTGTTCAAGCAGAGCGCGCCGGTCATCAAGCTTCCGGCCGGGGCCACCGAGGAAGACCACCTCGCCCTCCTGGGCCTCCTGAACTCGTCCACCGCGTGCTTCTGGATGAAACAGGTGTTTCACTGCAAGGGCAGCCAGGGGGTGAACGAGGGGATGAAGAGCTCGCTTTGGGAGCAGTTCTTCGAGTTCGACGCGACCAAGGCCAAGCTCTTTCCCGTCGTGAAGGACGCGGCACGCGCGGTCCCGTACACCGCGAAGCTCGACGCCTTGGCGCGCGCCCGCTCGGAGGGTGGGGTGAGCGCCGTCTTGCGAAACCGCGAGTCGTGGGAGTCTGCCCCTCAGCTCCGCGCTGCGCTCGACGCACGTCGCAAGCGCGATGACGCCGACTTCCAGCACATGGTCGCGCTCCAAGAAGAGCTCGACTGGCTCTGCTATGCCCTCTATGGCCTCGACGAGGCGAGCGACGCCGTACCGCCCGATCAAGTCGAGCCGCTCTCTCCGACGTGGCTCCCGTGGTGTCTCGACTTTGCCGCACGGGACGCGGCCAATCGCGCCACGATCGCGCGAGGCGAGGAGTCCAGCGAGTCGCCCTCGGTGTGGTTCGAGCGTCACCGGTGGGAGCCCGCCACCGAAGCCCCCAAGACGCTCTCCGCCAGCACACGCAGCCGCATCGAGGCGCGGCGCGCACGGACGCGCGCCAACCCGGCGCTCACGCTCATCGAGGCGGCCAACTTCAAGCGGCGCTGGTACAAGCCCGACTACGAGACCGAGGAGCGCGAGGCTCTCGAGCTCTGGCTGGCCGACCAAGTGGAGACCGTGGTGAAGGACCGCGGGCGGCCGGTCACCCTCGAGCAGGCCTCCGCGGCGCTCCAAGACGACGCGCGGGTGCTCGCGGTGTGCGAGGTGCTCACGGGGCGGCGGGACTTCAGCCTCACGCAGCTCGTGGCCGAGGCGCTCCAGGGCGACATGGTGCCCAATCACAGGTTCCACGTGTACAAGCCCGCGGGGCTCGTGAAGCGTGAGGCGTGGGAGCGCACGTGGGAGGACCAGCGCCGCGAAGACGCGGGCGAGAAGGTGACTCCCGAGGTGCCGCCCGCGTACGGGAGTGGGGACTTCGTGCGTACCGAATATTGGCAGCTCCGCGGCAAGCTCGACGTGCCCAAGGAGCGCTTCGTGGCGTTCACGGAGGTGCCGGGGCGCTCCGGCGCCGAGACGCTCTATGGGTGGGCCGGGTGGACGCCGCTTCAGCGGGTGAAGGCGATGCTCGCGATGGACGAGGAGCTGGAGGACGCGGGGATCTCGCTGGCGGACCGCGCGGGGCTCTTGGACAGCGCGTGGCGCCTCTTGCCCGACGTGGCGCGGCAGGACGCGGCGGCGGCCACGAGGCTCCGCGCGGAGCTCTCGGCCCTCGTCGGCCCCGGGGGCCCGAGCCGCGAGGTGCTGGAGGCCTGGAGGGCGCGGTTCCCGGCTCCGGGGCGCGGGAAGGGGGCGAAGGTCAAGAAGGCCACGAAGGCGACCGAGGGCGACGATGAGTGAGAATTCACCACGGAGGCACGGAGGCACGGAGCCGAGAGGGAGGGAGGCTTTGTTCGAGAGGGGTCGCGCGTCACGCGCGTCTCGAACCCACAATCTCCTTCTCGCCTAGTATAGTCCTCTTCGATTTCTCACCTCTTCCTCCTCTCGAACCCCAATCTCCCTCTCGCCTCCGTGCCTCCGTGTCTCCGTGGTGAACTCTCTTCTTCAAGGTAACGCCCATGACCACCATCACTGAAGCCTTCGACCTCCCCCGCGCCGAGGACATCCGCGCCATGGGCTTCGTCGTGAAGCTGCGCGAGGCCGATCCCGACGGCGACGAGGTGAAGAAGCTCGTCGACGACTACGTGGTCACCCCCGCGGTGGCGCGGGAGCTGCCCGGCATCCTCGACGCCATGAAGCAGGTGTTCGACCGCGGCGAGGAGTACGGCCGCTTCATCCACGGCAGCTTCGGCAGCGGCAAGTCGCACTTCATGACCATGCTGTCGCTCCTGCTCGAGGGCGCGCAGCCCGCGTGGCAGAAGCTCGGCGCGCTGTTCGCGGAGCACCGCGAGGCCCAGGCGAAGCGGGGCCACGAGGCCGTCGACCACCAGGCCTGGCTCGAGAGGGCCGGGCTCCTCGTCGTGCGCATTCACATGCTCTCGATCCGCGGCAAGACCACCGGCTTCGACCGCGCGGTCTACGACGGCTTCAACGCCGCGCTGAAGCGCCGCAAGAAGGCGCCGTTCGAGTTCCTCGACGTGGAGGGCCTGTTCGAGGAGGTGCGGCGGGAGGCGAAGGAGTACGGCGACGTGGTCTGGAAGCGCCTCGAGGCCGAGGGCATCGTCGGCGGCGCGAGCGACTTCGAGGGCATCGCCAAGGGCTCGGTGCAGGCCCGCGAGCGCTTCGCGCGGGCGTGGCTCACCTACAAGGGCCGCGACTTCTCGAGCGCCGGCGTCGATCCGCGGTGGAGCGAGGGCCTCCGACGCATGGCCGAGCACGCCAAGGCGCAGGGCTTCGGCGGCGTCGTGCTCATGGTCGACGAGTTCTTGCTCTGGCTCGCCGAGAAGTCGGGCCAGGAGTTCGTGCGTGAGATCCACGATCTCAGCCTCATCGTCGACCACGACGGCGGGCAGCGCCCCCTGCCCATCTTCGTGTTCGTCGCGCGCCAGCGGAACCTGCAGGAGTTTTACCCGGACCTCGTCGACGAGACGAAGATCCACGAGCACATCGACCACCAGCTGAAGCGCTTCGAGACCACGAAGCTCCAGGACGTGGAGCTGCGCCACATCGTGCGCGGGCGCGTGCTCCGCGCGAAGGACCCGGCCGCCGTGCGCCTCGCGATCGCCGGGCTCGCCGAGCGGCACCAGAAGGTGCTCCCGGCGCTGCTCGCGGGGGGCGATCTCGACTACCTCCGCGACGTCTACCCGTTCCACCCCGCGCTCATCGAGATGCTCGTGGACGTGACGTCGCTCATGCAGCGCGAGCGCTCCGCGCTGCGCCTGCTCTACGAGCTGCTCGTCCTCCACTATCCGAACTTGCCGCTCGGCGAGTTTCTCCCGGTGGGCTCGGCGTTCGCGGCCATCTTCCCCGAGGCCGGGGTCGAGGCGAGCAAGAAGATCGAGCAGATGCAGGACATCCACCACCAGCACTACGCGCGCCTCGCGCCCACCATGCTGCGCATGGCCGAGGAGCCGGGCTCGGAGCTCGGCCCGGAGCGCCTCCGCGCGCTCGACCAAATCGTCAAGACCGTGCTGCTGGCCGAGGTCTCTCCGCGGCTCAAGCAGGGCGGCCTCACCATCGAGCGGCTCGTGCAGCTCAACTCGGCCGACGTGGACGGCGAGACCTTCCGCGGGCAGGTGCGCGTGGCCGAGACGGATCTGCTCGCGCTGGCGCAGCGCGTGCCGGATCTCCAGATCGCGGGCAGCGGGAAGATCGCGACGGTGCGGTACGTGCTCGGCCGCGTGAGCCTGGGGGAGGTGCTCACCCGCGCCCGGTCGAAGTGCGACAACACCTCCGAGCGGTTCAAGGTCTTCATGGCCGCGCTGAAGCGCGCGCTCGGCGTCGCGGCGGCCAGGGGCTTCGAGGAGGGCGGCGAGAACCAGGGCGACTGGGACCTCCTCTGGCGCCGCACGAAGCGGCGCGGACAGCTCAAGATCGGCAACGTGCGCGAGATGTCGCAGGACGACTTCGAGCCCCCCGAGGGCGCCTTCAAGGTGCTCGTGGACTACCCCTGGGACGAGCCCGGCCACACGGTCGACGAGGACCGCACGCGCGCCATGAACGCGCGCAAGAAGAAGGGCGCGCTCCACACCGTGTGCTGGCTCCCGCGGCACATGACGCCGTCCGAGCTGAGCGTGCTCACCGAGCTCGCGGCGGTGCGCTACCTGCTCTCCGACGTCGGCCAAGAAGAGCTCACCAGCACGCTGGGCCCGCAAGACCGCCAGAAGCTCCTCGAGCAGGCGGGCATCCGCGAGCGGTCCCTCGCCTCGCAGCTCGACGAGCTCTTGGTGGAGGTCTACATCCGCCACGGCGAGCTCTACGCCCTCATCTCGGACGTGGACTCGAGCCGCCCCCGCGAGACCCTCGCCGAGAACCTCGAGCACATCACGACGGTGCTCATGGACCGCCGTTACCCCCAGCACCCGACGTTCCTCGCCGAGCCCAAGAAGCAGGACCTCGAGACCTTGCTCGAGTGGATGGTGCAGGCCGGCGAGACGAACGTGTCGGTCGGGTTCGACGAGGCCACGCTCAAGGTGCTGAGGAGCCTGGGCCAGCCGCTCGAGCTCGTGAACCTGGGGCAGACCAAGGCCTCGCTGCGCCTCGACTCTCGGTACATCAAAGACGTGCTCCAGAAGGCCGATCACGACTCGTTCGCGTGGACCCCCGTGGCCGAGCACCTGCGCGACACCTACGGGCTCCAGCCCCTCGTCGTAGACCTCTTCCTGTGCTTCCTCTGCAAGCGCGACCACCGCGCGCTCCAAGAGCTCGACGGCGAGCCGGTCGAGGCGCGGATCGGCATGCCCGCCTCGGCGCGAATTCGACTCCAGAGAGGCAAGCTCGTGAGCGCCGCAGACTGGGGACGACTGCGCGATCTCGGCCACCAGCTCTTCGATCTCCCGAGGCCGCCCGCGCACCGCTCGCTCCAGGGACAAGACACGTTCGCCAGCGCCCTGAGAGAGCAGGCGATCGTGAAGCGGACGACGCTGCAGGGCGTCCACCAGCGCCTCGTCGATTTGGGCGTCGGCGGGGGAGTGGCCAAGAGCGACAGGCTCGAAGAGGTGGCGAAGGCCAACGGGCGCCTCGGGGCCATCGTTCAGTCCACGACCGACAGCCACAAGGCGCTCACCGAGCTGCTCGCTGCCTGGCCCGACGACGCGGCCGACCCGCTGCGCGCGCTCGTGAAGCAGATCGAGGCGATCCGCGACGCCGCGGGCGCGCTCGACGACAGCGCGCGCGTGAACCTGCGCGCCGGCGCGCGCCACCCGACCGTGGGCGTCGAGGTGAAGGCCCACCTCGACGCGCTCGAGGGTCGGTTCGCGGCGATCCAGAACGAACAGCCGCTCACGCGGGAGTGGGTGCTCGAGTGGAACAAGAAGGCGCATACGCTCATTCAGCGCCTCATCGAGCAGCAGCAGCCGCAGCAGCCGCAGAGCAGCGGGGTTCCCGTCCCAGTGCCCGCGCCGCCCGTCGTCGTCGCGCAGCCCCTCGGAGCGCCCCCGCCGCCGCGCCCGATGCTCCTCGAGCAGCGCCTCGACGCGAGCGACGCCGGCGCGGTGGATGGCCTCCTCGCCGAGGTGCGCAAGGCGCTCAGCGCTGCGCGAGGCGCAGGGACAAATTCACGCGTTCGCGTCGTCGTCACGTACGACGAGGGCGGCGAGGGCGGCGCGTGAGCTCCGCGCAGCACCTGCTCCGCCGCATCCTCGAGCAAGCGGGCGGCGCCTCGGAGTCCGGCTACGTGCTGGTCATCGACGGCGAGGGCCTCGAGGACCTCCCCCCCCAGATGCCGACCCCCACGGGCGCGTACGGCGTCCACCGCGTGGGCACCGAGCTCGGCCTCCGGCACCTCCTGTGGAAGGCCCGCGGCGCGCCGCTCATCGCGGTGCTCCCCGAGGAGCTCGCGCAGCGCATTCAGCGCGCGCCCGATCTGCTCCGGCGCGCGCGAAACCAGCGTGTTCACGCGCTCTCCGTGAACGACGTGCTCGAGGTGCTCCTCGGCGTGCGCGTGGTCGGCGCCGACGCGCCTCACATGCAGGCGCTCGCGCTCGAGCACGTGGGCACGCTCGCGACCGCGATGAGCCACCGCACGCTGCCGACGGTGGTCGATCGACGACTCTTGACCGAGCTGCTCGTCGACGCGAGCGTCGGCGCGCAGGTGCGCACGCAGACCCCCGCGCAGCTCCTCGCGGCGTGGGTGACCGATCCGCCGCGGTGGTCTTCGAACGTGAGCCGACTCGTGCGCGACGCGCTCCCGGCGCTCCACGGAGACGAGGGGCGCCTGCTCGCGTGGGCGCTCGCCGAGCCCGAGCCGCGCCTCCGCGAGCTCGTGGTCCACGGCGCGGTGCTCACCGTGGACGCCCCGGAGCTGCCCAAGCCCCCGTGGGGGCCGCTGTGGAAGGCCGCGACCGAGCCGCCGCTCGAGATGGACCGCCGCATCCTCCGCCGCGCCGCCGCGCGGCTCGCCGAGGAGACCCTGGTGGCGCTCGGCGACGCGTCGACGTCGCTGCTCACGGTCGCCGATCGCGTCGGGCGCGAGCACCTGCCCCCGGCCCAGCTCCAGACGAGCCGAGTCCTGCCGCTCGCGTTCTCGGATCGCTGCCACGCCCTCGCGCAGCAGGCCGCGCGAGGCGAGCCCGTCGGCGCGGGCGAGATCGCGTGGCTCGCGGAGCACCGCGCGGCGCGCATGCACCGGGCCGAGCTCGCCGTCATGGAGTCGCTGGCCCGCGTCTCGCGCTACCTCGCCTCTGCAGGCGAGCCCTCGGCCGAGCCTGCCCTCGATCTCGCCGCGCAGGTGATTGGCTATCAGCGGAGCGGGGCGTTCGCGGACCTCGCGATGACCCAGCTCCGCCGCGCGCTCGCGAGCAGCGCGCGCTACCACACGGAGGCCGGCAAGGTGCTCGCGGCGGCGCGCGCGCGCCGCGACGAGGGCAACCGCGCGTTCGCCGCGGCCCTGGCGAGCGGATACGAGTCGGCGCTCCATCAGGGGGGGATCCCGCTCCACCGCGTGTGGAAGCGCGTCGTCGCGCCCGTATGGCAAGAAGCGCCCGAGACGAAGGTGTTCCTCGTCGTGCTCGACGGGTGCAGCTATCCGGTCTTTCTCGAGCTCCTCTCCGCGCTGGCGGCGGACAGCGCCTTCCCCCTCGGCCTGCGGTCGAACGCCGAGGGCCGCTTGTGCGGTCTCCCCGCGCTCGCGCCGCTCCCGACGGTCACGAGCCACGCCCGAGGGGCGATCTTCCTCGGAGAGCTGCCGAACGATCCGCTCGTCGCCGAGACCGTGTTTCGCGATCAAGACGAGGCGAAGACCGACAAAGCGCGGCTCAACCAGAACGCGAACCTCGGCGCGCGCACGCGGCGACTGTTCCTGAAGGGCGATCTCGGCGACGGAGGCCAGGCGCTGCTCGCCGCGCTCGGCGACGCCGCGCTCGACGTCGTGGCCGTGGTCTTCAACGCGGTGGACGATCAGATCGGCTCGTCGAACACTGGCGCGACGGTGCGGCTCGCGCCCGAGGACATCACGGCCTTCAAGCCGAGCCTGCGCGCCGCCCTCCAGGCGGGTCGCCGCGTGCTCCTCACCGCCGATCATGGGCATAGCCTCTATTTCGATCGCGCGCTCCGCGTGGGCGCCGGCAAGACTCCCCGCTATCTCTCGCTGGGCAAGGACGATCCCGTGCCCGACGGCTTCCAAGAGATTCAAGTAGGCAGCCTCGGCGGCCCTCCCGAGCGGCGCGCGTTCGCGTGGCGGAGCGGCGCGTACCTCGGCCAGCCGCAGGTCGGGTTTCACGGGGGGTGCAGCCTCGAAGAGGTCGTGGTCCCGCTCGCGTGGATCGCGCGCGAGGGGCTCGCGGCCGAGGAGCCCTCGTGGTGGTACGGGCGCGGCGCCCTCGCCGAGCCCGCGACCACGACGTCGTCGCGCCCCGTGGCGCCGCCGCTCGTGACACCCCTCCCCTCGGACTCGCTCACGCAGCCTGGGCAGCCAGTGAGGCCGCAGCTCTCGCTCTTCAACCCGGCCGACAAGGCCGACGCGCTGCCCCTCTCGCCTGCGCTCCTCGCCAAGCTCTCGAACGACGAGAAGGGCGTGCTCGTGCTGCTCAAAGAGAACCGATCGGCGCGAGCCACCGAGCTCGCCGAGCGGCTCGGCAAGAACCCCGGGCGACTCAACGGCCTGATGCGCACCCTGCACCGGACGCTTCACGACGAGGGCGTCACTCTGTTCGCCGCTGAGACCCTGCCGAGCGGCGAGACCCTCTATCGTTACCAAGGGAAGGACTAGCTCGATGTCTGTGATTCCCGAGTCGGCCGCGATCGTCAACGCGCTGCGGAGCGGCGTGGTGCCCAACCAGGGCCTCGCGCACTTCGCGACGGGCCTCGAGAGCCTGCTCGACGCCGTGAACGAGGAGCTCGATTTCGTGGCCACGGGCCAGGGCAGCTCGAAGTGGCTGCGCGGGGAGTACGGCGCGGGAAAGACCTTCGCCGCGCGCTACCTGTGCGCGAAGGCGCGGCAGCGTGGCTTCGCGACCGCCGAGGTGCAGATCTCGGTGAACGACACGCCGCTCCACCACCTGGAGACTGTGTATCGCCGTCTGATCGAGCGCCTCGAGACCGCCGCCGACGGGCCGAACGCCTTCCAGGCCGTGGTCGAGGGGTGGCTCTACCGAGTAGGGGACGAGGTCACGCGTCTTCGTGGTCTGTCGGAGGACGATCCGGGCTTCGCCGACGCGACCGAGCAGCGCCTCGAGGACAAGCTCGCCGATCTTTCCCGGCGAAACCCGGCCTTCGCTCAGGTGCTCCGCGCATACCACCGCGCCACGCACGAGGGCGACTTCGGTACGGCCCAGGGCCTCCTCGCGTGGCTCGCGGGCCAGCCGCACACGGACCGCGCAGTGCTGCGCGTCGCGGGCACCCGTGGAAAGATCGACGGACAAGCCGCGCTCACCTTCCTCGGCGGGGTGTTGCAGCTCCTCCGGCAGTCGGGGTATCAGGGCCTCGTCGTGGTGCTCGACGAGGTCGAGACCATCCAGCGCATGAACGCGCAGACCCGGCAAAACTCGCTCAACGCGCTCCGCCAGCTCATGGACATGCTCGGCAAGGGCGAGCTGCCTGGCCTGTACCTGGTCGTCCCCGGCACGCGGGACTTCTTCGAGGGGTACAAAGGGCTGAAGGCGCTCGCGCCTCTCCATCAGCGCGTGCACGTGACCTTCGGGGAGGACCCACGCTGGGACAACCTCCGCGCGCCCCAGGTGCGGCTCCTGCCGTTTACCGGGGAGCGCTTGCTCACGGTGGGCCGCCGGGTCCGCGATCTCTACCCGGCGAGGAACGCGGCGCGCGTCGCGGCGCGCATCGACGATCGGTTCCTCGAGGCGCTGGTGGAGCAGGTGACCGCGGGCTTCGGGGGGAAGGTCTCGCTCGCGCCCCGCCTCTTCCTGCGCGAGCTCGTGGACGTGATGGACCGCGTAGATCTTCATGAGGACTACGTGCCTGCGGAGCACTACCGTCTCGCGTTGGACGACGGGAAGCTCAACGACGAAGAGCTGGCGGCGAAGCACGGGACACCGGTCGACGCGGCCGCCGACGAGGCGCCAGAGGAGCCCCCCGTCGCGGACAAACCTCGGCGCCTGGAAGGGTAGGCCCGGTGCAAGGGAGAGGAGAATTCACCACGGAGGCACGGAGGCACGGAGCCGAGAGAGAGGATTTTTGTTCGAGAGCAGAGCGAGAGAGAGCGCGAGAGAGCCTCGCACTTCTCGCTCTCGAACAAAAAATTCTCGTCCTCCCTCTTGCCTCCGTGTCTCCGTGCCTCCGTGGTGAATTCTCCTCAGGGTTCTCCTCAGGGAGGGCCGAGCCGTGACGGGCATAGCCAGACTCCACCCCCACCTCCAGCACGCGATTGTCCACGATCTGGGCTGGCGCTCCCTGCGCCCTGTGCAGGAGCAGACGATCGACGCCGTGCTCGACGGGTGCAACGCCGTCGTCCTCGCCCCTACCGCCGGCGGCAAGACCGAAGCCGCCATTTTCCCGCTGCTCTCGAGGATCCTGACGGAGGGCCCGAAGCCCGTCTCGGTGCTCTACGTGTGCCCGATCCGCGCGCTCCTGAACAACCAAGAAGAGCGCGTCGAGAGCTACGCGCGCATGGTCGGGCTCGACGTGTTCAAGTGGCACGGCGACGTGAGCGACTCGCGCAAGAAGCGCTTCCGCCAGGCTCCCGCGCACATCCTGATGACGACCCCCGAGTCGCTCGAGGTGATGTTCATCAGCGCGAAGACCGACGCTCGCGCGCTCTTCTCCGAGCTGTCGGCGGTGGTGATCGACGAGGTCCACGCGTTCGCGGGCGACGACCGCGGCGCCCACCTCGCCGCGCTCCTCGAGCGGCTGACGGCGCTCTGCGGGCGAGACATCCAGCGCATCGGCCTCTCGGCGACCGTGGGGAATCCGCAGGTCATCGGCGAGTGGCTCCAGGGCTCGAGCGAGCGCCCCTTCCGGCTCGTGGATCCGCCGCGCCCGCGCGCCGAGCGTGCGCTGCGCGTCGAGTCCGTGAGCGACCTCGCGGAGGCGGCCTCGGGCATCGTGTCGATCGCGCGGGGAAAGAAGAGCCTCGTGTTCGTGGAGAGCCGCTCGAAGGCCGAGGCTGTAGCGCAGGCGCTCGCCGGCTCGGGCGTGGAGGTCTTCATCCACCACAGCTCGGTGAGCCGCGCCGACCGCACGCTGGCCGAAGAGCAGTTCGCCAAGGGGCAGAACACCGCGATCGTGTGCACGTCCACGATGGAGCTCGGGATCGACGTCGGCGATCTCGACCACGTGATCCAGGTCGACGCCCCGAGCACCGTCGCGTCGTTCCTGCAGCGGATGGGGCGCACCGGGCGCAGGGCGGGGACACGCGCCAACTGCACGTTCTTCTGTCTGACGCCCGAGTCGCTCCTCCAGTCGGTCGCGCTGCTCCGCCTCGCCGAGTCCGGCTGGGTGGAGGACGTGCGGCCCGCCTCGCAGGCGATCCACGTGCTCGCTCACCAGGTGATGGCGCTGATTCTCCAGGAGGGCGGGATCTCGCGTCACCGCCTGCTGCCGTGGATCGAGGCGGCCTACCCCTTCTCGAGCGTGCGCGCCGAGCGGCTCCACGAGCTCGTCGACACGATGGTCGAGCGCGGGATTCTGTACGAAGCCGATGGGTTGCTGTCGCTCGGCCAGCGCGGAGAGAAGCTCTACGGACGGAAGAACTTCTTCGAGCTCTACGCGGTGTTCACGGCCCCGCCGGTCCTGCGCGTGCAGCACGGCAAAGAGGACGTGGGCCACATTCAGTCGCTCTTCGTCTCGATGCACGATCGCGAGGCAGGGCCCCTCTGCTTTCGACTCGCGGGGCGCGCGTGGGAGGTGGGGCTCGTCGAGTGGTCAAAGGGCGTCTTGCACGTGAAGCCCGCGGAGCGCGGGCGAGTCCCGAGCTGGCTCGGGTTCCCAGGTACGTTGTCGATGGCGCTCTGCCAGGCGATGCGCGAGGTGCTCCTCGAGCGCCCGAGCGAGGGCGCAGGCTCCGAGGCCGCCTGGCTCAGCCTGGTCGCCGCGCGTGAGCTCCGCGATCTGCGGCGCTCGTACGAGGACGTGCTCGACGAGGCGACCGCGCCGCTCGAAGAGGGCACGGATGGGGTGACGTGGCACACCTTCGCCGGCGCGGCGGTCAATAGGCTCCTCGCCGCGGGGCTCGAGTCTGTGTGCGGGAAGCGCTGGATCGCGGGCAACCTGTCGCTCCGGTGCAAGGACCTCTCGATGGGGGCGGCGCGCGAGGCCGTTCGCGCGCTCCCCGGGCTCGACTGGGAGCGGACCGCGTCGACCGCGGCGCGCGCGATGGCGCGCGGGATGGTGAGCAAGTTCCAGCCGTGCCTTCCCGAGGCGGCGGAGGACCGGCTGCTCGGGGAGCGGCTGCTCGATCTCGCGGGCACCTTGCGCTTCTTGGGAGGCCTCCGGCTCGGGGGTGCGCACGCGGCACCAAGGGCCGAAGGACCGAGGCTCCGTGACGCGGAGACTCCTCCATCGACACCCCTCGCGGCGCTCCCGCATCTTGCGACCGACGGGCAGACCCCTGCGCCGCAGGTCGACCGTGAGGGACTGGGGGCGCCCAAGAACCCCATCGAGTGGGTCGATACGCCGGAGGCCCTGCGCGGCGCGCTCGCGGCGCTCCTCGCCGAGCCGGTGGTGGGTCTCGACGTGGAGACCGCGCTCGACTTCGGCACGCTCTGCCTCGTGCAGGTGGCCACTCCGACGCGCACCTACTTGATTGACCCGTTCGCCGTGGGGGACCTCGCGGCGCTCCAAGCGGTCATGGGCGCGGATCGCCCCCAGAAGATCATCCACAACGCCCAGTTCGAGCGCCGCGTGCTCGCGCGGGTGGGCGTCGCCCTCGGGGGCGTGTTCGACACCCTGGCAGCGTCGCGGCGCGTGCACGGCCGGAAGATCGCGGGTGGCCACAGCCTCGCCGTCGTGTGCCAGCGCGAGCTCGGGTTCACGCTCGACAAGGGCGAGCAGACCTCCAACTGGGCGAGGCGGCCCCTGGACGCGTCGCAGGTGCGGTATGCGGCGCTGGACGCGGAGGTGCTCCTGGACCTCTACGCGCGGCTCGGGAATGAGGAGGAGGGCAACCCTGCCCTGCCCGGGCTCCGCGTGTGATGAGCGAGCCGGCAGCCGGGAGAGGTGCGGCGACCCGCAGCGGCCGAGAGGCACTGGGCGGGGATGGCGCGGGGCCCCCCGGGACGTGGTCGCCGTCGCCTTTCTCAACGAAGCACCTCGATGGTGCCCCCGCCGAACTCCACGAACGCGCCACCACGCGCGCGGATCCGCTCGCGGTCCACCGCCGCCACCTCCTCACGCGTATTGACGACCACCTGCTTCGTCCCGTTCGCGAGAGGCTCGACCTCGTCGATCGCCCAGTGGATCGCGTCCCAGATGTCGCGGTGAGAGTTGCCGAACACCCCACCGCCGATCATCGTCAGGACCACAGTGTCACACCCAAGGTCGAGCGCGGCCAGGAGCGTGCCGAGGTACGCGGCGCGCAGGAGCTGCCGGCGCGTGACGGCGAGCGCGGGCGAGCCGTCGTCACGGCTGTAGCCTCCAAGCGCGATGGTCGACGTGAACACCTGAGAGATCCGCCGAGGCGAGGCGACTGCGTCACTCGGCAGCGGCCCGCCCCAGTCGTAGCCAAACACCACCTCGACGCCAGCGTGCACCCCGACCCGTATTTCGGCAAAACGGTCGACGAGCGCCGTGGCAAGCGCGGGCATGTCGCGGACTTGCGTCGACTGGAGGTAGCCACTTCGCACCTCCGCCATCGCGGGGTCGACCGCGGAGGCGAGGAGCTCGACGCAGCGCTTGTCGGTCTGGACGAAGCGGCTCCCGTCGGGTGCGCTTGCACGGTAGTGGCGCAAGTAGGTCCCTGGAAACGCGGAGATCGAGGCGCGTGGACCCTGCGTCGAGTCGTGGAGGTAGTCTCGCACGGGAACGACGCGCGGGCCGGTGGCCTCGAGGCAGTTGAACTGCGAGGCTACCTGGAAGAGGGTGCCAGCGGGCGCCGTCGCCTGGAGCGTGCCGATGTCGGTGAGCGCGTGGGCGCCGTGCAGCACCGACAGGACGACGCGCCCGCCCCCCGGTGATCGCGAGGTCACGCGCGAACGGAGCTCGCCGAGCGTCGGTGTGGTGAACCTCCCTGCCGCGAAGCTGCGCCCCGCCGCCGTGAGCGTTGCCTCCCCGCTCTCCGCAAACGAGAAGCAGCTCTCGGGCGACGCAGAGACCTCGCGCTCGATCTCGGCCAGCAGGGCGGCGACCTGGCTCCCAGCGGTCTTGGCGGTTACCGCTCGCTCCAAGCTACCGAGCCCCGCGAGCGCCGTCACATACCACGCGCTCGCGTCCGCAGAGGGCGCTGTCTGGGCTGCCGGGGTGGTGGGGGACACAGCGCGACGTCGCCAAACGGCGTACTCTGCGACGAACTCCCGCTGTCGCTTGTTTTCGGGGCAACGATCGCTCTTGCGAGCGCGGCTGACGATCGCGAGCGCCTCGGCGGCCGAGTGGCCGTTGCGAACGAGATAGCAGCCCGCGATAGTTCCTGTGCGACCGAGGCCTCCGCGGCAGTGAATGACGAGATGCGCCCCCTTGGCTTCGAGGGATTCCATCGCGTCCAGGAGCTCGTCGACCTCCACCAGGCTGCGCGGCAGTCCCCCGTCGGGGATAGGCATGCGCAGCACCTCCAGGCCGTGCTTGCGGGCGCTCGGGTAGAGATCTTGGATCGCGTAGCGGGCGAGCTCGCTCTCCTCGAGCAGCGAGACGAGCACGCTCGCCCCTGCGTGGACCAGAGCTTCCAGGTCTGCTTCGAGGTTGCGCTCCCAACGGAATCCGTACGACGAGGTGTCATGGACGCCTGGGGCCAGAGTCATCCCGACGTGAGCGGGCGGATCCAGCCAGTCGATGTACAGAGGGTGTGTCGTCGAAGTGCGAACTTCGGACCGTCGGCTCATGTCGTGTCTCCCTGGGCGAGGCCGAGCGCGCCGCGACGCGGCGGACAGGCTCCCCGGAGCCTACCGCATGGTTTCGGGCGTCGAGCCACAAAGGTTCCGCGACCGCGCCGGCTCGACCCTGCGCGGCGGCGAGGGCGCCCCCTGGGTGATTCCCGCGGCCCGTGCCGGCAGCCTGTCGCACCATGAACAAAGGTCCGCGGACGACCGGTGAGGCTACACGAACCCCTCCCCCACGAGCCGGCTCCCCGTGGGGGTTATCTCGTGCATCTGGCCCGACCCCTCGACGACCCGACACCAGCTCTTGGAGATCAGCTTGGGGCCCGAGGCGGCGAGCTCGAGCCGGTAGCTGAATCCTCCGTACATGCCGGGGACTGGGAACCACATGTTCGGCTCGTCGAGCTCCAGCAACGGCTCGAGCTCCGGGAGCCGGAGCCGGTGTTTGTCGACCTCCCGCTCGGCCCGGCCTCGGATCACTGCGTGGAACTGGGCTTGGAGCTTCAGCAAGACGCCGAGGGGGACCTTGTGCTTGTGCTCCGGGGCCAGCACGCCGAGCAGGTGGCGGTGGCCCTCTCGCTCGGCGACATCGACCGGCCGCTCGCCCCGCGCGTTCTGGAGCGTGCGCCAGGCGAACATGCCAATCAGGCGCTGGACGACCTCGACGGGGGCGCCGCCGTGCGCGGCCTGGTGCAGCGGCGCATAGAGCGACGACCCGCCGGGGCGCGTCGTGTTGACCAGCTCCGGTTTCCCGGTGAGGATTTCGAAGACGCGCGGCCACTCGTACCGCTTGGCGGCGTCGGCGAGGGCGTGGCGGGTCCCGGCGAAATCGGCCCTCAGTGTCTCGGCTCGTGTGATGCCGTCCCAGGAGATTTCCACGCGCGCGCCCTCCTCGCCAGGCCCCCGGGTCCGGCCGCTCCCGATGCGAGCGTCCCGCGGTGGACGCCTCCCGTCAAGGCCCCCCGGCGAGCTCGGCGGCTCGGCGAGCTCTCGTGGGTAGTTGGTGTGCGTTGAGTCCACTTCGGACGGCTCGACCTGCGGACTCTCCGCTCGTCGCATCGTGCCACGGGGTGGACCGTTCGCTCGGTCGCGGGTTCGGCTACAGCCGCCACAAGGCGTCGAGCTCGAGCGGCAGGCTGTCGAAGGGCTCCGCGCGCACGGGCTCTCCCCCCTCGAACGTGTCCATCAACGAGTACCGCGCGTTCTCGAGGCGATAGACCTCGAGGGTCTGCAGGCCCCAGGCGCCTCCCAAAGCTCGAGCGCGTTCTGGCGGCGCGGCCGTGGGAGGGTGAAGAACCTTGGGACAGCGGGCTCGGAACCGCCATGGAATCACGAGCCCCTCTCTTCCTGCGCCTTTGCGCCTTTGCGCCTCTGCGTTCAATTCTCGTCTTCCTCGTCTTGCCTCGTCTTGCCTCGTCTTGCCGCGTCTTGCCGCGCCTCACCGCCGCTCACCGCGCGCGGATACGCGAGCCCCATGTCCTCGTCGCGGTCACGCCGCCCGAACCGCCGCACCAGCCCTTGGCTGAAGGGGCGGGCCACGGGGAAGGCCCCCCGTGCTTGGCTCTCCTGTCCGGGACCGTCCGTGACGTCCAAGGGGTGTCCTCGGACAGGGCGCCGGGCGGCGCAACCCGAGAGTTCCCGCGCGATCTGGATGGCATCGGAGTTGCGAAGCGGGCCGCGCTCCCCATGCCTGCCAGCGTCCACGATGCCCTCTTCAAGTCGACCTTCTCCGATCCGCGTCACGCGGAGGGGGCACTACGTGTGGTGCTCCCCACGGCGCTGTCGGCGAGGATCGCCTGGGAGACGCTCGAGGCGCTTCCAGGGAGCTTCATTGACGCCGAGCTCAAGGACCGGCATGCCGATCTGCTCTTCGGGGTGACGCTGTCGGGGCGCGACGCGCGGATCCATGTGCTCTACGAGCACCAGAGCGCGCCGCACGGGCTCATGGCGTTTCGGCTCGTCGCGTACGCCGTCCGCATCTGGGAGGCCTGGCTCAAGGTTCACCCCGACGCGCGGACTCTGCCCGCGATCGTCCCCGTGGTCCTCCACCACGGCGTGCGCGGCTGGACGGCGGCGCGGACGCTCGAGGAGATCTACGACTTGGACGACGAGACGCGGGATGCCGCGGGGGAGCACCTGCTCCGGATGCGCTTCGTGCTCGACGATCTCGGCGCCCAGAGCGACGAGGCGCTGAGGGCGCGAGCGATGTCGGCGCTCGGTCGCCTCTCGCTCTACTGCTTCCGCCACGCGCGCGAACCTGAGGCGCTCGTGCGGGAGCTCGGCGCCTGGGTGGAGCTGATGCTCGAGGTGAGGGCCGCCCCGAACGGAGGAGCGGCGCTCGGTAGCATCCTGCGCTACATCGTGATGGTGCACCCCGAACCGCCGGAGGTCGTCCTCCCGCAGCTCGAGCGTGCCCTCGGGGACAGTCGCTTGAAGGAGACCCTCATGACCTGCGGTGAAATCCTGATGCAACGCGGAGAGGCGCGTGGAGAGGCGCGTGGAGAGGCGCGCGGAGAGCTGCACGGGCGGCGCGCTGTGCTGAGGCGGCTGCTCGGGCTCCGGTTCGGGCCGCTGCCCGAGAGCGTCGACGCGCGCATCGAGGCGGCCGACGTGCCTACCCTCGACACGTGGGCCGACCGCGTGCTCACCGCGGCGAGCGTCGACGAGGTCCTCGGGGACTGAGGCGCCCAGCCCGGGCGCTTGTGGACAGTCGCTTGAAGGAGACCCTCATGACCTGCGGTGAAATCCTGATGCAACGCGGAGAGGCGCGCGGAGAGGCGGCCGACGTGCCCACTCTCGAGACCTGGGCCGACCGCGTGCTCACGGCGGCGAGCGTCGACGAGGTCCTCGGGGGCTGAGGCGCCCAGCCCCTGGGCCAACGACCTCACGCCCCTCGCGGCGCGGCTCCTCGCCGAGTCGCCGCGGCTGCCGCGGCTGCGCGCGCTCACGGTCGGGCGCAACGCGCTCGGCGACGCCCCGACGCGATCACCGGCGACGACGTCGAGGCGCTGATCCGCGCCGACGGGCTGCCGCGGCTACGGCGGGTGGTGGTGCTCCCTCCGCGCATCTGGGGCTCGGCCGGGGAGGTCGACGTCGCGGAGTGGCGCGCGCGGCTCGGGGCGACGTCCGCCGGCACGTAAGCTCGCTTCTCGCCGACTCCCTACTTGACCGTGCCTCCCCCGCAGTCCACGAACTCCAAATTGGTCTCGACTCGGAAGTTCGAGGCGCAGCAGTTGCGCTCGGCGAAGAAGAAGTCGAGGGCGTAGATGCCGCCGGGCACGAGGCCGAGATCCACGGTGCCGGCCACGCCGCCGGGGATGGCGTCGGGCAGGCCCAGCTCGGGGCGCGGCGTGAGGGCGACGAGCGAGGCCCACTGGGGCTCTACGGTGAGCTCCACGCGGCCCGAGTCGAGCGCGATCTTGCCGGACATGGGCACGTGGATCCCGCCCAGGTTCACGGCGAGGCGGTCGTTGATGTACACGAACACGTCGTCGTCTCCGCGGAACGTGAACACGTTCCCGCGATCGTAGCGGAAGGTCGTGTGCAGCTCGTAGGTGAAGTGGAAGTTTCTCACCCGCTGATCGTCGCTCTTGAACGGGCCCTTGTCGGGGTCGCTCGGGGCGGCCGCGAAGAGCTCGCCGTCGATGGGGAAGAAGAACGCCGTGTCGAACGACGAGGTGCCGCTCGCGCCCGCCACGAGGGTGATCTTGTGCGGGCGGGCGAGGTTCTTCCCCGGCACGTCGTTGAACCACTCGTCGAACGCCGCCGCGCCGGTCGTGCTCGGCGTGCGCGCGCCCGCCGCGAACACGGGCTTTCGCTTCGGCCCGAGCCGCGCGCCGAGGCGCCCCACGATGGCCGGATCCCAGGGCCCGCACTGCTTGCCGGAGGTGTCGGTGTAGCCGCTGTTCGTGCACTGGAAATCGCCGCCGGCGCGGAAGTCGCGGACCGCGCCGGTGACGACGCTGCCGCAGCCCTCGGGCGGCCTCGACGCGCCGTCGGTGAACGGGGGCGCGCCGCCGTCGCCGAAGGTCGCGCCGCCGTCGCCGGCCGTCGCGCCGCCGTCGAACTCGCTCGGCAGCTCCGCGGAGCCGCAGCTCGCCGCGAGGAGGAGCAGCGCCGCGGCGGTCGCTCCGAAGAAGGCTCTCATGCTCATGCGCACCTCGCGTTCCGGCCCCACAGCACTGTACCCGAAGACGGGCGCGACGCACGCGCGTGCCTCCGCGGCCGCGCGGCCGGAGCGCCAGGCGCGCTCTAACCCCTCTTACCCCTCGCGCACCCGCAGCCCCAGCCCCTCGAAGATCGACGTGATACGCGCGCGGGCGGCGGCGAGCTCGGCGGGGGGCGCGGCGAGGCGGACCTGGTGGCCATAGACGGTGTCGTACGTGACTCTCCACGCTCCGTCGGCCGCGAGCAGGTGGACCTGCCGCTGCTCGCTGTCTTCGTCGCCGTACGCGCCGCGCGACTCCACGGGGCCGAGCCCGGCCACGAGCGCCTCGAGGCGGCGCGCGTACGTGCCCGCGCCTGCGCCCCCGCCCGCGCTCCCCACGGCGACCTCGAGCGCCAGGGAGACGTGCGTGCGCTCTCGCCACACGTCGAAGCACGGCCGCGGGCGCGCCTCCGGTGCGCGGTAGTCGCGGTCGGGCGGGAACAGGGGACACACGCGGGCGCCACCGAGCCAGCCCACGAGGAACTCGACCGCGCCGCCCTCGACGAGGTCGGTGCGCTCTCCACCGCGCGGGCTCCACACGGCGACGGGCCACTCCTCCGGCGGGCCCCAGGTGAGCCAGTAGAGCACGTCGCCGTTGTCGGTGTTCGCCCACGGCAGCGCGCCGTCGGGCTCGGGGAAGAGCGCGAAGGGGACGGCCTTCTTCCACGCCCGCGCGAGCTGGCGATCGGCGTCGAGCGTGGCGCGCGCCTGCGAGGCCATCGTGCACGGCGCGAAGAACGGCGACCACAGGTGCAGGAAGTCGACGAAGGTCCCGTAGCCGTAGGCCTCGATCAGCGCCTTCCAGTCGGGCGGCAGCGGCGCGCCGAGCTCGGCCTCGACCTCGGCGAAGTCGCCGCGAGAGGCGGTGGGCTGCGCGGGCGGGGGCGCGAGCGCGCGGAGGCGTGAGAGCTGCGGGTTCGACACCCGTGCAGTCTACACGACCCCGCGGCGCGGAGACCGCGCGTCACACCGCGCGAAGCCGCGCGCGCTCAGCGGCGAGCGGCCTGCAGCTCCGCGCGGGCCTCGAGCTTCTCGATGCGCGAGGGCGAGGGCGAGGGCGAGGGCGAGGTCTCCGGGCGCTCCTCGCGCTTCGCGAGGCGGCGCGAGGCGGCG
>DAORJJ010000001.1:64323-66088 GCA_035439005.1 Polyangiaceae bacterium | reverse complement strand
TCGCCCCTGCGGGGCTCACTGCCGGTTCATGCGAGACCTCGCGTTCGGCTCGGGCGCCCCATAGACCGTCGTTCGCCCCTGCGGGGCTCACTTTGAGGTTCACGTGGTCGCCTCGTCGTCGGCGCCGAGCTCGCTCTGCATGGCGTCGTCGGCCCGGATGAGGCGGGCCTTCATCTCGTGGATCTCGCCGGAGAAGCGCGCCTTCAGGTGGCGGAGGTTCAGCGAGCGGAGCGCGGCGAGCGCCGCGTTCTCGGGGCGAATGGCCGTGGTCGCGGGGATGTTGGAGGGCATCATGAGCGACGACTGGAGGTTCAAGATCAGATCGGACTTATCGCCATAGGGGGGCGCGTTCACCAGCGGCAGCTCGAGGTTGGCCGCGAGGGCGCCGCCGAGGCCGTTCGACTCGCCCGCGATCGCGACCACCGCGCCGGGCTCCAGCGCGCCGTTGTAGCTCTCGGCCAGCTCCTGGATGCGCTCGCCGTTCTTGTGCGCCGAGACCACCCGCACGAAGGTGCGGACACCGTAGTTGGCGAGCACCTTGCGCACGCGCTTGGCGTGCTCCACGTCCGAAGGGGAGCCCATGCACACGACCACGAAGCCGGGCTTGATGTGGCCGCCGGCGACGAGCGCCTCGTAGAGCCGCGCGAGCGGGTCGTGCGCGCCCGAGGGCTCCTGGCCGGTCACCCTGCGAAAGAGCTCCACGTAGCGCGCGCGCGTCTCCTCGACCACGCTCGCGGGGAGCGCGAGCGGGAAGGCGCCGGTGCGCTCCCGCTCCTTCAGCATGAAGGCGCGCACGAGCTCCTTGTCGAGCGGCGGCACGTCCTTCGGGCTCCGCGCGTAGGCCGCGGCGTCCCAGATGCGGGAGGAGTCGGGCGTGTGGATCTCGTCGATGAGCACGAGGTCGTCGCCCACGAGCCCGAACTCGTATTTCGTGTCGGCCAGCACGAGGCCCTTCGCGCGGAGGACCTCGCTGCCGCGGCGGAACAGCTCGAGCGAGACGCTCGCCATCTTGTCGTAGAGCGCCCGGCTGGCGAGCCCCTCGCGCACGAGGTCGTCCGGGGTGATCTCGCGATCCGAGTCCTCTTTCGTGGTCGGCGTGACGATGGGCGAGGGGAGGCGCGCGTTCTCCTCGAGCCCGGCGGCGACGCTCGCGCCCGAGAACTCGCGCTTGCCGGCCGCGTAGCCCCGCGCCATGCTGCCGGCCATGTAGCCGCGCACGATCATCTCGACGCGCACGGGAGTGGCCTCGCGCACGAGGGAGGCCTGCTCGGAGACGGCCTCGAGCAGGTGGTTCGGGACGACGTCGCGCGTGGCCGAGAACCAGAAGGCGGCGAGGCGGTTCAGCACCTCGCCCTTCTGAGGCACGGGCGTCGAGAGGCGCAGATCGAACGCGCTGATGCGGTCGGTCACGACGATGAGGCGGCGCTCGGCGTCGATGCGGAAGCTGTCGCGCACCTTCCCCGCGTGGAGCTTGGTCAGCTGCGGCGTCTTGACCTCGGCGATCACGTTCATGCCGCCCTCCCTTCGGTCGGTTGGCATAGGCATGCCGCTCGCCTTTGGCTCGCTTGCATGTTCATGCCGCCCTCCCTTCGGTCGGTTGGCATAGGCATGCCGCTCGCCTTTGGCTCGCTTGCATGTTCACGGCGACACCTCGCCTTCGGCTCGGGCTCGCCCTCGACCTTCGCTCGCCCCTTCGGGCCTCGCGTGCAGGTTCATGCCGCCCTCCCTTCGGTCGGTTGGCATAGGCATGCCGCTCGCCTTTGGC
>DAORJJ010000001.1:0-64223 GCA_035439005.1 Polyangiaceae bacterium | reverse complement strand
CCTTCGGTCGGTTGGCATAGGCATGCCGCTCGCCTTTGGCTCGCTTGCATGTTCATGCCGCCCTCCCTTCGGTCGCTTGGCTCGCTCGCATGTTGCATGCCGCGCTCCCTTCGGTCGGTTGGCATAGGCACTTCGTCGCGTGCGGCTCGCTTGGATGTTTCACGGTCGGTCTCCCTTGGTGGTGCGCGGTGCGTGGCTTCGGCGGGCTAGTGGCGGAAGTGTCGGGTCTCCGTCATGACGACGTGCACGCCGAGGGCGTCGCCGCGGGCGATGACCTCGCCGTCACGGAGGGAGCCCCCGGGCTGGAGCAAGACGCGGAGGCCGGCCTCGGCCAGGACCTCCAGGGTGTCGGCGAAGGGCAGAAAGGCGTCGGAGACCGCGTACGCTTGGCCCATCGCGTCGGCGAGCGCCCGGTCGTCGTCGCCGACGGCCGCGCGGAGGGTCTCCCGCGCGCGGCCCGCGGCGAGCCTCGCGGAGGCGACGCGGTTCGGCTGCCCCGCGCCCATGCCGACCATCTGGAGCCCGTCGTGGGGCGCTCGCCGGACGATCGCGATGGCGTTCGATTTTACGGCGCGCGCCGCGCGGATCCCGAAGGCGGCGAGCTCCGCGTCGGGCGTGAACGGCGCGCGGGTGGCGGTCCGCAACGAGGCGAAGAGCGTGTCGTCGGGGTCCTGGACGAGCAGGTGGCCGAGGCAGAGCCGCGCGTCGGCGTCGGCGGGGAGCGCGTCCACCGAGAGCGGCAGCACGCGCAGGTTCTTGGCGCTGGCGAGAAGGGCCAGCGCGCCCTCGTCGAACGCGGGCGCCACGACGACCTCGACGAAGCGGCGGGCCGTGCGGTCCGTCGCGTCGAGCGCGAGCGGGGCGAGATCGGCCCGCGTGACGGGGCTCGAGAACGCCAGGACCGAGCCGAAGGCGGAGATCGGATCGCCCGCCCACGCGAGCTCGAGCGCCTGCGCTGGCGTGGTGGCGACCCCGAAGCCGCAGGGGTTGCCGTGCTTCACCACCACGCACGCGTGGCCGCGCTCGTGCCCGCGGAGCGCCGACAGCGCCGCCTCGACGTCGAGCAGGTTGTTGTAGGAGAGCTCCTTCCCGGAGAGCAGCAGCTCGGTCGGAGAGGTGGCGCCGGCGCGCGGGTGGAGCCGGGCGCGCTGGTGGGGGTTCTCGCCGTAGCGGAGCGCGACGCCCGCGCCGAACGCCCCGAACGTCAGCGGGGGCGCGCCCCGCTCGCTGCGCTCGTCGCGGTCGCCCTGCTCGCCGGCGAGGTGATCGGCGATGGCGCGGTCGTAGCGCGCGGTCGCCTCGAAGGCGCTCGCCATGAGCCGCCGGCGGGTCGCGGCCGAGAGGGCGCCGCGCTTCTCGGTGAGCTCGTCGATGAGCGCGGGGTAGTCGACGGGGGAGACCACCGAGGCGACGTAGCGAGAGTTCTTCGCCGCCGCGCGCACCAGGGTGGGGCCGCCGATGTCGATGTATTCTACAAGTTCGTCCGCGGGCAGGCCGCGGTCGCGGTGCTCCTCGAACGGGTAGAGGTTCGCGACGAGCAGATCGATCGGCGTGACGCCGAGGGCGCGCGCCTCCTCCGCGTCGCGCTCGCGATCGAACAGCAGCGCCGAGGCGATCTCGTACGAGAGGGTCTTCATGCGGCCCCCGAACGCCTCGGGCCGGCCGGTGAGCTCCTGCACGTCGCGCACCTCGAGCCCCGCCTCGCGGAGGAGCGCCGCCGTCTTGCCGGTGGAGTAGAGCTCGGTGCCGAACGACGCGAGGCAGCGCGCGAGGTCGACGAGGCCCGTCTTGTCCCACACGGTGAGCAGCGCGCGTCGGAGGGGCACGTCGGTCGCGGCGCGCGCCGGCGGGGTGGGGGTCTCGGTCGTCTCGATCGTCATTGGGGGTCCTTCAGCCGCCCGCACGCGCGGGCCGCGGCGACGAGGTTCTGGAACACGCGGAGGCCGTCCGCCGGCTCGCCGTCGCCCTCGCCCTCGCCCTCGCGCGGCGCGCGTGTGGGCCACGCGGGGTGCAGCTCCAGCCGGAGGTAGGCCTCGGGGTGGGGCATGGCGCCGAGCACGCGGCCCGAAGGGTCGGTCAGCGCCGCGCACGCGAGCGTCGACCCGTTCGGGTTCGCGGGGTAGGCCTGCTGCGGGCCGTCGGCGTCGGCGTACTGGAGCGCGACGAGGCGCTGCCGCACGAGGGCGTCGTGGACCTCGGCGTCGCGTATGACGAGCTTCCCCTCGCCGTGGCGTACGGGCAGGTCGAAGCGCGGCGCGCCTCGGAACGCGGGGCTCGGCGAGGCGCTCGCCAGGCAAGAGACCCAGCGATCCTCGAAGCGGCCGGAGTCGTTGTGGGCGAGCGTGACCTCCGGCTCGAAGGCGCCGCCCAGGTTCGGCAGGAGCCCGGCGCGCACCAAGATCTGGAAGCCGTTGCACACGCCGAAGACGAGGCCACCGTCGGCGACGAACGCCGCGAGCTCTCGCAGCACGGTCGAGCCAGAGGGCAGGCGCCCGAGCCGCACCCGGTTGGCGAACACGCGCCCCGAGCCGAGATCGTCGCCGAACGAGAAGCCGCCGGAGAGGTGCACGATCGAGGCGCCGCGCAGCGACACGGCGCCCGAGAAGAGGTCCGCGGCGTGCACCGCGCGCGCCTGCGCGCCCGCCTTGCGGTACGCGGCGACAGACTCCTCCTCGCAGTTCAGGCCGAAGCCGGTGACGACGAGGGCGGTCACAGGAGCCCCCGCTGCCATGCGCGCGCGAGGTCGGTCACGGGCAGGCGGACGACGTGGGCCCCTCGCCAGGTCACCTCGAGGGCGTCGCCACCGACCTCTCCGAGGCGCGTGGCGCGGTCGCCGAAGAGCGCCGCGGCCTCGCCCGCGCGCGCCGCGGGCACCGACACGACGAAGCGGGCGTGCGACTCGGAGAACAGCGCCGAGAGCGCCGGGAGCGTGTCGGTGCCGGCGTGCACGCGGGCGCCGAGCCCCGCGCCGATGCAGCACTCGGCGAGCGCCACGGCGAGCCCGCCGTCGCTCACGTCGTGGCTCGACGCGAGGAGCCGCCGCTCGTGCGCGGTAGTCATGAGCGTGTAGAGTGCACGTGTCTCGGGGATGCGCACGCGCGGGGCGAGGCCGCCCTCGTCACGGAGCACCGAGAGCGCGATCGACCGCCCCAGCTCGTCGTGGGTCTCCCCGACCAAGAACACCACGTCGCCCGTGCGCTTCCACTCGCTCGTGACCACCCGGCGCACGTCGCGCACCTTCGCCACCATCGTGACGAGCAGCGTCGGCGGCGCGCTGATCTTCCGCCCGCCCGCCCGCAGATCGTTCTTCATGCTGTCCTTGCCCGACACGAGCGGCACCTCGAAGGCGCGCACCATCTCGGCGAGGCCCTCGGCGACGCGCACGAGCTTGCCGAGCTTCTCGCGCCCGTCGGGGTTCCCCTCGGGGTGGAAGACCGAGTCGGGCACGCAGAAGTTGTCGCACCCGCAGAAGAGCTCGAACGGGCCCTCCGCGTCGCCGGGGAGGCGCGCGCCTACCGACACGAGCGAGCGCACGGCCTCGTCGAACGCGCCCTGCGCCATCGCGTAGGGGTCGAGATCGCCGTACCGTGGGCAGATGCCGCTCGCGACCGCGACGCCCTCGTGGCCCTCGTGGTCCACGAGCAAGACGGCCGCGTCCTGCGGCGCGTGCCCCTCCACGCCCATGTAGGGCTTGACCACGGTCTTGCCCTTCACCTCGTGGTCGTAGGCCCTCACGACCGCCTCGCGGCTGCACACGTTCGGCGACGCGAGCACCTCGAGCAGCAGGGGCCCGAGGGAGCGGTCGTGGGCCCGGCACGGGCGCGAGCGCGGCGCCTCGACGATCGCGGAGAGGCTGAGCGGCGGCGCGCCGTCGTGGAGGAAAGTGAGCGAGAGCGACGCGACGGGCACCTCCCCGAAGACGACCTCGAGCTGGCCCGTGCTCGTGAACTCTCCGATCGCGCGCGCCTCGACCCCGCGCTCCGCGGCGAGGGTGAGCAGCCGCGGGAGGTGCGCGGGGCGGACCGCGAGGGTCATGCGCTCCTGCGACTCGGAGACGAAGATCTCCCAGGGGAGCAGGCCCGGGTACTTCAGCGGCACGAGGCTCGTGTCGATGCGCGCGCCGCCGGTGAGCCGCGCGAGCTCGCCCGCCGACGACGACAGCCCGCCGGCGCCGCTGTCGTTCACCCCCGCGATGAGCCCGAGGGCCGCGGCCTCCTCGAGCAGGTCGACGACGAGCTTCTGGGTGAACGGGCTGCCCACCTGCACGACGCCGCGGCTCTGGCCCTCGCCGAGCTCGCTCGACGAGAACGTCGCCCCGTGGATGCCGTCCTGGCCCACGCGGCCGCCCACCGTGACGACGTGATCGCCGGGGCGCACGTCCTTCTTCCAGGCCGGCGCTGCCTGCCCGTCGACCGACACGCGCGCCGGGACGAGCGCCGCCGAGCCGCAGAACACGAGGGGCTTGCCGGAGTACCGATCGTCGAAGACGAGCGCGCCGTTCACCGTGGGCACGCCCGACTTGTTGCCGCCGTCGCGCACGCCCGCCACGACCCCCTCGAAGACGCGTGCAGGATGCAGCTGACCGGGGAGGAGGGGCTCGGCGTAGGTGGGCGTGCCGAAGCAGAGCACGTCGGTGTTGAAGTAGAGGCGCCCGCCGCCGCGCCCCGTGCCCACCGCGTCGCGGTTGCACCCGAGGATGCCCGTGATGGCGCCGCCGTACGGGTCGAGCGCCGACGGCGAGTTGTGGGTCTCGACCTTCAGCGTGAGGTTGCGGTCCTCGTCGACGCGCACCACGCCGGCGTTGTCGTCGAACACGACCACCACGAAGCCCTGGCCGCGCGCCTCGAGCTTGGCGCACACCTCGCGCGTGGGCCCGCTGACGCACGTCTTGAAGAGCGAGCGCAGCGTGCGCGCCTCGCCTCGCTCACGGTCGTCGATGGCGATGGTGGCGTTGAACTCCTTGTGCTTGCAGTGCTCCGACCAGGTCTGCGCGAAGATCTCGAGCTCGCAGTCGGTCGGCGCGGCGGGCAAGCCGGCGGCGGCGCGCGCGCGCGCCACGTCGGGCTCCGCGAGGTGCGCGGCGATCGCGCGGAGCTCGGCGAGCGAGAGCCCGAGCGAGCGCTCCTTGGAGAGCGCCAGGAGGGCCTCGTCGGTGTCGGGCAGCGGCACCGCCTCGACGCGCGCGTGGGCGGTGAGCGCGACCCGCTTGGGGTCGACGGGCACGAACGGGAGCGCGCCCCACGAGAGCGCGTGGACGTTCGGGTTCCCGAGCACGTCGCGCGCGAGCCGCGCCAGGGTCTCGGGCGGCAGCGGCTCGTCGAACACGACGAGCTCCTCGGTGAAGAACGTCGCGGCGTCGGGCGGGGCTTCGCCGCGCACGAGCGCCCAGGAGAGCTCGGCGCTCCGCGCCTCGTCGTCGGTGAGGCCCGGCAAGCGTGCAAGATGCACGTAGCTGAGCGCCCCGGCCGGAGACAGGCGAGCGCTCACCTCGACGTCGTCCACGAGCGGGTCGGCGAGGGCGCCCCGCGCGAACGCCGCGAGCTCCTCGTCGGAGGCCTCCTCGTGGGTCGTCGCGAACACCCGCACCGATCGCGCGGTCGTGACGCTGCCGAGCGCCCGCGAGACGTGCTCTCCGAGCGCGCGCGCCCGCGGATCCTCGGCGCCGCGCTTGCTCGCGATCGCGATGACCCGCGTCACGGGGGGCCCCCCGCGTCCGCGGCGCGCGCCGGCGTGGGGAAGGTCAGGCGCCCCCCGTGCAGGCCGCGCGACTCGATTCGGATGGCGCCGCTGTCGTCGACGACGCCGGCCTCTCGGCCGACGATGCCGCGCGCCGCGCACGCGGCGAGGGCGTCCCCGACGGCCTCGGGGCGCACGACCAGGAGGAAGCCCTGGCCCATGTTCCACGCGCGGTAGGCGCTGGCGTCGTCGATGTCGCCGAGCCGCTGCGCCTCGAGCACGTACGGCGGAGGCTCGCACGGCGACGTGAGGTGCGCGCCGAGCCCCGTCGCGCGCAGCACGCGGCCGAGCTTGTTGGGCACGCCGCCGCCGGTGACGTGGGCGGCGCCGGTGAGCGCGACGCCCGCCGCGAGCAGGCTCTCCACGAGCGGCGCGTAGATGACGGAGGGCAGGAGCGCGAGCTCGCCCCAGGTGGCGCCGGGCCCCGGCGCGTCGTGCCAGTCGTCCCCGAACGCCCGCTGGAGAGTGCCGCGCAAGAGCGAGAAGCCGTTCGAGCGGAACCCCGGGCTCTCCAGCGCGACGAGCGCGTCTCCGGGACGCACGTTCGCGCCGGTGAGCGGCTCGCGGCCCTCGGGGTAGTGCCCGATGGCGGTGGCGCACCAGTTGAAGTGCATGCCCTCACCGAAGCCTCCCACGCGGGACCCGAGCTCGGCGATCTCGCCGCCGGTCACGGCGACGTCGGCGGCGACGGCCGCGCCGGCGAGCCCGCGCATGAGCGCGTCGACCGTGGGCACGTCGATGCGGTCGACGTCGAGCACGTTGGTCAACGCCACCGGCGAGGCGCCGGCGGCGGCCAGATCGTCCACGACCATCGCGACGAGATCGAACGCGAGCGTGTCGTAGATACGGGTGCGCTCGGCGATCTCCACCTTGGTCCCGACGCCGTCCGTGGTCGACGCGATGCGCGCCCCCGCGATGCGTGTAGTCTGCGCGTAGTGCGAGCGCAGCGCGGGATCGCATGCGCCGTCGCGGCCGGCCTGGCGCGTCTGGGTGCGCTCCGCCCACCGCGCGGCGATGGCGGACGCCTCTGCTTTTCGGTCGAGATCTCCCAGGCGCGGAGCGCCGGGCTCTCGCGTCGGGGTCGGGGGCGTCATGCGCCGACCACCTCGTGGAGCACCAGCGTGCGGTCGCGCTCGGCGCCGAGCGAGAGGATCGAGAGCCTCGCGTCGAGCTCGTGGGACAAGAGCTCGAGGTAGCGCTGCGCGGCCTTCGGGAGCTCGTCGTAGCGGGTGACGCCCTCGAGCGAGCCGAAGCCCTCGAGCTCGCGGTACACGGGCGCGCCCGCGCGGTGCTCGGTGGCCACCTTCAGGGTCTCGAAGCCCGCGAGCACGTCGAGCTTGGTGATCGCCATGTCGGTCGTGCCGTTCAGCCGGAACGCGTGCGCGAGCGCCGGCAGGTCGAGCCACCCGGTGCGCCGCGGGCGCCCCGTGGTCGCGCCCACCTCGCGCCCGACGTCGCGGATGCGCTGGCCGGTCTCGTCGGAGAGCTCCGTGGCGAACGGGCCGTTGCCCACGCGGGTGGTGTACGCCTTCAGCACCGCGACCCTGCGCGTGAGCTCGACGTACACGCCGACCCCGGCGGACACGCCGCCGGCGGTCGTGGTCGACGAGGTGACGAACGGGTAGGTGCCGTGGTCGATGTCGAGCAGCGCGCCCTGGGCGCCCTCGAAGAGCACGCGCGCCCCGCGCCGCATGGCCCGGTGGAGCTCCTCGGCGACGTCGCCGATGTGCCCAGCGAGCGCCCCCACGTCGTCGCTCAGCGTCCGCGCGACGTCCGCGGCGTCGGGCAGCGCCACGTCGTCGCCGAGCAGCCGCGCGTAGTGCGCGCGCTGCGCCTCGAGCATCGGCAGGTGGGCGCCGGCGAGCACGTCGCCGAGGCGCACGCCCGCGCGCCGCACCTTGTCTGTGTAGGCCGGCCCGATGCCGCGCCCGGTGGTGCCGATGGCCTTGCCGCCCGCCTGGTCGGCGAGCGTGTGGTACGGCGTGACCACGTGCGCGAGCGCCGAGACGCCGAGGCGCGCGGGGCCCGCGTCGACGCCGGCGCTCGTGAGGCCGTCGAGCTCGCCGCGCAGGCTCCGAGGGTCGATCACGCAGCCGTTGCCGATGAGGCCGCGGCACTGCGGGTGGAGGATTCCCGCCGGCACGAGGTGCAGCACGAGCTTCTTGCCGTCGACGACCAGCGTGTGACCCGCGTTTGCCCCGCCGCCGAAGCGCACCGAGTACTCGGCGCGCGCCGCGAGGTGATCGACGATCTTGCCCTTCCCCTCGTCGCCCCACTGCGCGCCCGCCACGAGAACGTTCGGCATCTCGACTCCTGGTCCAGCGGTGGGCGGGGACGTTCCGTCGCCGACCGCCGTGCGGGCGCAATAGACCCGAGGAATGTGTCGCGCTCGTGACGAACCCGTACCTTCTTGGGAGAGTCGGCTCAGCGGCTCGTGAGCCACTCGGTGAACGGCGTGTCCTCGCCGCCGACGCCGAGCAAGCGGCCGGCGCCGCGGCCCACGTCGGCGAGCGTCACGTCGGCGCCCGGGCCCTCGCCGCGGGGCACGCGCGGGCCCGACACGAGCAAGAACCCGAACCGCGACTCGGGGAACGCCGCGCCGTGGTCCCGGAAGCCGTGCGAGCGCCCGTGGTCCGTCACGACCATCACGGTCGTGTTCCGTCCGCGCGCGCCCTCGGCGGCGAGCGTGGCGCGCAGGGCGCCGAGGAACGCGTCGGCGCGGACCAGCGCGGCGACGTAGCCGGCGTAGTTCCCGGCGTGCGCGAGCTCGTCGGTGTCGCCCAGCCCGACGAAGAGCACGTCGGGGCGCTTCGCCTCCAGCACGCGGATCGCGAGCTCCGCGGTGGCCCAGTCGGGGCGGTAGTCGGCGGCGCCGGGCAGCGGCGAGAGCCCCGCGTCGCGCTCGAGGAGCGCCTCGATCAGCGCGTCGCCTTCGGAGTCGAGGTGGCCCTCGTGCCGCCCGCACGACGCGTCGAGCAGGTCGGGATCCTGCGCGGCGGCGAGGCAGATTCGCTCCCACGAGGTCACGACCGACGCGCGCAGGCCCGCGAGGACCGCCGCGTCAACCAGCGTCGGCGCTCGCGTGCGGCCGCAGTCATTCGAGGCGCAGCGGCCGGGCGCCCCCGTGAACATCTCGGTGTAGCCCGGCAGCGAGACGTACGCCGGGCCCGAGGCCACGACCGCCTCGTCGCTCCCCAAGAGCCGGCCCACGTCGGCGAGCGCGTACAAGTTGGGCATGAGCTCGCGGCCCGAGCGAGGCGGGCGACCATGGACGCGCGCCGGGTCTTCGCCCTCGAAGACCTCGCGCGGCCGCGCGCCGTCGATCGCGACGATGACCACCGGCTCGGGCGAGGTGCGCGCCAGCACCCGACCCCGCGGGAGCGTGCGCGAGAACGCCGACTGGACCTCGGGGACGCGCGGCTCGGCCAGCGCGTGGCCGGCCCCGTGTCCGACCACGGACAGGCCCAGCAGACCGACCAAGAGAGGACGCCATCGCATGACTCACAGCATGAGGCGCCACGGTGACGCCCGCATTCCATCCGCGTCGAACTTCGGTCTCGAGCACGATAAATCGTCGTAGCGGGCGCGTGACGATGGCGCGTCGCGCCCGCGTGGTTACTTTTCTCTCGCGCGCTTCGGTCCGTGCGGTCCTGCGGGCCCAATGCGCACCTGTCCGTCGCGGTCCGCGTCCACGTAGAAGGGCGTCGCGAAGGCGATGGCCCGCGCGTCGGCCTCGTGGAGCACGCGTGGCAGCGGGCGCTTCGCCTCGACCCATACGGTCACTGTCCGGTCGCGGTCGCGCTCCACCGGGAGCGTCACGTCGGCCTCGAAGCGCACGCCGTCGCCCGCGGCGGCGGCGGTGACAGCGAAGGACCGCGCCACGCCGTCGTCGAGCCAGATCTCCACCGTCTCGACGGGCACCCACGCGGGCGCGACCACGCGCACGTGGAGCTTCATCGTCTTTCCACGCGGCGTGACCACGTCGCCAGGCAGCATCCCGTCGAGGCGCGCGTCGATGAAGGCGCCCGAGCTCACCACCGTGTGGCGCTGCTTGACGGCCGTGATCACGCGCTGCTCCAGGGGCTCGCGCGTCGCGGTCTTGGGGTCGAGCAGCACGAACGTGCGCGGGTAACCCGGCTCCTCGAGCACGAGCTTGTGCGAGTCGCTGTTGCCGGTGGCGGCCACCTTCTTGCCGCGGCGCGCGAGGCCCACGAGGTCGCGCAGCGCCTCGCGCACCCGCTCCGGCGACTCGAGCCAGATGCCGTTGTGGGCCTCGACGGCGTCGAAGTCCTCGGAGAACTCGGCGCCCGCGCGCCCGGTCGTAGCGTCGAGCTCGGCCTGGTTGAAGTAGCCGATGCGCGGCGGCATGCGCGGGTGGTTCACCTGCACGATCGCGGCGCCCGCACGCCGCGCGCCCGCGAACAGCTCGCGCGGGGCGACGTCGAAATAGGGGATCGCGGCGTCCTCCGGGGCGAGCGTGGCCGCGGGGAGGGGGTAGGCGTTGAAGTGCCCCCAGAGGCGCGCGCCGGAGGAGGTGATCTCGTCGCCGATCGCGAGCCCGGGCAGGAGCGACGGCGGCGTCGGCGCGAGCTGGCCCATCGCGGGGGCGTAGTCGGTGATCCGGTTGTGGTCGGTCGCCACGGCGAACGCGAGCCCCTCGCACGCGAGCGTCGTCACGCGCTGCGCGAGCGACACGGTGGAGTCGGGGCTCGGCGAGGCGTGCAGGTGGAAATCGGCCGAGACCACGTCGCTCGGCAGCACGCGGCGCAGGTCGAGCGCGAGCCGCTCGGTGGCCCCGGCAGCGAGCTTCAGGTGCCGCTCCTCCATCGTGCTCTCGAGGCCGCGCGCGACGAGCACGTGGTAGCTGCCCGGGGGGAGGCCGAGCTCGCCGCCGCCGTCGAGCGAGTACAGGTTGTTGCGCTCCGCCACACGCGCCAGCTTGTCGCCGCGAGGCCCGAGATCGACGAGCTCGGGATCGGGGGTGCCGTCCTCGCCGTAGACGAGCGCGTGGAACGGCGCGGGGACGGCGCCGTCCGGGCCGGCGAGGCGCACCGCGAGCGACAGCCGCGCCGCCCGCGGGCAGACCGCCGCCCCGAGCGCCGGATCGCCCAGCCGCGCGCGCGCGCAGCGCTGGCCCGAGGCGTCGCGGAGCACGACCTCCGCGGCGAACCCCGCGGGGACGCGCAGCTTCGCGCCCTCTTCGGGCACGTCGAGGCGGCTGATCGGGGCGCCGTCCGCGTCGAGGAAGAGCGCCGAACCGCGCGCGCCGGGCATGCGCAGCGTGAGCGCGACGGTCGGGAAGGTGAGCGCTCCGAGCGCCGTGGCGGGCCTCTCCGCGACGAGGCTCACGCGCACGGTGGCGAGCGCTCCCTCGTAGGTGAGCGCGACGGGGCTCGGGAAGACCTCCTTCGCGATGTGCACGAGGCGGCGGGTCGCGCGCCCCGCGGCCTCGAGCACCAGCGTGCTGCGAGGCCCCTCGACGGCGAGGGCGGCGAACGGGAGCGTGCCCTCCCACGCCGCGCCGCCTTGGTCGAGGACGACGGGAGAGGGGCCCGGGCCGAGCTCCTGCGCGAGCTTGGCGCCCGCCGGGAGCCCGTCCGCGCGCAGGGTGAGCGTGAGCGCGCCGTCGGGCGCGGGGCACGCGGTGGAGGTGAGCGCGACGCCGTCGACGGTGCCTGTCACCTCGACGCCGCGCGCGCCGCCGGCGCAGGCGATCTCCCTCGGCGCCGCGACCAGCGCGTGCAATGCGCCGTCGGGGGCGGCCCAGGCGGGGCGGAGCCACAGGAGCGGATCCTCGTCGTCGCGCGCGTCCAGATCGGCGTCGAGGAGCGCCCCACGGAGGGGCTTCTTGCCGGCCCCGTCCTCGAGGGCCGAAAAAGTGTAGAATGCACGTGACGTCGGCACGACGAGATCGCCCGCGCGGCCGTACGCGTGGGGCGCGCGCCGGTGGCTCTCGAGGGCGTGAGGCCTGGCCGGCGCGGCGGCCGCGGCGTCGGCGGGCGGCGCCGCGAGGGGCGCGCGTGGCGTGATCGGAGAGGGCGGGGCCTCCCGGCAGTGGAGCGCGGCGAGCGCCAGCGCGATGGACGCGGTGACGCCGCGGGGCGCGAGGCGCGCGCGGGGCGTGCAGGACAGGCTCTTGCGGCTCATGGAGGGCTCCTCACGACGGGGCGGCTCACGGCGCGGGCTCGCGCGCGGAGACGACGATGGCTTGCTGGATGGGCCCGCGCAGGGCGAGCTCCTCGCGGCCGCGGGGGCCGAGGAAGGCCGCACCGGTAGACGGGCCGCCGTCGAGCGAGAGCGCGTCGCCGCAGCCCTTCGCCTCGAGGTAGCGGCCGAGCGCGTAGAGAGAGGGGCCCCGCTCGGCGTCCTTCGCGAGCACGAACGCGACGGTGCGGCCGCCGTCGCGCAGGCACACGGCGGTGCGCTCCGCGCGCTTGCCGTCGTCGCGGCGCACGTTCGCCTTGCCCGCGACCACGAGCCGCGGCCGGCACTGCACCGCGAACTCGGGCGCGCGCGCGGCGTCGTAGGCCTCGGTCTCGAGCACGGCGGCCTGGGCGCCCGTGACCTCGAGCACGCCGCCGGAGAGTGGCCGAGAGAACCGCGAGCGCCGGACGCCGCCGCTCACCGAGAGCCCGAGCGGCGCGTCGCGCGTGTCGAAGAAGCCGGCGTTCGTGGCGAAGAGCGCGCCGCGGCCGCCAAGGGCCGCCTGGAGATCGCGCGTGCCGTGGAGATCGAACAGCGACAGCGTCACGTCGGCCAGCGCGAACGAGAACCAGTCGGCGACGAAGCGCTCTCCCGCGGCCTCGGCCGCCTCGCGCGTGTGGGGCGTGACGGCGCGCGGCGCCTCCGCCTCGTGGGCCACCGCCGCGCTCGCGGGGAGCGCCTCGGCGTCTTCGTCCGCGCCTCGCCCCGCGCGGCACCCGCACGCGAGGAAGCCCCAAGCGACGGCCAGCGCCCACGCGGCCGCGGGCGCGCGGGGCAGCGAGCGCGGGAGCGGGGATGGCGTGGCGCGAGCGGGGCGCATGACCCTCTTCTCGAACTATTTTGGCCCACCGTCATCTTTTCTGCGAGCGGGCGCGGGGCGAGCTACGGCGGCGCGCTGGGCAGAGCGATCCCGTAGAGCTCGGACTTGGAGCCGCGGACGAGCAGGTTCTTCAGCGCCTCGCCGAGCGGGCGCCCCTCGTGGAGCACCGCGAACACCTCGTCGGTGATGGGCATCTCGACGCCGAGCTTGGCGCCGAGCGCGTGGGCCGCGGCCGACGTGTTGTAGCCCTCGGCCACGCTGCGCTGGGACCGGACGTACTCCGCCGGATCGACGCCCTCGGCCACCTTGAGCCCGAGCGTGCGGTTGCGCGACAGGGCGCCGGTGCACGTGAGGACCAGATCGCCCATGCCCGCCATGCCCATGAACGTGAGGGGATCGGCGCCGAGGGCGACGCCGAGGCGCGCCATCTCGGAGAGGCCGCGCGTCATGAGCGCGGCCCGCGCGTTGAGCCCGAGCCCGAGGCCGTCGCACGTGCCCGTGGCCACCGCGATGACGTTCTTGATGGCGCCACCCACCTGGACGCCCACCGGATCTGTGCTCGTGTACACGCGGAACGTGGGCGAGTGCAGCGCCTCCTGGAGGGCCTCGGCGCAGGCGAGGTCGCTCGACGCCACCACCGAGTCGGTGGGCAGGCCGCTCGCCACCTCCTTCGCGAAATTCGGCCCCGACATGAAGGCGACGCGTGAGGGCTCGAGCGACGGCGCGCACTCGGCGAGCACCTCGCTCATCAGCTTCAGCGAGCCCTCATCGAGGCCCTTGGTGGCCACGAGCACGCGCGCCTCCGCGCCGAGCAGGGGCGCCACGTGCCCCACGATGTCGCGGAAGAACGCCGAGGGCGGCACGAGCACCACGATCTCCGCGCCAGCGAGGGCCTCCGCGTAGTCGTGGCTCACGCGGAGCGAAGCCGGCAGCTCGATACCTGGAAGATACAGCTTGTTCTCGCGCGCCTCGCGCACGTCGCGCGCGACCTCCGGCTCGTGCGCCCAGAGCGTGACGTCGTGGCGACGCCGCGCGAGGTGCGTGGCGATCGCGGTTCCCCAGGCCCCGGCCCCGATGACGGTGATGCGGCTCACGGGTACGAGTGTACCACCGCGGCGGCGCGGCGGGCCTGGTAGGCTCGGGCGCGTGGACCTCTTTCAGCCGGCGTACATCGCCGCGTGGGCGCGCGCCTTCGTCCTGACGCAGGCCGTCGAGGCGCCCATCTACCGCCGCGTGGGGCGGGTCCCGGTGTGGGCCGCGCTCGCGCCCTCCGCGATCACCCACCCGTTCGTGTGGTTCGCGTTCCCGAGGCTGCAGGAGCACGGCGTGAGCTACCTCCAGATGGCCGCGGTCTCCGAGGCGTTCGCGTGGGCGGTGGAGGCTGCGTTCCTCGCGCTCACGGTCCGCGTGCCGTGGCGTCGCGCCTGCCTCCTGTCGCTCCTGGCGAACGCGGCCAGCGTGGTGGTCGGCCTCACTCTGCGCGAGTTTGGCCTCGTGTGAGCGCGTGGTCGGGGCGTCGCGTCGCTCGTCAGGCGAGGCGCACGTGCCGCGCCTTCGCCGCGCGCTCGGCGAGGGCGACCGTCGCGTGGTCGTCGGGGCCGAGGGCGCTCTCGGCCTCCGCGATCGCGCGCGGCTCGTCGCCGGCGAGGATGCGGGCGCGCGCCTCGTCGCGCCCGGTGAGGAGATCGAACGCGGGGATGTCGTCCACGAACTCGTAGCGCTCGGTGCGGAAGCGGAAGTGCTCGGGGTGCGCCTGCTGCGCGAGGGCCACGAGCGCGAGGTACGTGGCGTACGGGCGGAACGCGCGCGCGTCGGTCACGTGGACCTGCACGCCCCCGCAGAGCTGCCCGGCGTGTTTGTGGAACGTGGGCTGGAACGTGACGGGGCGCGCGCGGAAGCCTGGCAGGCCCGTCGCGTGGAGGCCGCGCGCGAGGCGCTCGCCGTCGACCCAGGGCGCGCCGGTGAGCTCGAACGGCCGGGTCGTGCCGCGCCCGTCGGAGAGGTTCGTGCCCTCGAGGAGGCATCCGCCCGGGTACACGAGCGCCGTCTCGCTGGTGGGCATGTTCGGCGAGGTCATCACGAACGGGCGGTCCCAGTCGCGGGCCGTCGCCGCGTCGTCCACGCGCTCGCACGGCACGATCGTGAGCGCGCCCTCGGGCAGCCCCTCCACCTCCGCGCGCCACGCGCACACCTCGCCGAGCGTGAGCCCGTGGCGCACCGGCACGGGCTCGAGCCCGACGAAGGAGCGGAAACGCGGGTCGAGCGAGCGCCCCTCGCGTTGGGCCTTCCCGAGCGGGTTCGGCCGGTCGAGCACGAGCGTGGGCACCCCGAGCTTCGCGGCGACGCGGAGCACGAGCACCGCGGTCCACACGAACGTGTAGTAGCGCGAGCCCACGTCTTGGAGGTCGATGACCACGAGCTCGCAGCCCTCGAGGTCCTCGGGGCGCGGCGACAGGTCGGAGAGCTCGGCGCCGTAGAGGCTGCGGATGGGCGTGCCGTGGAGATCGCGTGCGTCGGTCACGCCGATCATGTCCTGCGCCTCGCCGCCGTAGCCGTGCTCGGGCCCGAGGATGACGCGCGGGCGGCGGTTGAGGCGCGCGAGCAGGGCGCTCACGTGCTCGAGGTCGGCGGTGACCGAGGCGGGGTGCGCGAGCAGCGCGAAGCCGCGGTCGGGGAGGCGGGAGGCGAGGCGCGGATCGTCCGCGAGGCGGTCTGTGCCGGTCTTCACCCGCGCAGGCTATCGCGTCTCGCGGCGCGCGCCTCGGGCGTCGACATCGCAAGGAGTAGCGTGTGAATTTATGAATACATTCAAGCAAGTGTGATGATGTTCTTCCGGGGTACGAAATAGTTGCGAGGTCGCGTACGATGGCCTCATGCGCCGCGTGCTGGTCGTCGACGACGAAGAGAACATCCGCCTCGTGCTCCGCACGCTGCTGCGGAAGAACGGGTACGAGGTGGCCGTCGCCGACAACGGCGAGACCGCGCTCGCGCAGGTCGACGCCTTCGCGCCCGACGTGATCCTCACCGACGTGCGCATGCCCAAGATGGGCGGGCTCGATCTCCTCGCGGCCCTCCGCGAGCGAGAGAGCCCCGCGACCGTGATCGTGATGAGCGCGTACGGCAACGTCGACCTCGCGCTCGAGGCGATGAAGGCGGGCGCGTACGACTACGTGAGCAAGCCCTTCAAGCCCGACGAGATCGTGCTCGTGCTGCGCAAGGCCGAGGAGCGCGAGTCGCTACGGCGGGAGAACCGCGCGCTCCGCGAGCAGATCCGCGGCGAGCAGCGCTACGAGACCATCCTCGCGAAGAGCGCGCCGATGCTGGCCATCTTCCGGATGATCACGAAGATCTCCGAGTACAAGACCACGGTGCTCGTGACCGGCGAGAGCGGGGTCGGCAAGGAGCTCGTCGCGCGGGCCATCCACGCGCGCTCTCCGCGCAAGGCCGAGGCGTTCGTCGCGATCAACTGCGGCGCCATCCCCGAGGCGCTCCTCGAGAGCGAGCTCTTCGGCCACAAGAAGGGCGCCTTCACCGACGCCGTGGCCGACCGGCGCGGCCTCTTCGAGGAGGCGTCGGGCGGCACGCTGCTGCTCGACGAGATCGGCGAGCTGCCCCTCGCGCTGCAGGTGAAGCTCCTCCGCGTGCTGCAGGAGGAGACCCTGCGCCGCGTGGGCGACACGCGCGACACCAAGGTGGACGTGCGCATCATCGCCGCGACGCACCGGGACCTCGCCGCCGAGGTGAAGGCGGGCCGCTTCCGCGAGGATCTCTACTACCGCATCAACGTGCTGCCGGTGGTGATCCCGCCGCTCCGGGACCGCAAGGAGGACGTGCCGCTGCTCATCGAGCACTTCCTCACCCGCAACAACGCGCGCCTCGGCACCTCGCTGCGGGGCCTCTCGGCCGACGCCCGGAAGCTCATGCTCGAGTACGCGTGGCCCGGCAACGTGCGCGAGCTCGAGAACACGCTCGAGCGCGCGATGGTGCTCGCGGAGGGCGATCTCATCGAGGTGGGCGATCTGCCCGAGCGGCTCCGCGAGACGCTCGACCCGGTGAAGGCGCAGCTCGCCTCGGGGGAGCTCAGCATCAAGAAGACCTCGGCCGCGGTGGAGGAGATCTTGATCCGCCGCGCCCTCCAGAAGACCAAGGGCAACCGCACTCGCGCGGCCGAGATCTTGGAGATCAGCCACCGGGCGCTGCTCTACAAGATCAAAGACTACAAGATCACCGAGTAGCGAGCCACGCGGCGCGCGCGCCTGCTCAAGGCAGGTGGCCCTTGCCGCCCTGCTCGGAGAGGCGGTCCTTGTCGTACCAGGCGTACGCGCCGCGATACCCCGAGTAGAAGAGCAGCGCGCTGATGCCCGCGGCGACGAGCCCGAGGACGAGGGCGAGGCCGCTCATCGTCGGCGCGTCGCCGAGGTACGAGGCGCGCTCCCACCCGAGCGCGTGGACCACGGGCACGCGCACGCCCGTCGCGAGGCGCTGCTTCTCGAGGTGGTAGTACGCGCGCGACGAGATCTCGCGCTCGAAGCGGTAGCCGCTCTCGGTGAGCACCCGCACCGCGTAGTGGTGCGTGGTCGAGTTCTTGTTGCGCGTGGTCCACGTGCGCTGGCTGGTGACCTCGGCGATCTCGTGCTCGCCGAAGGCCGTGGCCGCCAGGAAGGGCACGGTGACGAACAGGTTGAACACGGCCCACGCGAGGGTGAGCACGGTGCCCCACCCGCGCACGAACGAGACGCGGCCGCTGTAGCGCGCGTCGATCGTGCCCGACGCGAGCACCATCTTGCCGGCGCGCGGCGGCTTCAGGATCCAGCCCTGGGCGCCGTCGCGGTAGGCGCTCCGCGCCCGCGGGTGCGCGCCGCGGACGAGGGTGCCGTACGCGGAGAAGACCTCGCCCTCGCTCACCTCGCACACGCGCTCGCGCCGCGTGACGGTGCTCGGCACCGCGCGCGTCTCGAGGGTGTCGACCACGAACACGTCGTGGCTCGGCTCGACGAGGATGGTCTCACCGCTGTCGGCGCCGCCGTCGGCCGTGGCGCCGCCCTCCGGGTCGTCGAGGCGCGTCAGGTAGAAGGGCTGCGCCTCGACCACGCGCTCGGTCTCCTCCCAGGTGTGCCACTTCGAGTTCTTCGACGTGTGGTTCTTCACCCGCTGCTTGACGAGCACGCGCACCGCCGCGGTCGCGCCCTCGGCGAGCGAGACCCTGCCGCGGACCACCTTCGAGGGGCCCGCGAACAAGGCGCCCGGGCGGGTGATGGCGTCGGCCTCCCGTCGGCCTCGCGCCGCGAGCGCGCGCGCGTGCGCGAAGAGCGCGGCGAGGACGGCGCCGCCCCCGCACAGCAAGAGGAGCACTCCGAGGAGGAAGCTCGGCCCGCCGGAGAAGTGGCCGGCGGCCTCGAGATCGGTGCTCGTCCCGTCGATGAGCACGGGGCCGGGCGTCGTGGCGGCGGCGAGGGCGGCGGCGCTCATGACCGCGTCAGCTCGAAGATGCGCGCGCGATCGAGCAGAGCGGTCTCGGCGATGGCCGCCAGCTCTGGGATGTAGAATACAACCATGGAGACTCCTACCGGGGGCTCGTCCGTGGGGCCGTGCGGGTGCCCGTCGGGGCAGGGGAGGTGGGTGGCCATGAGGCGGATGCCGTGCAGGCGCCGCAGCCGGCCGAGCTCGATGCGCACCATCGACGAGGGCGCCGCGAGCTCCGACACCTCGGCGAACGCTCCCTGCGGCCCGTCGAGCACGCGCGCGATCACGGCCGTGTGCTGCGGGTCCTCGACGAGCTGGGCGGCGATCTCTGCGAGGCGGTCGTAGAGCGCGTCGCTGTCGACCGACCCGCTCATTTTGGGCAGTCGGGGAGAGCGTCGACGAAGAGGCTGCCCGCGCAGTTGCCGAAGCGCTTCTGGCAGCTGCCCGCGTCGGCGCCCGCGTCGGCGATGGCGGGGCCGGTGCACTTCTGGTCGATGGCCACGGTGAGCGCCTCCGAGAGCTCCCACGCGGCGAGGTACACGTCGTCGATGGAGTTTGGGCCCTTGGCCGCGTCGTAGGCGATCTTGCGGGTCGGGCAGGTGCCGTCGCCGGGCTCGCAGGTGGCGCAGTAGTCGGCCACGAGCTTCGCCTGCGCCGGGGTCTGCTGCTGCGTGTTGTACGACTTGTAGAGGCAGTCCTTCAGGAGGTTCGGATCGCAGTGCTTCACGTCGAGGCACGCGGCGCGCGCGCGCACCCGCTGCGCGCTGTCGGTGGCGGCCTGGTTCAGCGTGCACCACGCCTCGAACTTCGCGGCGGTGCAGTTGATGTCGTTCGGCGGCGCCTTGCACGCGGCGAAATACTCGAGCTCTTGCGCGCACACCTTCGTGGGGTCGAAGCTGGCGGGGGCGTCGGGGCGGGCCGCGTCGCCGGTGGCCGAGTCGGTGGGGGGCGAGGCGCCGTCGGTGCGGGGCACCGTGGTGCTGCTCGCGTCCTCGTCGGGGATGGCGGTGCCGTTCGTGGTGCAGGCGTACACGGAGCTCAGCGGCACCGCGGCGACCGCCACGAAGCGAGCGAAGCGCGCGAGGCGTGCGAGACCGGACGAGGCAGACGAGGCAGACGAGCGAGGCGTGCGAAGCGAGCGAGGCGTGCGCGGCATAATGTTCCTGGGCGCCGGGGAGCGGTCGGCGAAGTGGGGAGTCTAGCACCGCTCGGGGCGCCGTCGTCGCGGGTCGGGGGCGGATTTCCCCCTAACGCTCCCGCGCCGGACGCCCGTACCATGCTCTCGTGAGCGATAGTTCAAGGCGCATCAGCGCGGACGGCGCCGGCCGAGCGGCGGGGGTGTTCCGGGTCTTCGCGGCGGACGACGCGGAGCTCGCGCGCATCCTCACGAGCAACACGAGCCCCGAGGGCATCTTCCTCCCGAACCCCCAGGCCCCGCCGGTGGGCACGGCCATGAAGCTCGAGGCCCTCACGCGCGAGGGGCGCGTGCGCATCTGCGCGGCCGACGTGCTCGTCGTAGGCACGGTGAGCGAGGAGGGCCGCACCGGCATGCTCCTCCAGGTGGTGCGGGTGGAGGTGGGCTGCGGCGAGGACGTGCGCCACGCCCTCGAGCGCGCCCCGGCGCCGCCGCCGCCGCGCAAGGCGATCGACGCGAGCGCGCCGGTGGTGGGCATCGATCTCGGCACCACGTACACCTGCGCCGCCATCGTGGAGAACGGCGAGCCCAAGGTCATCCGCTCGCGCCTCGGCTACAACACCATCCCGTCGATGGTCACGTTCGACGACCAGGGCCTGCCGGTCGCGGGGCACCTGGCCGAGCGCCGCATGGTGCTCGAGCCCGAGAACGTGGTGTACGGCTCGAAGCGCATCATCGGCCGCACCTACACGAGCAGCCTGGCCGCGCAGCTCAACGCTCACGTGAAGTTTGGGCTCACCGCCGATCCGGACGGCATGGTCGCCATCAAGCTCGGCGAGCGCGTGCTCTCGCCCACCGAGATCGCGGCCTGCATCCTCGCGGAGATCAAGAAGGTCGCCGAGTCGGAGCTGCGCCGCCCCGTCACGCGGGTGGTGGTCACCGTGCCGGCGGCGTTCACCGAGAACCAGCGCAGCGCCGTGCGCACGGCCGCGCAGCGCGCGGGGCTCGACCTCATGCGCATCGTGAACGAGCCCACCGCGGCGGGCCTCGTGTTCGGCCACGGCAGCGGCGAGCGCAAGAAGATCCTGGTGTTCGACCTCGGCGGCGGCACGTTCGACGTGTCGATCCTCTCGCTCGAGGGCAGCGTGTACCGCGTGCTGGCGACCGCCGGCGACATGTTCCTCGGGGGCGTCGACATCGACAACGCCCTCGCCGCGCTCTTGCGCGAGCGCCTCACCGCCGAGCACGGCGATCGCCTGGGCCTCGACCGCCGCGGCGAGGAGCGCATCCTCGCCGCCGCGAGGGAGCTCAAGCACACCCTCTCCGAGCAGCGCACCGCCACCGCGTCCGTGCCGAACCTGCGCGTGACCGGCGTCGAGAAGACCACGATCGATGTAAACTACACGGTCAAGCGGGAGGAGTTCGAGGCGCGCGCGAAGCCCGTCGTCGAGCGCACCATGCGCATCTGCGACGACGCGCTGGCGATCGCGGGGCTGAAGCCTCGCGACATCGACGACGTGCTCCTGGTCGGCGGCCAGACGCGCATGCCCTTCGTGATCGCGATGGTGGAGGAGCACTTCGGGCGAAAGGCGTCGAAGCGGGTGCACCCCGACGAGGTGGTGGCGCTCGGCGCGGCGATCCTCGCCACCATGTACGACAAGGCCGACGCGCCCGTGCTCTCCGACGTGCTGCCGCTGCCCATCGGCATCGCCGAGCCCGACGGGCTCATGAAGATCGTGCTCGCGCGCAACGCGACGCTCCCCGCCGAGGCGAAGCTCCAGCTCGAGGCGGCGCCCGGCGAGCCGCTCGAGGTCGCGGTGTTCCAGGGCGACGCGCAATACGCCAAGTCGAACGAGTTCTTGGGCGCGTTCACGTGCCCGGTCGCGCCGCTCGCCGCGAGCTCGGGGCGGAAGGCCGGCGAGGGCGCCGAGGACGATCCGAACGCCCCGCAGAAGCTCGAGGTGACCTTCTCGCTCAGCAACGAGTGCATCCTCACGGTCACCACGAAGAACCTCTCGACCGGCCTCGAGACCACGCACGAGCTCACGACGCAGCAGACCTCCGACGAGGTCCTCGAGCGCCTCGGCCGCGACCGCGTCGGCGCGAAGCTGCCCCCGAAGAGCGTCGGCGCGCGGCCGCCACCCTCCCAGCGCGGCGTCGCCAAGCCGAAGGCCACGGGCTTCTGGGCGTGGCTGATGAGGCTCTTCGGGCGGGAGTGAGGGGAGGGCGTGGTCCACGCGCAGCCCTTCACGGAAGTTCGCATAGCGGTGCGCGTACACCTCGGCCTTCCGCACGTCGTGCTCGCGGAGCGTCGAAGGTCGCGGAAACGTGGGGAAGAACGCAACGGCCCCGGAGATCGCTCTCCGAGGCCGCTGTCAAAAAATGCGGGGTGCGTTTCCGCGGACCCCGCGTGAATGGCTCCGGGTTGGGAGCTGGTTGCAAACCCGTTCGCGGCGCTCTCGGCGGGACGGGTTCGCTCCGCTCGCACCGTCCCGGAAGTGCGAACGCTTGCGAATCCAGGCGGTTGGGCACGTCGCGCTGGGACGCGCTCGCAGATTTGCTCTGTCCCGCGCCGCAGGCCCAGCCCCCTCGGGGCTGAATCTGGGGACAAAATCACTTCACTTAGCATATGTTTGAAGGCAATATGTCCCCGTGAATGCCAGGGTCTACGAGCGTGAGGTCGAGCTGTTCCGCCAGCATGGTGGCGGCCTCCGTATGGCCGAAGCGCTGCGCCTCGGCATCAACCGTAAGGCGCTCTACGCCATGCGCGACGAAGGCGTCCTAGAAGCGGTCTCCCGAGGGGTGTACCGCCTCGCGTCGCTCGAGCCACTCGCTCATCCGGACCTCGTCACGGTGGCCAAGCGCGTCCCGCAGGGCGTGGTCTGCCTAGTCTCGGCGCTCTCGTTCCACGAGCTGACGACGCAGGTGCCGCATGTGATCGACGTGGCGCTCGCGCGAGGCAAGACGAAACCGCGCCTCGACTACCCGCCGACGCGCTTCTACTGGTTCTCGGGGCCCGCGTTCCACGAGGGGATCGAGACGCAGGAGCTCGACGGCGTCCCGGTTCGCATCTACGACCCGGAGAAGACCCTCGTCGACTGCTTCCGCTACCGGAACCAGCTCGGCATGGACGTCGTGCTGGAGGCGCTGAAACTGTGGCGCGAGCACCGCAAGAAGAAGCTCGACGTCCTCCTGAGGTACGCCCGCATGCGCCACGTCGAGCGCGCGATGCGACCCTACCTGGAGGCTTCGCTGTGACCGTCAAGAACATCTCGAACCTCGCGGCCTCGGTGCAGGCAGCAGCGAGAATCCTGGATGAAACCAGTCCGCGGTGTAGGACAATGGCGCACATCCATTGTTCTCGACTCTAGTCGGGTCTTGTTGGCAGAGCTAGGTCCGGGTACCCTGCACCGGTGCGCAGGGGGATCCTTACCCGACCCTCGATGTCAGCGCCGACATCATGGAGCACGTCGACCCGATCTTCTTCGGCGACCCGAAGACGGCGGCGATGAAAGTGCTGGCGCTGACGTGAAAGGGGTGCCGAGACCCATGCCGAACGTCGCCGAGTCCGTGTTGAAGCTTGCGTGGAAGCTCCAGCTCGATGCCAAACGGACGGGCTCAGAGCGCGTCGGGACCCAAGGGTGGTTCCCATACTACGCGGGCTACGCAGGCGGTTTCGTCGAAGACCTTCTCAGCGGCCTCAGCGAAGCCGGGTCGCTTCGCGTACTCGATCCCTGGAACGGGAGCGGCACCACGACGTCGATCGCACACCGCCTCGGCCACACGGCGTTCGGCTTTGACATCAACCCTGTGCTCTCGATCGTTTCGGCCGCGAAGTTGGCGCACCCTGAAGATGCACTTCACGTGACGGGACTTGCGAGGCGACTTGCGTCGACGCCGGCCAGACTACCCGGAGCGAATGATCCGCTCCTCGCCTGGTTGGGACCTTCGTCGGTCGCTCAGTATCGAGGAATTGAAGGTACCCTGCTTGCTGAGCTCGCGAGCACGCCGTCTGGCACGGTGCTCGAGCCGGGGCGCGACGGGCTCCCGCCTTTGGCTGCCTTCTTGCTGCTCGCACTGATCAGAACCGCGCGCAGCTTCGCCTCGGTGAAGCACGGATCGAATCCCACATGGATCCGGCCAAGTGAAGAGCGTCGCCGTTCCGGGCGCAACTTTGGCTCCAGGTGGGTAGAGCACGTGGCCGCGATGGCTGAAGACCTCAACTCCTCGGCTTCGACGGCCCCTCCTCGTGCGTGGAACGGAGAGCTGGGCGTGGCGGACTGCCGCTCGCTTCCGCTGTCCGATGGTTCGGTCGATGTAGTCCTCACGTCGCCTCCGTACTGCACGCGCATCGACTACATCGTCAGTGCATCCTTTGAGTTGGCCGCACTCGGCGTTGGCGTCGAAAGCGCGTTCTTCGAGAAGCTGCGTCGAACGTCCATGGGAACGCCGCTCTCGCGCACCCAGGACCTGCCCTCCACACCGTCGGACTGGCCAGACGCGGTCAGGGGCGTCCTCACGCGGATCCAGGAGCATCCGAGCAAAGCATCGCACTCGTACTACTTCCGCACGTACTGGCAGTATTTTGACGACGTGATGAAGTCCCTGCGGGAGATTTACCGTGTGGTTCGCGGACGTGGCGCAGCGGTTCTCGTGGTCCAGAGCTCCTACTACAAGGAGATCCCGGTGGACCTCCCCGAACTCTACGTCGACTGCGCTCGAGCGGTCGGCTTCGAAGGGCAGGTCGCATCCGCTGTGGAAGTGCGACGAGCCATGTCTCAGATCAATCCGCACTCGCGAAAGCACCGCGCAGAGAAGCACTACCGCGAGGCTGTGGTCGTGCTGGAGCGACGGTCGTGACCGACAAAGAGGAACGGAATGCCATGAAGAAGACGCGCGGCGCGGAGTTCAAGGCGCTATCCCTCGACGAGCAGATCGACAGCAAGCGGTCCGACATCCGAACGGACAAGCTAGACATGACGTTCGGCGAATTCGCCAACATGTACGAGCGCGAGGAACTGGTCGTGGCACCTGCGTACCAGCGCCTGTTCCGATGGACGCAGGCGCAAAAGGGCCGTTTCATCGAATCGATCCTGCTGGGCATTCCGACGCCGGCGATCTTCGTTGCGGAGACGGAGCATGGCGTCTGGGAGCTGGTGGACGGCCTTCAGCGCCTTTCGACGGTTCTTGAGTTCTTTGGCGTGTTACGAGACGCCGACGCCGTCGCCGTGCCCCCGTCGCGACTAGCGGCAGATGAGGGAGCCTCGCTCCCTTCCCTCGACGGAAAGTGCTTCGAGGATCTCACACTTCGAACGCGCCTGTCGATTCGACGGGCTGGTTGCCGCGTGGAAGTCGTCAAGGTCGGAAGCGGTCGCCGCATGAAGTACGACCTGTTCGAGCGACTCAATACCGGGGGCGCCCGGTTGACCGACCAGGAAATCCGGAACTGCATCTTCAGGGCTGAGGCTCCGGACCTGATGACCTTTTTCGACGGGCTTGCACAGCTCGAACCGCTGCAAACGTTTCTTGGTCTTTCGGAGAACCAGCAGAAGTCGCTCTACGATCGCGGCTTGGTTCTTCGTTTCTTTGCTCTCAAGAACGACATCAACGAGTTCAAGCATGACGTCGAGCCGTTCATCACCGAGTACGTCCACAAGGTCGTGGATGGCGAAGCCGCGTTCGATCGGGAGGTCGAGGCGTCTCTCTTTAAGCGCGCGATCCGTGCGATCACGGGAGCCCTTGGCGATGAGTCGTGGCGCCACGTTCGAGATGGGAAGGCGCAGGGGGCGTTCTCTGTCTACGTCTTCGAGGCGCTCACGGTCGCGGTCGCACGACACATCGCGACGTTCGAGCCATTGAGCAAGGAAGACCGCGCTGCACGTCTCAACGCGGTGAAGACCGACGAGGACTTCAAGGCGGCCGTCGGCTCGGGTGGGAACACAAAGCCGCGGCTGCTTCAGAGACTAGCAACGGCGGAACGCATCGTCTCGGGAGCGTAGCGGTGCCACCGAATCCTGCTCCCGATCCCGAGACGGCGTTGCGCGGGGCCATCGCGGACTGCCTCGATCGCCGCCGCACGGCGCTCACTGAGACCGTCCGCGTAGTGGCCGCGCACAAGGATACCGTCTTGCATCAGCGGGCATGCGCAATGGCGATCCCGATGCTCTACGCGCACTGGGAGGGGTTCGCGAAGGAGGCTCTGCAGCTCTACGTGGAGTTCCTCGAACGCAGCGCCGTGGCCCAACGCGACGTCCACGCGAACTTGCTCGCCTACTCGTGGTCCGGGTCCTTCCGCAAGCTCTCGGGAGAACTGACCCACGAACGGAAGGTCGAAGTCATCGAGCGGTTTCTTGGCAGTCTCACCGACGTGCTGGCGTTTGAGCAAAGAGAGCGCGAGATCGACACGAAGTCGAACCTGTTCTTCAAGGTCCTCGAAGGCCTCGCACGATGCTTGTGCCTCGACATCGAACCGATGCGCGACCACCGCCAGAAGCTCGATGCCCTGGTGAATCGGCGAAACAACATCGCCCATGGCGGTCGCGAGCAGGCGCTCGACGACTCGGACATCGAGGACTACCGCAACCTCGTACTCCGCCTGATGGAGGCGCTTGAGGGGGTGCTCGGCACGGCAGTCCAGGCGGCGAGCTTTCGGCGAGCGCCACCGCCGGCGGCAGCTGCTCCAACTCCCGCGCTACCGGGAGCACCGCCGCCAGGAGGCCACACGTGAAGGATGAACGGCTCGCGGCGCTGTCCGTGCTTGGCCTGCAGGTAGCAGTGGCACGGCGACGGACCTCGGTGACTGGCAGGAGACCTGTTGTGCCGAAACCCGTTCGCGAGCTGACGCGCGCCGTGGCCTGGTACTTCGACGAGGGGCAAGTCGAGCGCTTGCCCTTCTACTGCGACCCCAGCCGCGTGGGCGCGTTCGCCGTCGCTCCCGACCAACTCGCGGCGGGTGGCGACGCCGCTATCTTCGGCCTCTTCGTCACGCTCTCGATGTACCAGGCGCTGCGCGACGTGGTCATCATGCGGCAGCAGCAGTCGCTCCCGCGCGCATCGATGCGCGTGGTCGCGGACGCCGCCACCGTGAAGCGGTCGATCGCTCGGCACGAGTGCCCCGTGCTGCGCACGGCCGACGCGTTCGAGGAGGGCTGCGACGTCGCGAAGGTCGGCGAGGCCGTCGACTGCGGTAGGTGCCCCGGCACGGCCTGCCACGTGAAAGACGCCACGGCCGTCTTCAACCGCATGGGGGACATGGGCAAGCTGCCCACCTCCGCGTGGCTTCGGCTCTGGAAGGACGGCGGCGTGCGCGAGGTGCTCGCCGAGGTCTGCCGCGACGAGGCCTCGCCAGCGAAGCGAGCCGCGCGACTCGTGGAGCGCTTCGCGCGCGTCCACCGGGTCGGGCGCAGACTCGCGACCATGTTCGTGAGCGCGCTCTCCACGCCGGCGCTCGCTCCGGGGCTCACGCCGTGGTTCCCCGACATCGACGGCAACGACCTCGTCGTGGTGGACACGAACGTCGCGCGTGCAGTGGACGCGCTTCGCGAGCCGGGTGCAGCCAAGACCTACGACGCGCGCGAGCGGTGGGTGCGCGAGCAGGCCGCCCAGCTCGACCTGCGCGAGTTCCGGCCGGACCTTCCGAGCTACTCGCCGAGGCTCGTCCAGCAGGCGCTCTACGCGTTCTGCTCGAAGTCCAACCGCGTGGCGCGAGGGGACGCTTGCTCCGGACGCGCCGCTCCGTGCGCGGGCTGCGCGCCCGCGCTGTGCCCCTTCGCGACGTCGATGGAGGGCGCCGATGCGCTGGCCAGTTAACCATCAGCGGCTCCGTCCCGCGAAAACGGGCTCCGCTGTTAAACGCTCTCGGTTCCTCTCTCCCCGCGGGCCAGAAGAGAGAGCGCGAACGCCGTCCAGAACGCCCTCGGCGCGCGCTCCTTCACGCCGGCGGCGCTCTCTGCGCGAACGCTGTCCACGCGCGCGTCGTGCTCGCCGAGCGTCGAAGGTCGCGGAAACGTGGGGGAGAAACGCAACGGCCCCGGAGATCGCTCTCCGAGGCCGCTGTTAAAAAGTGCGGGGTCGCGTTTCCGCGACCCCGCTTGAATGGCTCCGACTGCAGGACTCGAATCGACACCGAAAGAGAGCACCCCCATGCTTCCCGATGTTTCCGACCCGTCGAGCGCGGCGATACCCAACGAACAATGCCAACTAGAGGCCGGTTTGGGACCTGGTCCGGACCAGATTTCCGAGGCCTCCGACCCTCTCACCGCGGCCTTCCTCGACGCTCTGCGCCCGGTGCTCGCGGCCGCCGTCCGTGACGAGCTCGAGCGCCGCCGAGCCTCGAAGTAGAACACGACGAGCCGGTGAAGGCGACACCCGCCCAACGCCAGCCGTCCGCGTCATGCGGGTGACTCGCCCGCGGCCGTCATTGCACCCGCATGACGCGGACGCACCTCGCCAGGCGTTGCCAGCCACACTGGCAACGGTCCGGGGTGGCCCGATGGAGGCCAGAGAGGGCGACGTGGGAGCACCGGGAGGTTCTGCACCGCTCAGTGCAAAACCGCGGAATTGTTCATGGTGGGCAATACCCACCATGCTTCGACGCGAACGAGCCCGTCTCGATGCGGGCCAGATTGGTCCGCATCATAAGTTCGCCGTGAGGACTGCGCGCCGCCCCACCCAGAAAGCCCGTGTTTCTTCTCGCGGCCGAGCCAAAACGTCGAGAAAAACCCCGCCCCCGGTTTCGCGCCCGTCCGTTTCCTGCGGGTTTACGTGCGCGCTCGCCGCGCGCGCAACGGGATTCCCCGGGGTTTCCGGTCCGTGGCCGGAAAGGTCGCGCCCGCGGCATCGTCCACCGCGACCTGTCGGCGCTTCTACGGTGCGCCGCGACCTCTAGACCTAGGCCGCCTGCGAGTCGGCGGGCTCGCTCCACAACGCGACGTCGAGCCCGAAGAGCACCGCGTACGCCGACAGGAGGTCACCGCCCGGCGAGGTGCCAGTGAGAGCACGGTTCACGCTGGATTGCGAGACCCGACGGCCCACGCGCTGGGAGAGCAGATCGGCGACCGCCTGCTGTGTCAGGCGCCGCGCCGTCATGATTCTGGCAAGCTCGATTGCGGCTCGCGTTCGGGGCTTCGTGCGCATCGGAGATCGATCGTAGCGCTGGTTTTGTGGCCCGTCAAGCCGCGCTTGCATGGCTCGCGCATCGCGCCTAAGGTTCGGGGCATGGCTCGCGGAGTACCCCCGGAAACACGCGACTACGTGCAGAGCATCTTCCGGGAGTTGCTCGCGACGCGCTCCCAGCGCGAGCTCGCCCGCGAGCTGGGGATCAATCAGTCGCGCGTCAGCTCCGCGCTCAATACCGGCCGCCTCGCCCCGCAAACGCTGCTCGACGCCGCGAAGCTGGCCGGTCGCCCCGACGAGGAAGTGCGCCAGCACCTTCGCCGCACTGTTGACGTCGCCGTGAAGCGCGAGCGCCGCAAGCCAGCGGAGAGGGCCGCGGTCCTGACGCTGGCCGGGGTAGACGAGATGGCCGCGCACGTGTCGGCCCGGTGGGCGCCGAGCGCCGACGCCCGCGACGTGCTCGTGGCGGTCTTCGCCGCGAAGACGTGGGGCTACGCGGCCGAGGACCGGAAGACCATGCTTCGCGCCCTGGATCTGGTCTCCCGGATGCACGCGACCATGGAGTTGGCCGAAGAGGTGAACCGCCTCCGCTGGACGCTGGACACCCTCCGCCGCCACGTCGAGCCGGCCGCGGCCGGCGATGCGGTCGCCGATGTTGAGGACGTCGACGATTCAGAGATCGTGATCGTTGGCGAGTGACTTTATATCCGATTGCGGTTGACGCGATCGTGATGCGAAGTTAAGAACACTCCTACGGGTCACGCATCGCGCGGGCAAGTCGCCCGGCGGAGGCGTGCGCCCGAGGAGACCAGCCTGTGAGACCGAAGCCGAAGCGCCGCACGAAGGCCCAACGCGAGGCCGAGCGCACCCTCACCGCGTATCACGAGGCCGGACACCTGCTAGCGGCGTGGCGCTGGCGCGGCTCGACGGCAGCACCCGAGCGGCCGCGCCTGCTGACGATCGTGCCGACGCCCGGCCGCTCGTGGGGGCACATGCGACAGGCGACCTATGCGCTGGCGGCTCGCGACCGCCGGGCGCGCGAGCTTGGCCACGCGCTAGGGTTCAGGCGGGGTATGGCGCTGCTCGAGGTGCGCGTACACCTCGCGGGCGTCGCGGCCGAAGAGGTGCTCACCGGGGCCCGCCGCTTCGCTCCAGATGACGAGCTCGCAGAGTGCGAGGGCGACCTTCTCGTGTGGCTCGAATGCGCATCGTGTTGGACCAGGGACTACGCCAGTGCACAGGAGGCGCTGTGGATCGCCTACCCGCGCGCCAGTGACGCCACGTCCACGCGCGCCCTCACGCGCGAGTTCCTCGCGACGAAGGCTTTCCTCGCGGCGCACTGGCCCGCCGTTCGCGCCGTGGCCGCCGCACTGTTGGAGCACGGCACCCTCGGACCCGACGAGCTCGAGGCGCTGGCCGAGGCGCACCCGCTCAACTGGCGCCGATGGGAGCACCCCGCACACCGACGGTGGATGCGCGGGCTGCGCGCTGCTCGCCTCGCCGCATGAGTCACGCCCGCGCATCGGTCTCTCTCCCCGGAGAGGGATCGACGCGTGGGCATGACGCCCACAGACAAAAGAGGCACGGCCCGCCGGTGACACGGCGAGCCGCACGGTTGCCTTAGCCCCGAACAGGAGACATCAGCATGGACCAGACTAGCACACCCAAGAGCCGCGCGCAGCGCACGCGGCAAGACACCCCGATCACCCCGATCGCCTACTGGCCTACCAGCCCCGCGCCCGACGAGATGCCGGTGCCCTACCGGCCGACGTGCCCGACCGCGAGCACCTACCCGAACGCCGGGAAGAAGTCCGCTACTTCTAGCGCACTTTCCGGAGAGAAGGTGGGCACGTGAGCGGCCCCGTGAACGTGACGGCGCCCCGCCGAGTCGAGGGTGGGATCCTGGTCTACCTCTCGAGCGAGGACGTCTACGTCTCGGCCTCCCTCGCGTGCGACCACGAGGCCGACGCGCTCATGAGCGTCACCCCGGAGCCGGTGACCCTCGTCACCCCGGACGGCTCGACGGTCACCGGCCGACACGCCGGCGTGTTCATCGCGATGTTGCAGGGTGCGCGGCCCGCAGAAGCCGCGGGTCGGCTCCCACGTCAGCTCGCCGGGCTGGTCGACTACGCCGAGCGCGTCGTGCTCGCCCTCGCCGTCGTCGGGCTCGGGTCTCTCGCGAGGGAGGCCGAGGACGCCGACAGGCGCACCGCGGAGCGCGAGGCCGCACGGGCCGCCATCGCGGCGTGGGAGGTGGGCACGTGAGCGCTCGCAAGCCTCCGCCGCCCGCCGCGCCGGTCGGTCACATCACCGCGAGCGAGGCGCACGCCATCGCCATCGAGGGAGCCGCGAGCACCCTCTCCGCGCTCATGCTCGCCATCGAGCACGGCCTGGATGCCGGCGAGACGTGCGAGATCCTGTGGGCCGTGCGGGACCGGCTGCGCGCCGTGGCCAAGGAGGTGTCACCGTGAGCCGCCGGCGCCCCGAAGGATCCCCCGACCTCCGGACGGTGCACCCAGGGCTCCGCCCCATGTACCGCGCGTGGCGTGCGTTCGCTCGCACCCGCGAGCGCGGGACCCGCGAGGAGTACCGCCGCGCGTACCTCGCCGCCGTCGCCGAAAACCGCAAGCTCGACGCGATCCGAGCCGCCGCCGATCGTGAGGCGGAGGTCGCGCGCGTGACCGCGTGGCTCCGCGAGCTCATGGGGCCGGAGGCCGACGACGAGGCCGAGGGGGCCGCGGAGTGAGTGCCCCGCGAGAGCCAACCCGCGCGGAGATCGACGCGGCGCGCCGCGCCGCCGCGAAGCTCTTGTCCGAGGAGTTCTCGCGACTCGCCCCCGACCATGACCAGATCGTGAGCGAGGCGCTAGTTCTCGCGCGTCGACGCTGGGACGGGGAGCGCAAGTTCTCCGGCCTCGTCAAGCGCGACACCAAGCGTCTCGCGATGTCGTGGGCGCGCACGGCAGACAGGCGAGGCGAGCTCGCGCAAGCCCGCAACCTTGGGGACGGCAACCGGTGGATCGGCAAGCCTCGCGCCGACGAGCCGTCCACCGAGTCTGAGACCCTCGCGGACCTTTGGCGCGGACCTCCGCGACCCGAGACGAAGGAGGGCTTACGGGCCGCAACGATCCACGAGTGCCGCAAGCGACTCTTGAGGGCCACGGGCTCTAGCCCCGTCGCGGTCGCGTGGCTCGCGATGCCCAAGGATGCGCTCGTGTATTTCGAGCGCCGCGCCGCCCGCCGGAAGGCCGCGAAGGCGGTTCTAAGGCAGGTGGAGAGGGAGCCGGAGCTCGCGCTCGCCGTCGACGTCGCGAAGCTGCAGGCATGGGCGGCCGACAGTCCCATCACGGACCTTCGCGCCTCCGGAATGTCGCGGTTTCAGTACGAGGATCCTGTCACTGGAGAGGCCCGCATCTTCGGCGACACGCCCACCGAAGGCGCCGTCATGTCGGTTCTCCAAGGCAACTGGCCAGCGCGCGCAAGGGTCGGAATGACGCCCGCGGAGGCCATCGAAGAAGAGGCGCACAACTACGTCGCGAAGTCGCGCAAGCGCACCCAGAAACGGCGCGAGTGAAGATTTCTGGGGTCGCCATGACGCCTAAGGGGCATGAGCCCCGACGAACCAGCCCCGACCGCTCCCGGCCCCATCACCGACGAGGTTGTCGCCGTCATCGCCAACCGGGCCGACGTCCACCCCAAGACGGTCGTGCGGGCTTTGGCCGGGCTCCCTGTCCGTGGCCGCGCTGGCGTGCGCGTGGCTCGCACCATCGCCGCATGGCGCGCCTACCGCGCCGAGGCCGCCGCTACCTGACACCACACACGCGCTCGCGCGGGACGCCCAAATAGGGCGCGCCCGCACTCCGGACCAGGGAGGCGGGCGCTTGGAGACACCCGTGAAAGATACACCTTCTCAGCCAAAAAGCAACTACGGACGGCTCGTCACCTCCGGCAACGTGCGCACGGCCCTCTCGATGGCCGACGCCTGCAGCTCGCCGGAGCTCCGCCGGCGACACCTCACCAGCGCCCGCGCTCAGCTCGACGCGCTGAAGGCCGAGTGCGCGCGCCTCGAGGCCGAGTGCCAGGCGTTCGAGGCCTCTCTCGCGCTCGACGACGGGGAGCCGGAGCCCCGACAGGCGAGTCTGTTCGGCGAGGCGGCCGCCACGTGAGCAACCTCCGCGGCCCTGCTACGGCTATGGCGCTACCCCGCATGGTCGACCCCGGCGAGGGTCAACCTCCGCCGCACGACGAGGAGGCCGAGATCGCGTTGCTCTACTCGCTCGGCGCCGACGGAACCGAGCGCGCCCAGACCGACGTGCGGGTGGATGACTTCTACCTCGGCTCGCATCGAGCAGTGTTCCGCGCGATGCTCGAGCTCGACGCGGAGGGTGAGCGCATCAGCGGTCACACCATTCGCACGAAGCTCAAAGAGACCGGCCACCACACGATGGTGTCGGCCGAGGTGCTCGATCGCGTCGACTACTGTCACGGGGCCGGCGTCTGCGTCTCGCGGTACGCCAAGATCGTGCGCGAGCTCGCCAAGCGTCGGCGCGTCATCGATGCCGCGCGCCGCGCGATGCTCCGGTGCTACCTGCCCAACGACACGTCAGACGATGTCATGGGCGAGCTGCGCGAGACCTTCGACGCGCTGGGGGTGACCTCCGCCGACTCGAGGCTCTACCGTCTGGAGCCCGCCGCGGAGCTCGCGGAGCCACTGCCCCCGATCTCGTGGATCTGCGAGGGGCTGCGCATCGCGCGCGGGGCCGTCATCCTAGTGGGAGGCTACGGCTTCAGCCGCAAGACCATGTTCGCGCAAGCGCTTGCGCTCGCCGTCGCGTCAGGTACGCGAGCACTCGGCGTGTACTCGACCGTGCGCGCCAACGTGCTCCACGTGGACTATGAGCAGGGAACCCGCATCACGCGCGAGCGGTACCAGCGCCTCGCCCGGGCGGCCGGGCTCAACCTGCAGCAGTGTGGGATCTCGGTTGCGACGTTCCCGCGGTTTCGCCTGACGGACGCGAGCGCGCGCGAGACGATCCGGAGGATGCTAGCGGAGTCGAAGGCCGGCCTCGTCATCGTGGACTCGCTCCGCGCCGCTACCCCGCGGGTGGACGAAAACAGCTCAGAGATCCGTGAGTACATCGATGTTCTAGGCGAAGAGGCCAAGCGGGCCGACGTCGCCGTCGTCTTGATCCATCACGCCCGCAAGCCCGCAATGGGCGAGAAGTCGGGCGGGAAGTTCTCGCTTCGCGGTTCCGCCGCCATCTTCGATGCGGCCGATTCGATCTACATCTTCGGTGGCGAGAAGGGCCAACCGACTGTTGTGGAGCACGAGAAGGACCGGCTCATGGGTACCACGCTCGACACCTTCGGCCTCGACTCCGAAGACGTGGCCGACGCCATCGATCCACGCTGGGGGCTCCGCCTCGTGCACCTCGAGGGCGAGCAGATGGAGGAGCGGCGAGAGGAGGAGCGCGCTTCGGCGTCGGCCTCCGCTGACGAGCGCGCACAGGCCGCGATCAAGAAGCACCTCGCCAGCGTCGGAGGCAGCTTCCGCGGTTCACGGGGTGACCTTCGGGACGCGCTCGGAATGAAGCGAGACCTTGTGGTCAAGGCGCTTGGGTTCCTCGTCTCGTCGGGCGAGGTCGCGATCGAAGGCTCCCAGCGTGACCAGACCATCCGGCTTAGGGGGCAGTCATGAGCCCTCGAGTCGTCCCCGACACCAACCAACCTCTCACTCACTCCGGCGCCATCCCGAGCCCCCCGTCCTCTGTCGAGTCGTCCCGTCCCCCTAAGAAGGGGGGACGGGGGACGACTCGAAGACGACTGGACACGGGTCGTCCCGGGAACGACTCGGGACGACTCGGGACGACTCGCACACCCGAGACGAACCGGGACGCGAACCGGGACGGAACCGCTCCCTCAACCCCGGGCGTCATGACCGGAGTTGCCTGCACCACGAAGGCGACTGGACTCGAGGGGGCGCCGCACCACTGCCACCCTCGCGCGTCTTTGCCGGCCGGACGGCCCGAGGTGTCACCCCGGGGCCGCAAGGCGTTCCTGGGGCATCGTGGAGCGATTCCGACACACGATGAGTGCATCATGCACCCGGTATACACCTACCTACATTGGGGCTTCCGGGTGCACTTTGTCGGCGGCAGATGAGTTTTTCGGCCCAAACTCACATCATATCACATCGGTTTACCTGTAGGACATTGGATTACAAGAACGCATATGGCACCACGACGTAAGAAGATGTCGCACAACGGCGAAGCACTGCTAGAGCACTACTGCCGGGCCGGTGTACCCGCGCCCGAGACGGCCCGCCGCCTCCGCGCCGCTGGCCACGACATCAGCGCCGCGACGGTCGGGCGCCGCTATCAGGAGCTCCGCGGCAACGTCCGCAGCTCGAGCAAGGCTGTACGCGCGATGGCCCGCCCGGTAGCGCCGCCGCCGCCGGTGCAGTCGGAGGCCGACGCCTCGCGCCTCGCGGCGTTGCTGCAGCAGGCCGCCGACGAGCCGGAGCCCGAGGCCGAGGAGCCCATGGTCGAGTGGCTCGCGGAGCTCCTAGACGCGCCCGCCGACGACGGCGCCGACGTCGTGTTTGCCCGCGTGCCCGCCGCGTGTCTCGCGGAGCTCGCCGCCCCGGAGCACGTACGCCGAGCCCTCGCGTGCGTCGCCCTCGTGTCGACCGATGACGGCGAGCCGGGGCACCTCGCCCGCGCCCGCGCCGTGCTCGTCGGGGCCTCCGGCGAGCTCGCGACGGTCCAGGCCGCGCACTTCCCGGCCGAGGAGCCCGAGGCCGAGGAGCCCACGTCATGACCCGCACCTGCTACTCCACGACGACGCACGCGCGAGCCAACGTCGAGCGCACGATCTCTCGCACCGGCTCTACCGTGCGCCTAGAGGTGCGCCGCGCCGGTGGCATGCTCGCCTCGCACGTGCTGCGCGGCGAGGACCTCGACCACATGGCGGTCGCGTGCGCAATCGCAACGTGCGGCCGCCCCGCGTTCGTCCGCGTGGCCACCCTGCCGCGTCCGCGCGGAGCGCACCTCGAGATCATCGCGGACTCGACGCCTCGCGTGCTCGTGGGCCGATACGAGCATGGTGTGCTCGTGCATGGCTTCGGGGCGGAGGCCGAGGAGCTCGACGCCCTCGCCCGCGCCGTGGCGGACGCCCGGGGTGCCACGTGAGCGCCGCTCGTCGCCACACACCCGAGGTGTTCTACACGCTTCGCGTCGTGGCTCCGCCGCCGGCCCGCGTGGCCGAGGTGCGGGACCACGCCCTACCCGAGATCGGAGTCGGCTGGACGCGGACCCTCGTGCGCGCCGGCGCAGACCTGGTCATGGAGTACCGCCGCTTCGGCGCACTGACCTACCCGCTGCGCCTGTACCGCGCGTGGCTCCCCGTCATCCTCGCCGCCATCGGCGACGTTCGCGCCGGCCGCGTCGTCGACATGAGGCTCTACCACGGAGACCTCCCGGGGTGCCGATCGCTGCGCGTGCGCTCCGAGCTGCGAGACGGCGAGCCCGGCCTCGCGCTGCGCATCCGCGCGACCCAGCGCCTACGCGTCGGGCCGCGCCCCGTACCGGTTGCGGGCGCGGAGCTCGACGCCCTCTCGAGGGCACTCACCACGATCACGAGGACACCATGAGCACCCATGACGGCCTGCCGCGCAGGCCGAACCGTACCGCCCGCATCGCACGCGAGGACATGCCCACGACGGCCACGCGCCCCGAGTTCGCGCTCGCGCTCGAGAGACCTTCGACCACCCTCTCCCTCCGGCCGATCGGCGCGCGGGCGTACACGATCGTGGTACTGCACGCGCCCGGCGCACGGCCGCTGGTCCGTGCGGGCTACCGCACGAGCCGGGCGTGTCCGCGCGAGGGTGCCGTGTACCTCTTCGGCGACACCGCGCCGGCCGCACTCGAGGCGATCGCCCGGCATGAGGCCGGGGAAGACGTCGACGTCGAGATCGGCGCATCCGGCCCGCGGCCGCCTGTCCGAGTGTGGACGGCGACCGACGAGGGCCAGCGTGGGATCTGCCTGCGCTTCGGGCGCGGCGATGGCTCGCCCCCCGTGCCGATCCACGGTCGCGAGCTCCGCGCGCTCGTCTTCGCGCTCCGCGCCGTCGTGGCGCTGTGCGCCCGCGAGGCCGCGTGACCCCGGATGACCTCCGCCTGTACGCCCTCGCCGTCGGCCTACCCGCCGACTCCGACCACGAGACCGTCTCCGCCGCCGTTCGCGCATGTCGCGGGGCCGGTGTCGCGAGACTCGATGAGATCCCGAAAGGACCCGCCACCATGGCACCTCGACACACACCGCCGCCGATCGATCACCGCTCCGCCACCCTCGCCAGCAAGGCCAAGACCGCGGGGGGCGGCGACCTCGCCGAACGCGTGAACCTGCTCAGCGACGAGGCGATCGTCTCGTGGGTCGCGAGCGTACCGCCCGCCCAACGCGCCTCGCTCGTCGGTCTCGTCTCGGGCTACCCCGTCGCCGCCGCGAAGGTGCAGAGGGCGATCGCGGAGCTGACCAAGCGCACCGCGAACGCGCCGCCCGCGCCCGGAACGCTCACGGCCCGCGAGCGCGAGTACTGCCGCGAGTTCGGCACCGACGAGCGCGTGTATTTGAAATTGAGAGACGAGCGCGATCGCAAGGCCGCCGCGGCCAAGGCCGCCCAACTCGACCGCCGCCGCGCGGAGCGCGAGGCCATGTCGCTCGCCGCCGCAGCGCTCAGAGGTGGCCGATGAGCGCGCCCGCTACGGGCTCCGCGCCCGCGACGCTCGCCGACGCGCTCAGTCTGCTCCAGTCGCTCGCCGCGCTGGGCGACAAGCTCTCCGCCGTGGCCGTCGCCCACGACGAGCAGATCAAGGCGCTGGAGGGTCACGTCGCCACCCTCGAGGCGGCCGCCGCCCAAACCGACAGGCAAGGGTGACCGCGATGAGTGTCTACCCATTCGGGGACCGCAAGTGCTCCACCACGCGCCTCGTCAAGAAGTCGCCGGAGCCCTCGCCCGACACCCTCTCTCCCACCCTGCTCGAGCTCGCCCGTCGACGCCTCGGGCTCCCTCTCCACGCAACCCGCGCCGAGATCATCGCGGCGCTCAACGCTCACTTCACGCCGTAGGACCCAACAATGAGAACCCCCAAGAACCCCGTCGACGTCGACGCCCTCACCGCAACCTATCGGGCCGCTCGCACCGCTCACGAGGCCGCCATCGCCGCCGAGCGCGCCGTGCGGCAGGACATCCAGGCGCGGCACCACGCGCGGCAGGACAGCGCGCCGATCTCCACCGATGACCGCCTCGCGGAACTCGACGCGGAGGGCGACACCCTCGCCGCCGAGCAAGAGCTTTCCGAGGCCGAGGCGCGGCTCGTGCACGCCCGCGCGCAGGCGAACCCCGACGCGCCGTGGAGCCTGACGCGTCTGCACTCGGCGCTGTCCTCCGGATACGCGGCCGTCGACGCGGAGAACGCCAGACACCGCGCCGCGATGGCGGAGCTCCAGACCGCCATGGACACCACGATGGCGGAGGCGCAGCGCGCCCACGAGCTCGAGGCGCAGAGCTGCATCGCGGCCGGGCTCCCCGCGCCGCATGGCATACCGCACGGCGCCCACCTGGGAGAGACGCTGCAGCACCTCGCCGCGCGCCTCACCGACGGCCCGAGACCGAGGAAGAGCAACGGCGAGCGCATTCGTAGGGTTCGCGCGGCCGCCCTCGAGATCCGTGTGCGACTCGAGATGGAGCTTCGCGAGCGCGAGGAGAAGGCACGGCGCGAGAAACTGGAGGCCGAGAGGGCCCGCCAAGTCGGCGCCCAAGAGGCCGCGCAGCGCGAGCAGGCGCACAGGGAGGAGCTCGCGCGACTCGCCGCGGAGCACGCGGAGAAGCTCGAGATCGCGCGAGCGTATGAGGCTCGCCGCACGTCCGTGGACAGGATGATTTCCCGCAGAACGGCCGAGGCCGCCAAGTGAGCACCTACGCGAGCGGCGGCGCTTCGTGACAGCTCGCGCAGCGTGACCATGAGTGTGTGACCGCGCGCTCTCGGCGTCGGGTTCGGAACCAGCATCCGGGCTCGACGTCGACGGCGGGCCTACTGGGAGACGAGAGACATGAGCAAGAGTGATGCAGTCCAAGACCTCGCGCGAGCACTGGCGAACCTACTCGGAGCCACGACGACGGCGCCCGACGAGCTCGTCTGCTTCCCGTTCGGCTTGGAGGTGTCGAGCGCCCGCGCACTGGTCGCGAGCGGCGAGATCCCGACCAGGAAGATCGGGCGGAAGACGTACGCCAAGCGGAGCGCGATCCTTGCGTTGGTCGACGCGGCCCCGAAGGTCGCGAACGACGCGCACGGGGAGCCCCACGACGAGCTCGCCGCCCTCGCCAAGCGCACGCGTGCGGGCGCTCGACGTTGACCGGAGCGAGGACGAGAGACACGGTGGGCACCATGACGAAGGCACGACCGCGCGGAGCGCGTAAGGGCACCCTCGAAGAGCGCCGCTACGCCGATGGGACGATCGCTTACGTGGGCCGCCTCCGGCTGGCGGACGGCAGCAAGTCGGCCCGCCTCGACGCACCCGCGGGCGTAAGTCGAGCCGACGCGGCGAAGTGGATCGCGAGGCTCCAAGCGCGCGAGGACGTTGAGCGCGTGGTGTTCAGGGCGAAGGTCGAACGCCAGCGCGAAGAGGCCGCCAAGACCAAGCAGGCGCACCCGAGCGAGACGGTGAATGCGTGGTTCGGGCGGTACCTCGAAACGAAGGAATGCGGCGAAGGTCACCGGCGCGTGAGCGCGAGCTCGTGGAAGACGTGGATCGCTCCGGTCATCGGCGCGAAGCCCGTGGCCACCTTGACCCGCGACGATCTCGAGGACGTTCGCGATGCGCTCGACCTCGCGATCTCCGAGGGCCGCATGCGCTGCGCCACGGCCGCGAACGTGTGGTCGACCCTTACGAGCGCCATGAGGGCCGCGCACGCCGCGAAGGATCGGACGCTGCGCGTACACTCGTCGCCGCTCTACGTGGGCATCCTGCCGCCGCGTGACGGCGCCTCGCGTGAGCGACCGTGGCTCTACCCGAGCGAGGCCGCCGCGTTGCTCGCGTGCGAGAAGGTCGATCGTGACTTCCGCCTCGCTTACGCGCTCGCGCTCTACACCGGGCTCCGGCCGAACGAGCTGCGGGCCCTCACCCATGGCGACATCGACCGCGCCGCCGGCGTCATCCGCGTGACGAAGGCATGGGACCCCGAGACGCGCGCGGTGAAGGCGCCGAAGACGAGCGAGGGTGTGCGCGTCGTGCCGCTCCGACCCGAGCTTGCCGCGGTTCTCACGCGCCGCCGTCCCGCGCATGCGCTCGTCGTTGAGGTCTCGTGGAGGAAGATCGCTGTGCGGTTCCGCCTCGACCTCCGACTAGCAGGCGTGACGAGGGCAAGGCTCTTCGCCTCGACGGCCACGGAGGAAGAGGCCGACTTCCGCAGCGCGCGGGACTCCTACGCGACGTGGCGCGTGCTCGAAGGTGTCGACCCGCTCACGTTGCGGCGAGAGCTTGGTCACGTCGACCTGGCGACCACCGACAAGTACGTCAAGGTGGGAGCAACCTTCCGAGGCGCGACCGTTGGCGCACCGTTCCCGGCGCTCGACGGGCTGCTTGGACCAGGTAGCGGCCCAAGTCACCCGCAAGTGTGCGTAACCATGGCTCCGACTGCAGGACTCGAACCTGCGACCCGGCGGTTAACAGCCGCCTGCTCTACCAACTGAGCTAAGTCGGAAAATCTGCGGGTCTTCTACCCCCAAACGCGGCGCAGGGTCAAGAGCGAACAACGCCCCGTCCTCGCGCCGCGGGTCACGGCTTCCTCCTCTTGCGGGGCGTGCCCTTCGCCGCGCCCTCACCGAGGCGCTTGGTCTCGGCCACGACGCGATCAAAGTCGCTCTCGAAGAGGCGGTCCTGCACGATGCGGTACTTCTCGAACTCGCTCTCGGCGTGCGCCCTCGCGATCTCGGCGGTCACCTTGCCGGCGTCCTGAAGCACCTCGCGATCGGTCGCGGCGAGGAAGCGGTTCAGCCGCGCCTCCCAGTCCTGCATGGTCATGGGGAGCTTGCGCAGCGCCATGTCCTCGGCGACGTCGAGGTAGGCGTTCACCAGGCGCGAGAGCTGCGCAAGCTCCGGCTCCGTCAGGTAGTTCTTGGCCACCACCACGTCGAACCTCTGGATCTTCCCGTGGGGCGCGTCGGTCCAGGTGTGGAGCCCCATGTGGTCCTTGGTCGCGTCAGCGCGATCGACGATGACCTCGGCGGCGGTCTGCCCGTGGATGGCCCAGTGCAGCTTGTTCTGTACCGTCGCGAAGAAGCGCTTCGTGGCCTGGGCGGTCACGTCGTAGTCGACCGACGTGGCGTAGATGTCGGTGATCTTCTGGTAGAATTTGCGCTCCGACAGACGGATCTCGCGGACGCGCTGGAGCTGCTCTTCGAAGTAGCGATCGCTCAGGACGGAGCCGCCGCGCTTGAGGCGCTCGTCGTCCATCGCGAAGCCCTTGACGGTGAACTCCTCGACGACGCGCGTGGCCCACTTGCGAAACTGCACCGCGCGCTCGGAGTTGACCTTGTACCCGACGGCGATGATGGCCGAGAGGTTGTAGTGCTTGGTGTCGTAGGTCTTGCCGTCGGCGGCAGTTATTCGAAGATTTCGAATAACTGCGTCCTCCCCCAGCTCGCTGTCCTCGAACACCTTCTTCAGGTGGTAGTTGATGGTCGGGACCTCGACGTCGTAGAGCTGCGCCATCATCTTCTGGCTGAGCCACACGTTCTCGTCGGCGTAGACAGCCTCCACGCCGCCCGCGCCGCTGGCCGCCACGAAGGTGAGGTACTCGGCTGCGGAGGAGCGCACGAGGGAGGGGGTCGGCTTCTTCTTGCGGGTCATGCGCCTGCCGTCTGCTGCGGGATGAAGCCGCGCCGCCCCTGGTCGTTACCGGTGAACAGCTCCACCTTCACGCCATCGAGCGTACCGTCACCGGGAAGCTGCTGGCAGTGCTCGACGATGATGACCCGCGCGTCGGTGAACGATGCCTTCACGCTCTCCCAGAAGTGTCTCTTGATGTCCTGCGGAAACATCGACTCCCCAGCGTCTGGCTCCTCGTAGACAAGCAGCGGCGAGTCGAGCAGCGCGAAGTTCGGGAAGCTCAGTGATCTTGCTCGGCCCGCTTCCATCGGGGACCTCAGGGGGTTGCGTCGTCAGCATCTCAGACCGAGCCGGGAGCGTCCACCGTCGCGAGCGCCGCCTGCCGGTGGGGAGAGAGACACACGGGCGCGCCGCGTCGGCGGACGTTTGTAAGTTCACCCCCCCCGTGAGAGCGCCGACGCCGTCACCATCCCGCGCGCGCGCTGCCACTTCGCTCTCGCTCCTTCCGTCTGGTCCCCGCCACGGCGGTGGCGCATGATGGAGCGGGCCATGGAGAACGGCGTCGACATCGACCGGACGACACGCCCGCAGACCAGAACCTCCGCGCCGAGCCGGCCCGCGCGCGTGAGGCTGCGGAGCACGCGCTGCGGCTCGAGGCGAGCGTGAACGGCGCCCACGACGGGTGGGGGGCGTCGCGATGAGACGGCGATCGACGCCTGCCGAGCCCGCACGCGACGTCGCCTCGGCGCTCGCCGCGTTGTCCGCGGACGCTCTGCGCGAGGTCGTGCGCGAGATGTTGCTCCAGCTGGACGACAAGGCTCGCAACAGCGCGATCCATGCCCTGATCGAGCGCGCGGCGCGCGGAGGCTCCGGGTGGGCGCCAGCGGCGCTCCGCGACGACGAGGTCACGGACGCGCTCGCCTTCGCGACAGCGGGGGTGCGAGCCGGGCGCGCGGAGCCCTCCGACGTGGACGAGCACCTTCGCCGCGCGTCCTGCGCGTTCCTCCAGAAGGACTACTCCGCGGCCCACCGCATCTTCGCGGCGCTGTTGCTCCCCATAGCCGACGTGGACATCGACCTCGGCCAGGACGAGCTCGTCGACGAGGTGCTCGGCACGGACGCCGCCGCGTGCGCGGCCCAGTACGCCGCGTCGACGTACATGCTCTCTCCTCCCGCAGAGCGCGCCGGCGCGGTCCTCGCGGCGATCCAAGCCGTGCGGGGGCTTGGCCACTTCTGGGAGCCCCTCGGGGAGCTCGAGCGCGTGGCCGTGGAGCCGCTGCCCGGGCTCGACGGGTTTCTGCCCGCCTGGCGCGCCCTCCTCGAGCAGAGGCCGGCCAGAAGACGCGCACGTCTCTGGGACTCCGACGAGGACCGATGGCTCCGCGAGGTCGTCCAGCGCCTGGATGGATCGGACGGGCTGGCGAAGATCGCGCGGACCACGAAGCGCGCCGACGATCTCCGCGCGTGGTGCGCGAGCCTGGTCGACGCCGGCGACTGGGAGGCCGCGCTTCCGGCGTTCGAGGAGGCAGCCGGGCTCGTGGCGGACCAGGACTACGCGCGAGGCGAGCTGCTCGACGGGGCCGCGCTGGCGGCGCAGCGCCTCGGGCGCACAGACCTCTCGGCGTGGCTCGAGCGTGCATGGCGCGCCGGTCCCACCATGCTGCGCCTTCGCCGCTGGCTCGGTTCGGCGCGCACCAACGCTGCCTTGCGGCGACGGGCGTCGGAGGCGCTCCTCGCGTGCCCGAAAGAAGCGGCTCGGCAGCGTGCGTTCCTCCACCTTCTCAAAGGGGAGATCGAGCCGGCCGCGGCGCTCCTGGCGGCGTCGCCCGGACTGGGGTGGTCGGACGGCGAGCACCCCGGCCCCCTGCTGTTCTCGCTGTTCGCGGGGCTGCTGGGTGGGAAAAAGCCGCCGTCGCAGCGCACCGCGCTCATGGGGTATCACGGGATAGACCTCGAAGCGCTCGAGGCGATGACGGCGGACGACGACGAGCCGCGCCTCGCCGCGCCCGATGTCGAGCAGCTCTTGGAGTCGGCGGGCGTGACCCGCATCCCGAACGCCGAGGCCCAGCGCGCCGTCGCCCTCGCCATGCGAGAGGCCACCGAGACCCGCCTGGCCGGCGTCACGGAGCAGAAGCGGCGCCGTCACTATGGCCACGCAGCCCAGCTCGTCCGGGCCTGCGTCGCGTGCGACCCCACGGCGGACACGGCGCGCTGGGTCGCGGCGCTGAGGGTCGAGCACAAGCGGTTCCACGCGCTCCGCGCCGAGCTCGACCGCGCCTTGGGGGCGCCGTGAGCGCGAAGCGATCGAGCCCGAGCGCCGCCACAGCGCCGACGAGAGCCACGTGTTCTTGCCCTCCCGGCCTCGGAAGAGAACAGCCGTAACCGCTGCGTGTGAGTGGCGGGCCTCGCTCTTCAGATCGTCACGACGATCTTGCCCCCGGCCTCTCCGCTGTCGAGCAGACGATGAGCCTCCTCGATCTCCGCGAAGGAGAACACCTTGGCCAGGGAGGAGGGAATGCGGCCCGCGGCCACCTCGTCCGCGATCGCGTCGAGGGGGGCGTCGGTCAGGGGCAGGGCTTCGGAGCCCAGCAGCTGGCTGTTGAAGAAGCTGAGCTTCGCCCCGTTGGGGACGTCCATCATGAGGTTGAAGTTGTTGAGGATAGGCGGGCCCCCCAACAGCCCGACCACGACGACCTCTCCCCAAGGCTCGAGGCAGCTGGCCGTGTCCACGAGCGTCGTCGCCCCCACGATCTCCATCGCGTGCTCCACGCCCTGGGGCTGGAGCGCGCGCACGCGCTCGCGAATCCGGCCGTCGTCGAGGACGACGTGGTCAGCGCCAAAGGCCTGCAGCCTCTCGACCCCCTGAGGCCTGCGGGACGTCGCGATCGTCGCGAGCCCTCGCATCTTCGCGTAGGCCACCGCGGCCAACCCGAGGCTGGACGTCGCGCCGCGGACCAAGAGGTGCTGGCCTCGGGCGATCCGCAGGCTTCGTTGAAGCGCGCCCCACGCCGTCAGGTACACCTCGGGGAGCGCCGCGAGCTCGGCGTCCTCGAGCCGGCTGGTTATCGGGATCACATTGCCCGCGCCGACGGTGATGAACTCGGCATAGCCACCGTGACGCTGGGTCATCATGCCACCCATGGCTGTCGCCACCCTCTGCCCCGGCGACAACACGCCGCTCGGATCGTGGACGACCTCACCCACCGCCTCGTAACCCAGGGCGAGGCCCGAGTTCATCATCCCGTAGTGGCCACTGCGGTAGTAGCTCTCGGCTTTGTTCAGCCCAAAGGCGTGGACCTTGATCTTCACTTCGCCCGGACCGGCATCGGGCTCCGGAGTCTCGATGATCTTCACCTCCGGTCCGCCCGGCCGTGTCGCAACGATGGCTCGCATGTTCCTCTTCAGCTTTCTCTGCACGTCACCTGGGCGTCTGGGATTAGCGTCTTCGTTGCCCCCCGAGGCCCTCCGCCCGGAGCCTCTCGATCTCGCCCTCTCCGCGCCTCAACGCCGAGGCGCTCGTGTGCACGGAGTACCTGCCGAGGATGAGGTCGTGTGGATGCGGTGGCGCTGCTCCATAGACGAGCTCTGTCGCCGCTCGCGCGACCGCCACGACCGGGCCCTCGGAAGGCCCGAGCACTCCAAGCTCCGGCCCTGCGAGGGAGTCCCGCGACCCCGCGCCGAGGACCTCGACCTCCCCTCGGAGGACCGCGAGAAACGCGGCGTCTTCGGCGCGAGGCGCGAACGTGACCTGCTGCCCGGCCTCGAGCGAGACCTGCAGATAGGTCACGTGCGGCGGAGCGGGCACGGGACTCCGCATTCCGTCGAACTCGCCAAGAACGACCCGAACGGCCCCGCTCGTGGGGAGCTCGGCCGGCGGAAAGGTCGCGGACGCGCTGGGCTGGAGCTCCTCGTCTTCTCCCAACGCCAACCAGAGCTGAAACCCGCGGACGGCGTTCCCTGCCTTCGCTCCGCCGCGGTGCCAGATGCCCTGGCCTGCGCAGACCCACTCCACTCCGCCGGCCGGCAGCGCGTGGACGCTCTGGTCCGACTCCTCGGTCCACGACTCGCCCTCGAAGTGGAGGGTGACCGTCGCGATCCCGGAGTGCGGATGCCAGTCGAACCTGAACGGTCCACCCGTGCGGAGGTCCACCGCGTCGAGGAAGACGAACGGCTTCAGCCGCTCCGCGAGACGATCGCCTGGCGAGATCAAGCGGGTGATGGGCCCCATCTTCTGTCCGCGCGTTCGCTGGGTAAAGACGCTCCCTGTCGCGCGAGCCGCCGTGGTCATGGGGAGATCCCGTGCTCCGCCATCGCTTCGCGCACGCCCGCGTCCTCCGCCATGCCTCGGTAGAAGCGCGCGACGTGCTCGTACGCCTGGAAGTCGAGCTCTCGGATGCCCTTCGCCCAGCGCAACATCGGCACCGCGTAGGCGTCGACGACCGTCTTTTCGCTGCCGACGAGCTGGTCGCGACCGCGCAGGTGCGCGTCGAGCTTGGAGAGGCCGCGGCCGATCAGCTTGTGGGCGGCGCGGATCACGGCGGGATGGTGCTCCACCCCCTCCTCATCGAGGTACTGCATCGGCGCGAAATAGGGCCAGAAGCTCGGGTGGAAGTCCCCGGTGAAGAACCCTAGCCACATGGCGACCTCGTCTCGACGGGCCGCGTCGCCGTCCCCCAGCAGCTCGGCGCGGCCCGCCGCCAGGGCGATGTGCTGCAAGATCGCCGAGCATTGGGTCAGCGGGCGGCCGTCGCTCGTGATGAGCGCCGGCACCACGCCCGCGGGGCTGATCGCGAGGAGCTCGGGGTCGTTGCGCGCGGCCTTCTTGACCTGGTGGGGGAGCCCCGTCCACTTCAGGACCGTGTGCGGCGCCAGGGCGCAGCTCCCGGGGCGGAAGAAGAGGGTCGTCGTCATCGCGGCCTCTGCTCTGCCGGCATGTTGGCGCGCGCCCACTCGGCGAACGAGGTGGGCGGCGCGAGCGCCACCTCCTTGGCCAGCGCGATCTTCGCCTCGGCGTCGGGCCCGAAGTACGTGTGCGCTTCGAAGTAGTTCATCATCTGTCGGAGCTCCGGGGCCCCCGGGAAGAACTGGTCGAACGCCTCACCCGGCACCGTCTGGAAGCGGACGTTGTGGCCCTGCTCGTTGAGAGTCCGGACGATGTCGTTCCAGCTCAAGAGGTCGCCCGCCAGCGAGAGGTGTTGACCACTCCCGACGCGCTCGGGGTTCGCGAAGGCCCCGGCCACGACGTCGCCGAGCTCACCCACATCCCCCAGGTGCATCACGCGGGCGTCGGCCGCCATCGGCATCGCCCAGAGCTTGCTCCCGTCCCCCTGGGGCTGCGCGCCCATCTGGCCAGCCAGGTTCTGGAAATACATCGGTGCCTCCACGAAGGTGTGCCGCGGGAAGCCCGCGTCGCTCACCAGCGCGTCCACCTTCGCCTTCTGCGTGAAGTGTTTGGCATCGAACTTCCCGCCCGAGATCTTCTCCACGTTCGGCAGCGTCGACCAGACGAAGTGCTTCACGCCGGCGGCCTTCGCGGCCTCGACAGCCGCCTTCGCTTGCGCGAGCTCATCGACTCCGGGCCCCTCCCAGAAGTTCGTGACGACGAAGGCGCCGTGTGCGCCCGCGAACGCCGCGACCAACGTCTCCGGCGCCGTCAGGTCCGCGGCGACGACCTCGTCCGCCTCGAGCCTCGCGGCCCGGGCTCGGTCTCGGCTCACGGCGCGCACTCGGAATTTCCCCTGGGCCCGGAGGGCGCGGACGACGCCACCTCCCTGCCGTCCCGTGGCGCCGAAAACAACGATGATGGGTCTCGAATCCGTCATGGGGTGCTCTCCTCGAGTGCATCCTAAAGATGTGTCCTGGCAGCACAAGTCGTGCTAATTGCACACCACCTGCGCGATGGAAGCACAGATGAACCCCAGCCTGGATCGGCTCTGCGAGTTCGTGGCGATCGTCGACGCCGGCAGCGTCTCCGAGGCGGCGCGGGCGCTGCAGCTCCAGCGAACGAGCCTGAGCCGGCGCCTCTCCGCCCTCGAGACCGAGCTCGGCGTGCGGCTCATGCACCGACAGACGCGCCGCCTGGTCCTCACGCCCGCGGGCGAGGAGCTCTACGGTCGCGCGAGCCGGGTGGTCTCGGAGGCGCGCGCGGCCCTCGAGGCGGTCCGCCTGCTCGACGACGTGCCCCGGGGCTCGCTGCGCGTCTCGGTCCCCGATGACCGGATGGCGCACGCGGGGCTCTTCGTGCGCTTCGCCGAGGAGTTCCCTTTCGTCCGCCTCCAAGTGAGCCTGACTCCACGCCACGTCGATCTCGTCGCCGAGGGGATCGACGTCGCCATTCGCTTCGGCCGCGTCGCGAACGAGTCGTTGGTCGTGCGCCACCTGTGGTCCACGCATTCGCTGGCGGTCGCCTCGCCGGCGTACCTCGAGCGACGCGGGACACCGCGCCGCGCCGCCGCCCTCGCCGAACACGACTGCATCGTCGGCTTTGGCGGCGGCGAGAACCCCGTCTCGGCGTGGCCACTGTTGAGCGGAGGCTCGACGCCCGTGTTTGCTCGGTTCGCGACCAGCGCGCTCGACCTCACCATCTCCGCCGCGGAGAGGGGGCTCGGGCTGGCGCTGTTGCCCAAAGGCGCGGTCTACAAGCAGCTTCGAAAGGGGACCCTCGTCCCCGTGCTCGAGGACGTCGTCGGCTCCGAGACTCCCCTCAACCTCGTGTTCGTGGATCGCGAGTTCATGCCCCCACCCATGCGCCTCTTCATCGACCGCGCGGTCGCCTACTTCGACGCGTGGGCAGCCGAGCAGCGCTGAAGCGTCGTCGCGGACACACGCTCGCACTCTCGGCATCTGGGGCGGCGGGTCGCCGACGCCCCACGCGCCCGGACGGAGACATCGAACGAGCGCCCAACGCGGAGCCGTCGCGCTCGGCGGGCCGGCGTGCGAACATCGCCTCATGAGGGCTTCGAGCGCCGCCGCCGCGTGGACCGTCGCGTTTGTGTTGTTCGCCTGCACGGGCGACGAACCCGTCGCGCGAAAGAGCGACGACGGCGGTGCCACGGTCACGCCGACCGACGCCAGCACCCCCGCCGACGCCAGCGCCCCGCTCGACGCCAGCGCCCCTCGCGACGCCGGCGCGGACGCGGCGCGGCCGAGCTTCACCTGCGGCGCCGGCGCGTGCGCCGCCGACCAGATGTGCTGCACGAGCACGACGGCCTTCCTGTACCCCGACGACACGGCGTGCGAGGCGCGCGCGGGCGGCTGCAAGGGCGGCGGGGTGATCGTCGGCTGCACGTCCTCCGCGAGCTGCGTCGGCGGCGCGGTGTGCTGCGCCTTCCGGCGCCTCGACGACGGCGGGGCGCCGCCCGAGTTCACGCGGGTCGACTGCGTCGCGCCGACCTCGTGCGCCGCCCCCGCGATCGTGCTGTGCGATCTGACCGCGCCCGTGTGCGCCTCGGGCACGTGCATCGCCGGCGAAGACGCGCGCTACGGCTACTGCAAGTGAGGGCGCGCGCTCAGGTCGGCCCCCTCACCCCGCGCGCCGGTAGTGCATCGCCACCGCGCCGTTCCGGAGCGGCGTCGCCGAGAGCAGCTCGAGCCTCCGCGTGCTGGGCAGTCCGGCCTCGTACAGTGTCGGGCCGTGGCCGGCGATCCTGGGGTGAACGAGCAAGCGGTACTCGTCAATCAGCTCCAGGCGCTCCAGCGCGACCGCGAGCTTGCCGCTCCCGAGGAGCACGCCGGCCGGGGTCGCGTCTTTGAGGCGCTGTACGCCCTCGCGCAGCTCACCGCCGAGGGCGTGAGCGGCGAGGGCGTGCGTGGCGAGGGCGTGAGTGTTGGCCCACGGGAAGTGCGTCCGCGTCGTCGACACGACGTACTTCGGCTTGGCCTCGAGCTTGACCGCCCACTCGCGCAGCGCCGGCGGCGCCTCCACGTCGCCGCGGGCGACCGCCGGCCAGTACTCTTCCATCAGCTCGTACGTGGCCCGGCCCCAGAGCATCGCCCCGCCCTCGTCCATGAGGCGGGTGAAGAAGGCGTGGGTCTCGTCGTCGGCGATCCCCTCCCGGTGGTCGAGGCAGCCGTCCAGCGTGACGTTGATGCTGAAGGTCAGGAGTCCCATGAGGCGGGTCTTACCACTCTTGGGCACTCTGCGGCGCCGGTCGACACCCCCGCTCCGCTCGCGTCGTCACCAGAACGCGGGGCGCTCGGGCATCGGGGCGCTGCACTTGCTGCAGCTCCTGTGGTCGTCGTTCACGTCCTCGAGGGAGCCGCACGCGGGGCAGCGGACCCAGAGCCGGTTCATGCGCGTCGGCGTCCACACGCTCGTCCACACCGAGGCGACGAAGTTCTCGCTGAAGAGCTCCCTCATCGCCACAGCGTGGTGCTTGGAGAGCGCGCGCTTCATCGACGCCTCGTCCTCCCAGGCCGTCACCGTGAAGCCTCGCAGCCCCGTGAACCCCGTGACGATCGAGATGAACCCGGGCTCCGCCAGGAAGTCCCGCACGTTGTCGCGCGCGTGCGCGCGGATGCGCTCCTTCTCCGCCTCGCTGGCGCCCTGAATCCACGTGAGCGCGACCACGCCCGGGGGCTTGGGGTTCCCCGACGCGACGCGCATCGAGTAGCCGTACGTCGCGGCGCCCTGCTCGACCGGCTGCACGAGCGCCATGAGCCCGAAGCTCTCGACGAACGCCTTCTGGTCGAAGTACCCGCGGACCGCGCGGAGGCCGTCGTCGCCCACCTCGAAGACGTCCACCCCGCGCAGCGCGACCGGCCGCTCGGTGGGGAGGAGGCCCGGGCCGAGCGGGCCGCGGTTGTGCCCGCGCATGACCCACTCGACCGCGTAGCGCTCCCCATGCCCGACCGGCGCGGAGCGCTCGAACGCGAGATCGGGGAAGGCGGCGCAGAGCGGCGCGACGACGCGCGCGATGTCCGCGCCCGGGACCGCGCCGGCGGTCGTCGGGTCCTCGTACGTGCCCTGCGGGGCGAACGTGCGCGCGACCGCCGCGGCGTCGTGGGCATTCCATCCGTCGAAGTACGCGTCGACGAGCGCTCTGTGCGTGATCGCGTCCGTGGCCATGGCGCGGGCTCCTGCTCGGTGGGGCCGCGCTCAGCGGCCGAGGGTCTCGATGATGAGGTTCGCGGTCTCGGTGCCCGAGAAGTTCTGCTGGCCGGTGATGAGGTTGCCGTCGCGCACGGCGAAGCCGCGCCACATGCCCGCCTGCACGAAGTTCGCGCCGAGCCGCCTGAGCTCGTCTTCGATGCGCCAGGGCATGAGGTGCTTGTCCCTCGGCAGCGCGCCCATGCCCCACACGGCCTCGTCGGCGAAGTCCTCCTCGACGTTCGCGAACCCTGTGACCGTCTTGCCCTTCGCGAGCAGCTCGCCGCTCGAGAGCCTCGCGTACCGCAAGAGCGCCACGCCGTGGCAGAGCGCGCTGGCGATCTTTCCGGCCTCGTAGAACTCCACGAACTTCTGGTGGAGCCCCGTGGCCCCCTCGAAGCTGAACATCGGCGCCTGGCCCCCGGCGACCACCAGCGCGTCGAAGCGCGCGACGTCGATCTCCGAGACGGGCCGCGTGTTCTCGACGAGCGAGGCGAGGCTCGGGGTGTGGAGGAAGCCCATGCTGATGAGGTCGGAGGCCGAGTAGCCGCTCGCGTCGCGCGGGTCGGACATGCCGTCCGCCTCGCACTTGCCGCCCGCGGGGCTGAAGAGCTCGACCTCGTACCCCGCCTCGTGGAACGCGAAGTACGGGTGCGTCAGCTCCGACCACCAGAAGCCCACGGGCCACCCGGTCGTGGTGGAGGTCGTCGGGTTCGCGATGACGATCGCGACGCGCTTGGGCTTGCTCTTGCTCGAGGGGTTTGCGTCTCTGAGGCTCATGTCGTTCGCTCCTTTGGGGGGACGGGATGTCCTGGCGCAAACAACTATCGAGCCGGCGCACACCACCGGCAACGCGACAGTAATGAATCAAGAGTTGCAAACGCTGCAACTACGGAGCGCGCTTGCGCCGCTTGCGCGTCTGGCCGGAGGTGGGGTCCGTCGCGTCGAGGCGCGTGCGCGGCGCCTCGTGGCGATCGCCGGCGGCCTCCCGCGCGGCGCGCAGGAAGACCTCGCGGAGGAACTGGTGCGCGGCGTCCCCGTCCATGCGCGGGTGCCAGACGAGGCTGAGCGCGTAGGGCCGGAGCTTCACCGGCACCTCGAGCAGCGTGAGCGCGAGCGGCGCCGCGAAGCGCCTCGCGATGCGCTCGGAGATCGTGAGCACGTAGTCGGTCTCGGCGGCGAGGTGCAGCGCCGTGAGGAAGTGGGGCACGGCGCGCGCGACGGTGCGCGACATGCCCCGGGCCGCGAGCACGTCGTCGAGGTAGCCGCCGGGCTTGCCGCGGGGGGCGACCTGGAGGTGGGGGAGCGCGACGAACTGCCCCAGCGTGAAGCGCCGTCGCGTGCACGGGTGCCCGCGGCGCACGACGCACACGAAGCGATCGGTGAGCAGCTGGCGGTGCCGCATCTCCTGCGGCAGCTCGCCGTAGATGCCCACGGCGAGGTCCGAGCCCTGGTCTCGGAGGAGCGCGGGATCGTCGGGCGTGTTGGGCACGAACCGCACGCACACCCTCGGCGCCTCCTCCCGCAGGAGGCGATCGACCGCGGCGCCGAGCACGGAGAGCACGTAGTCGGTCGCGTGCACCACGAAGGTGCGCTCGAGCTCGCTGGGCACGAACGGGCGCTCCGGCTCCAACGCGCGCCGCGCCTCGGTCACCACCGTGTGGACCTGCGCCTTGAGCGCGATGGCGCGCGGCGTGAGCAACATGCCGCGCCCGGACCGCACGAGGATCGGATCGGCGAGCCGCTCGCGGATCCGCGCGAGCGCGTGGCTCATCGCGGGGGTCGAGAGGCCGACGCGGCGCGCCGCTCCGGTGACGCTGCCCTCCTGGAGGAGGGCGTCGAGCGAGACCAGGAGCCCGAGATCGTGCGATTCCATGACATGCAACTATGGGATACGCACGTTGCACGCGTCAATCGCGCGGAGAGGCGCCGCGGCCCCCGCGGTCCGCTACGCCAGCGGGGTGGGCTCGAGGCTCTCTGGCTTTTGGGCGAGCTCGTCGGGCGTGAGGCGCGCGTAGATCTCGACGAGGTTCGCGTCGGGATCCTCGAGCCACAGCTCGTGAAGCGGCGTGCCGCGCCAGGTCGTGCGCGGGGGCTTGTGCACCGTGAGCCCCGCGGATCGCGCGAGCTCGTACGCGCGGACCACGGCGGCCTTGTCGGCGACCGCGACGCCGAGGTGGTAGAGCGTGTCGTGGTGCAGCTCCTTGCCGTCGGAGACGAGGAGCACGAAGTTCGTGCGGAGCTCCGGCCTCACGAACGTGGCGTACCGGTGGGTCCACTCCTTCGGCGCGCCGCCCAGGAGCCACGCGTAGAAGCGCGTGCTCTTCGCGAGATCGCGCACGCGCACGCTGGCGTGGAACTCCTCGGCCCGCGGCCCCTCGGGCACGCCCAAGAGCGCCTCGAAGACCTCGAGCCGCGCGCGGAGCTGGTCGCGGGCGGCCCGGAAGCGCGCGAGCAGCTCGTCCGGCGAGAGCGAAGGGTCGTCGCTCGCGGGATCCGGGATGGGCCAGTGCAGGCGCCGCGCCGCGCCCAAGAACGCGGGGCAGACCTCCTCGGCGCAGAGCGTGATGACGGTGCCGACCGCGGCCGGGTCGATGGTCGCCACCGACTTCGAGTGGTGAGCGCCGAGATCGACGCCGAGCTCGGCCATCACCTCGCGCGCGTAGGGGCTCACCTTCGACGGCGCGCTGCCCGCGCTCAGCACGGGGACGCGGTCGCCGAAGAGCATGCGGGCGAGCCCCTCGGCCATCTGGCTCCGCGCGGAGTTCGCGACGCAGAGGAACAACACGGCCTTGGGAGCGTCGCGTTCGTCAGGCATGGTCAGGTCCTCGCGCCGCGTCGGTCGCGCACGCGGGCGCCGCGATCTCGAGCGGAGTGTTCGGGAAGAAGCGCCGCTGCCCCCAGAGCGCGACGTTCACGAGGCCGATCAGCACGGGCACCTCGACCAGCGGGCCGATGACCGCCGCGAAGGCGGCGCCGCTGTGGATGCCGAAGCTCGCGATGGCGACGGCGATGGCGAGCTCGAAGTTGTTGGACGCGGCGGTGAAGGAGAGCGTCGCGGTCTGCGGGTAGCTCGCGCCGACCCGCCGGCTCATGAAGAACGACACGGCGAACATCACCACGAAGTAGATGAGCAGCGGGACGGCGACGCGGACGACGTCGAGCGGGAGCTGAACGATCGCCTCGCCCTTCAGCGAGAACATCACCACGATGGTGAACAGCAGGGAGACCAGCGTGACGGGGCTGATGCGCGGCACGAAGGTCTTCTCGTACCAGTCGCGGCCCTTCGCGCGGACGAGCAGCCGCCGCGTGAGGAACCCTGCGGCGAAGGGCACGCCGAGGTAGATGGCGACGCTCTTGGCGATCTCGCCGATGCCGACGTGCACGATCGCGCCCTCGAGCCCAAGCCAGGTCGGCAGCAGGGTGGCGAAGAAGTACGCGTAGACCGAGAAGAACAGCACCTGGAAGATCGAGTTGAGGGCGACGAGGCCGGCGCAGTACTCGGTGTCGCCCTTGGCGAGGTCGTTCCAGACGATGACCATCGCGATGCAGCGCGCGAGCCCGATGAGGATGAGGCCCAGCATGTACTCGGGCTTGTCGCGGAGGAACACGACCGCGAGCCCGAACATCAAGAGCGGCCCGATGACCCAGTTCTGCACGAGCGAGAGCGCGAGGACCCGCTTGTCGCGGAAGACCTTCCCGAGCTCCTCGTAGCGGACCTTCGCGAGCGGCGGATACATCATGAGCACGAGGCCGACCGCGATGGGGATCGACGTCGTGCCCACGCTCATCTTGTTCAGCGCCGTGGTGAAGCCCGGCGCGACGAACCCGAGCCCGACGCCGAGGCCCATGGCCGCGAAGATCCACAGCGTCAGGCCGCGATCCAGGAACGAGAGCTTGCCGAGCAGCCCGGCCTTGGCGTGGGTCATCGGGGGCAGGGCCTCGGGGGGCGCGCGGAGACGCGGCGGATCACGGACAGGAGGACTCGTCTTTGGCCATCGGCGATGGACGATGGCCGTGGGCGAGCGAGGCGCCTCACACGCCCCCCACGAGGGCCTTGAGGCGCCGGAGCGCCCGAGGCTCGATGCAGTAGCAGACGCGGGGCCCGTCGACGTCGCCGCGGATGAGGCCCGCGTCCTTCAGCACCTTGAGGTGCTGCGACACGGTGGACTGCGCGAGCGGCAGCTCGTCCACGATGTCAGCGCAAATGCAGGCGTTCTTGCGCACGAGGAGCCGCAAGATCTTCACGCGCGCGGGGTGCCCGAGCGCCTTGCAGAGGCTCGCCAGCTCCTCGTCGGCGAGGTCCCCCTCGATGGGGCGCAGATCGGGCCGATCGTCGGCGGGCGGGCAGCAGAGCGCGGCCGCTCGCGGCGTTGGTTTCATCGTGAAGAGACGATAGAAGAGTCTCCGCGCGCGGTCAACGGGCCTCGGGTGGGCCCATCGCCGCGCGGCTCAGCGCAGGCCGCCGGACAGCAGATACCCCATCACGGCGCCGTAGAGCGTGGACACGTAGGGATTCGCCGTGATGAGGCACGCGCCCGAGCGACAGCCCACGAGGCGGTGGTAGGCGAAGCCGAGGAGGGCGCCTCCCAGGATGTAGAGCGCAAGTTTCAGCATGGTCCGATCGCCCGCGCGGGGCTCCTCCGGAGGGCGGGAGATCGCCCGCCTCCCGGTACGAGCCAGCGGCGGGGGGAAGGGGTTCGGGGCGGGCTCCGCGGCGGCGCGTGGGCTCTGGTACCGTGGGCCGATGGCCACCGCGGCGTTCCGTGCGTTCCCCCTCGACGGCGCGATGTCGTGGTTTCAGCCGTCGACGGGCGCCCACGTCCGCTGGGACGGGCCCGAGACGCGCGCGCTCACCCAGGTCTCGCCGCGGGTGGTCATGCTCTCGCTGTCGCACGCGTGCAACCTCGCGTGCGCCTTCTGCTCGCGCGATCCGAGCGTGGCGACCTCGTGGACGGCGGACTCGGCCGCCGATCTGCTCCGCGATCTCGCCGCGCGCCGCGTGCTGGAGGTGTCGCTCGGCGGCGGGGAGCCGCTCGCGTTCCGCGGGCTCTCTCGGCTCTTGGACCGCCTCCACGACGAGACGCCGCTCGCCGTGCACCTCACCACCAACGGCGTGTTGCTGGACGACGCGCGGGTCGCGCGGCTCCGCGGGAGGGTAGGGGAGGTGCGCGTGTCGGTGTACGACGACACCCCGTGGGAGGACCGCGTGGCGCGGCTCGCCGACGGCGGCGTGCGCGCCGCGGCCAACGTGCTCGTGATCCCCGAGCGCCTCGCGGCCCTGCCGTCGGTGCTCGAGCGGCTGCGACGCGCCGGGGCGCGGGACGTGGCGCTGCTCTCGTACGTGGGGCCCGACCGCGCCCTCCACCTGGGCGTCGAGCACGACGCCGCGCTCGCCGAGATCGTGGCCGAGAGCCGGCTGCCGGCGCGGCTCAGCGTGTGCCTCGGCCGCCGCCTCGACCCGCTGCCGCTCGCCTCGCTCGGCGGGTGCGGCGCGGGGCTCGACTTCGTGACGCTCGATCCCGACCGCAGGGTGCGCGCGTGCTCGTTCTCCGACGAGGGCTTCCCCGCGGACACGGCGGACGACGTGCTCGCCGTGTGGCGCCACGAGCGCGCGCGCCTATCGGCGCCGTCGCCGCGCCGAGGGTGCGCGCGTGGGTCCGAGGCCGCGAGTTCGCTCTCGGACGGTGTGCGCGTCTACCGGGCGTTCTCCGGCAACAACAGCGGCGACTGCGTGCTCGTGGGGCGCTTCGACGAGGCCGCCGACGCGCGCGCGTACGTCGACGCGCTCCTGCCGGGGTTCGCGGCGGGGGAGCGCTACTCCCCGGCGTGGGACGCGCTCCTCCGCGCCGAGGGCGTCACCCCGCAGGCGAACGAGTACGCGCCGGACGCCATGCTCGCGCTCGGGCGGGCCGTGCTGCTCCACACCGACTCCACGCTCGCGGACGACTACCCCTCGCTCCGCGAGCTGCTCTGGCGGCGCGGCGGGCGCGCGGTCTACAACGGCGTCCACGAGCACGGGCAGATCCAGCTCCTCGTCGGCCTGCGCGCGCCCGATCCCGCGCGCGCCCGCGCCGCCGCCGAGGCGCGGCTCGAGGCCCCGTTCACGCGCCACGGCCAGGACGCGTACGGGGCCCTGCGGGTCTTTGGCCAGGGCGACGCCTCGCTCGGCGCCTACGGGCGCGACCTCGACGCGCTCGCGGCCTCCCTCGGGGCGACGATCGCCGGCGAGCTCGTCGCCGAGACCGACCTCTCCGTGCCGCGGCTCCTCCCTTCGCTCGCGCGCGGCCGCGACGGCGGGCCAGGGGCGTGGCTGTGGGCGCGGTTCTTCGACGAGCGGACGGCTGCGGAGGCGGCGGCGCGGCTCTCGCCGGACGAGGGGCTCGTGGCCGCGTCCAAGCACAGCCTGCTGCTCCGCGTGGCGCGGGCCCGGCCGCGCCTGGCCGCCCGGCTCCAGCGCGCGGGGGCCAACGTGACGGTCGTCGCGGGCGCGCGTGTGCGTGTAACTTGCACGTTTTACACGGGCTACCGCGAGCCGAAGCCGAGCCTCGAGGGCGCGCGCGCGGGGCTGCGCGCCGAGCTCGAGGAGCCGTTCGACGCGAGGCTGTCGTTCGAGTCGCCGGTGGTGACGCTCGTGACGGCGGATCCCGGGCGCGCGCTCGCCGCCGCCGCGCGCGTCGCCGAGGCCCTCGGCTGCGCGCTCTGGCCGCGGGTCGGCCCCGTCGACGCGCCCGCCGCGGCGCTGCGCCGCGTCCGCGACGACCTCGTGGCGCTCTCGCCTCCGAAGCGTCGCGGCTGAGCGTGCGTCGATGGACACGCTCCGTTCGATAGTGGGGTACTATCGGGCGATGTCCGCGAGGAGCGCGCCTTGAGCGCCGGGCCGCACCCCTTCACGCTGCGCCAGCTCCAGTACGTGGTGGCGGTCGCCGACGAGCTGTCGTTCCACCGCGCCGCCGCCCGCTGCCGCGTGTCGCAGCCCACGCTGAGCGCGCAGCTCGCGCAGGTGGAGGGCGCCCTCGGCGTGCCTCTCTTCGAGCGCGGCGGGGGCCGGGTGCTGATCACCGAGGCTGGGCGGGAGGTCGTCGAGCGCGCGCGGCGGCTCCTCGTCGGCGCCGACGACCTCGTGCAGGCGGCCCTGCGCATCCAGGATCCGCTCGCCGGCACCGTGCGCCTCGGGGTCATCCCCACGGTGTCGCCGTACCTGCTCCCGCGCGCGACCCCGAAGCTGCGCAAGCGCCTGCCCCGCCTGCGCGTCGCCTGGCTCGAGGAGAAGACCGAGGTGCTCGTGCGCAGGCTGCGCGACGGCGAGCTCGAGGGCGCGGTGCTCGCCCTCGAGGCCGAGCTCGGGGACGCAGACCGCGACCTGGAGCGCGCCGTGATCGCGGAGGATCCCTTCGTGCTCGTGACGCCCCCTGGTCACGCGCTCGCCAGGCCCGCGAAGAGAGACGTGGCGGTCGCGCAGGCCGAGCTGCGCGGCGAGGAGCTGCTCCTGCTCGACGAGGGCCACTGCTTCCGCGAGCAGGCGCTCGAGGCCTGCGGCGCCGCGGGCGTGCGCGAGGGGGAGTTCCGCGCGACGAGCCTCTCGACCCTGGTGCAGATGGTCGCGGGCGGCGCGGGGATCACGCTCCTGCCGGCGCTCGCGGTGGAGGTCGAGGCGCGCCGCGCGCGGCTGTGCGTCCGGCCGCTCCGCGGCCCGGGGGCCTTCCGCACGCTCGCGGTCGTGTGGCGCAAGCGCTCGCCGCTCGGGCCCGCCCTCGAGGCCGTGGCGGCCGCGCTGCGCGACGCCTACCCGTTCGTCGAGGCGCGCCGGGGCGAAGAGGGCAATCGACCCCGAAATGAGGTGTGAGGCGCGCGCGAATGGGGCATCGTAGGGATGCGTACGTGGCAGTCGAGGAGGGGCGCATGTCGAACCTGGGAGTGAGCCCCGAAGGGGCGAACGAAGGCCTGTGCCAAGCGACCGAAGGGAGCACGGCATGAACGTCAAGGTGGTGTGCAGCGCGTGCTCGCGGCCGGCGCCGGGCCGCACGAAGTGCATGTATTGCGGCGCGGCGACCCGGGAGATCCACACCGCGGTGGTCGGCGGGGACGACCCGGCGGCGGCCGTCGGCGCCAAGCTCGACGCGATGCGCGCGGCGCAGCTCACGCCGGCCCAGCGCAAGGCGCTCTTCGACCGCGCGTGCGACAAGGTCGTCGCCCTGGTCGAGGCCGGTCGCGCCGAGGAGGCGCTCGCGGCGTTCGACGAGGCCCTCGCGATCGAGACCGCGCCGCACCTCTTGCTCGCCAAGGCGCAGCACCAGAAGCAGATGGGCCGCCACGCTCCGGCCCTGGCCACGCTCGAGCAGGCGCTCGCGATCGACCGCGCCCTCGTCGACGCGTGGTTCGAGAAGGCCGATCTCCTCGAGACGCAGGGGCGGCTGCCGGAGTCGCTCGCGGCCTACGACGCCGTCCTCGCCCTCGCGCCGAGGCACGCGCGCGCGCACTGCGACCGCGGGCACGTCCTCGGCCGCATGGGGCGCCTGCCCGAGGCGCTCGACGCGTACACGCGGGCGCTCGCCATCGACGGCGCGTCGCTCCACGCCTGGTTCAACAAGGCCAACGCCGAGGCCTCGCTCGGCCAGGTCGGCCCCGCGCGCGACTCGTTCCGGCGGTTCCTCGCGCTCGGGCCGCCGCCCGGCCTCCGCGCGCAGGCCGACTACGCCCGGCAGATGCTCGCCAAGCTCGGCGGCTGACGCGTCAGGGGCGCCGCATCGACACAGTGACACCGCACGAGGCGTCCCGCGGGAGCGCTGTCGCCGAGTGGACGGCGACGACGAGCTCGTCCTCGGGCGCGACCACGAGGCGCGCCCCGTGCATCGCGAACCGCTCGCGCGGCGGGACGATGCCGACCACCCACGCGGGGGCGTCGGACGGCCCGGCCATGACCAAGATGTCGCCGGGGCACGAGGCGCTCGTCACGAGGTCGGAGACGACCAGCGGACCGATGCCGAGGCGGAGGCAGGTGGAGCCCGCGTACGCCTGCGTCGTCTTGCCCAGCGGGGCGCACGCGTACGCGCGCGGGTGACCCGCGAGGATCGCCGTCACCGTCTTGGTGCGCGCGTCGTCGGTGGCGCCGCCCCGCGCGTCGGCCTTCGCGTCCGCCTTGGCCTCGGACTTGGCGTCGGCTTTGGCGTCTGGGTCGGGCGCCGGCGAGCCCGCGGCGGCGGACCCGCCCGTGTCGAGGAGCGCCGCGACCTCCTCGAGCTGCGCCTTGAAGGAGCCGAGGCCCGGCGCGCTCGCGGCGCCCCGGAGCAGCCCCGCGAGCTTCTTCACGCGCGCGGCGTCGTTGTCGAGCACCACGCGCTGGATGCGCACCGTGCCCCCGGCGCGGTCGCCCTCGACGTACGCGAGCACGCCCTCGGTGAGCTCGTCGCAGCGCTTCAGGCCCGCGTCGGTGCACTTGTCCGCGAGCGGGCTCTTCAGCACCAGGGAGCTGCCCCCGCAGCCGGCGACGAGCGCGGCGGCGACGAGGCTCGAGGCTGCCGCAAAGGCGTGAGCGGTTCGCATGCTGCGGCGAGCGTACTCGAAGCGCGCCGCGGGTGCGAAGAGAGCCCGCGCGGACCCGCCGTGACCCGACGCGGCGGGCGTGGCCTGATGGAGCTGCTAGCGTGGACGGATGCTTCGACTTTCGCATCGCGTCTCGCTGTGTCTGCCGGTCGCCGCGCTCGTCCTCGCCTCGGCGCTCTACGCGGCGCCGGCCGCGGCCTGCGGGGGGTGCTTCGTGCCGCCGCCGATACCCTCGAAGCCCGAGACGTCCACCGTGGTGACCGATCACCGCATGGTGCTCTCGGTGGGACAAGGCCAGTCGACGCTCTACGACCAAATTCGGTATCAGGGCGCGCCCGAGGCGTTCGCGTGGGTGCTGCCCATCACGGGAGAGGCGCAAGTCGGGCTCTCGGCCGACGCCGTGTTCAGGGCGCTCGACGCAGAGACCGCCGTGAGCATCGTCCCGCCCCCGCGGCCTGTTTGTCCCCCCCAGCCGATGTGCGGCTTCGGCGGCGCGGCCGGAGCCCCGGCGGCGACCGCCACCGCGACCGGGACGAGCGCGCCCCCACCGCCCCCGGTGACCGTGACGAAGAGCGAAGTGGTCGGGCCCTACCAGACCGTCCAGCTCCAGTCGACCGATCCGCAGGCGCTCAACGCGTGGCTCGCCGACAACGGCTTCACGATCCCCAACGACGTGAAGCCGATCGTGGCGGCGTATGTGAATGAGCACTTCAACTTCCTCGCGATGAAGCTCCTGCCCGGCGCGACGGTGCGCGCGATGCGCCCCGTGCGCGTGACGACGGCGGGCGCCTCGGTCGTGCTCCCGCTCCGCATGGTGGCGGCGGGCACTGGGGCCGTCGTGGGCATCACGCTCTGGGTGCTCGCGGAGGGGCGCTACGAGCCCACGAACTTCCCCGTGTTCGGGATCGCCGCCGACGAGCTCGTGTGGGACTGGCGCAACGACCAGAGCAACTTCCAGGCGCTGCGCGCGCAGAAGTCGGGGGCCGCGGGCGGCCGCGGGTGGGAGCTCGAGTCGAGCGCGACGACGCTCCAGGCCACCGTCGCCACGCGCGTTCGCAACGCCGCCGACGACGAATACACGGCCGTGCCCGCCGCGGACGGCAAGCCCGCGCGGACCGCCTACGAGGTCCGCGAAGACGACCTCGCCGCGCTCATGCCGCCGGGGCTCGGCTCGAGCTTTCGCGCCACGCGCCTCCGCGCCGATCTCGCGCACGCGGCGCTCACCGAGGACCTCGTCCTCGCGGCCGCGCGCGACCAGAGCTTCATCGGGACGAGCCGGCGGGTCACGAACGAGACCAACCGGCCCACGTGCCCGCCCGTCACGCCCTGCCCGCCCAACCTGGAGCCCGGTGGGGTGCCCGGCGGCGGCGTCGACGAGGGCGACGAGCTCCCGCGTCTCCGCCCGAGCAGCTGCGCGGCCTCTTCCGGCCCTGGGGCGGCCTCGCGCGGCGCGCTCGCCGCCACGCTGGGCGCGCTCGGCGCGCTCGGCCTCGTCGTGGCGCGCCTGCGCGCGTCGCGGCGTCGCCGCTGAGCGTGGAGACGCCCGCCTGGATCTCCCCGGCGAACGTGGGCATACTCACGCGATGCGTCCCGGGGGCAGGCTCGTCATCTATCTGTCGGCGAGCCTCGCGAACGGGCCCCTCAACACGCGGCTGCGCCAGGCGCTCCCCGAGGGCGACTTCGAGCTCGTGCTCCCGCAGGAGTTCGCGCCGGTGCACCGCGCCCACCCCGAGTACCCGCGCGCGATCTACCAGCGCTGCATCGACGAGATGGAGCGCTGCGACGCGGGCCTCCTGCTGCTCGACGCGTTCGGCGTCGACTGCGCGAGCGAGGCCGGCTGGCTCTGCGCGCGCGGCACGCCGCTCGTCGGCCTCGCGGGGACCTCGCTGCGCTTTCTCCAGCACTGGATGGTGAAGGGGAACCTGTCGTCGGTCATCACGACCGACGTCGACGTGGACGCCGCGGTCGCGAGCGATCCCATCCTCGGGGGCCTCCCCCGGCGGCGCGTCGCCGATTGGACCCAGATCGGCGGCGCGCTCTCTGCGCTCGTGGAACAGACCCGGGCGCTCCGTCCGAAGAAAGAAGGTGGCTGACATGAAGACGACGCACATGGACCAACTCTTCGACCGCGCGCTCACCGACGCCGCCTTCCTCGAGCTCCTGCTCCGCGATCCTCGCGCCACCGTCGCGTCGGTCGGCGCGACGCTGACCGACGCCGAGGTCGAGACCTTGCGCGGCATGACCGCCGACGATCTCCGCGCGTTCGCCGCCGAATACAAGGCCGAGACCGATCCCGACAAGCGCCGCGCCGCCTGCTGATCGCGCGGCCGTGCCGTACGCCCTGGGCATCGACGTCGGGAACGCGAAGGTCAAGCTCTGCCTCGCGGACGCCGACGACCTCACCGTGCGGTGGACGAGCCGGCCGCTCCCGTACGACGCGCGGCGCGCGCGGGCGCGCCACGCCGACTTCGAGGCCGGGCTGCCCGCGGCGATCGCCGAGGTGACCGCTGGGCTCGATGTCCGCGTGGCCGTGTGCGTGATGTCGTCGGGCTACGCGTATCCCTCGTACCGAGAGGGCGCCGAGCACACGATGGACGTGCTCCAGAAGGCGCTCCCGCGCGCCGCGGTGTTCGCCCTCGGCCTCGATGGAGTGCCCACTCCGGCCGCCGAGGTGGCGGCCTCCGCGGAGCGCGTGGCCTTCACGAACGGCGTGGGCGCGGCGCACCTCGCCGCGCGCCTCCCGGTCATGGGCGAGCCCGCGTGCGGCCTCGTGATCGACACCGGCGGGGACACCTCGCAGGTGAACCCGTTGGTCGACGGCGCGGTCGATCCGGCCGCGCTCGCCGAGCCCCGCGGGCCGCTCGATCACCGCCTGCGCCATGGGAAGTTCGTGTGGATAGGCGCGCAGAGCACGCCGCTCGAGGCGCTCGCGGCGCGCGTCGACCTGGGCGGTCGATCGTATCCAGTCATTCCCCGGGGCGTGCGGTTCGACAACGTCTCCTCGCTGCTCGGCCTGCTCCCGCCGGAAGAGGCCGCGAAGCTCAGTTTGTTTGGAATGCACCCGGCCCGCGCGACGGCGCTCGCGGCGCTCGCCGAGGCGGTGAACCTCGATCGGGAGCTCGCGACCGAGGAGGAGCTCCTCGCGCTCGCGCGGGGCTTCTTCGAGCTGGCGGTGGAGCGCCTCGCGGTGGAGCTTGTGCGGGCCCTCGAGACGCTGCCGCCGCGGTGCCGCGGCCGCGCCGCGCTCTTCGGCCTCGGGGTGGAGCTCTCCCGGGCCGCAGCGCTGCGGGCCCGCGTGCCGGCCGAAGGCATCGTGCTCGGCGCCGACCACATGAGCCCGCCGCTGGCGATCGTCGCCTCCGTGTACGGGGCGTGCCACGCGGCGCTCGAGCTCCACCTCGGCCGGCGCCTCCCGGCCGCGCTCGGCCCCCGCGCCGCATGAGCGACGCCGACACCTGGCTGTCGCGCGCGCGCGCCATCGTCGAGGCGACGCGCCCGCTGCTCGACAACTACGGCCTCGCGCCCGATCCCGGGCTCACGGTCGCCCTCGACGGCCACCCGTGCCCCGGATACCGCCACGACACCGGGCAAATCCTCTTCTGTCCTCCGGTCGTCGAGAGCGGCCGCGACCGCCTGCGCTGGCTCTTCTTCTGCCGCGTGATGGGCTGCGCCGATCTCGACGAGGCCGTGGCCTTCTACGAGGTCGCGCTCCCGCTCATCGTCTGCCACGAGCTCGCGCACCACCTGCGCTACTCGCTCGGCGTGGCCGCGGAGAGCTCGTTCATCGAGGAGCAGGTGTGCGATCGGATCGCGGTCGCGCTCGTGGAGCGCATGCCGGCGCACGCCGCGACGCTCGCGCCGCTCTGGGCGCGCTGCCGGCCGATGCGCGCGCGGCTTGGCGCCGAGTACGAGGGCCGCGCGGGCGCGCAGTTTCTGCCAGGGCTGGGCGAGGCGCTCGTGGCGCGCGCGGAGCTCGACGAGGGGCGGCTCGCCGCGCTCGAGGCGCTCGCCGCGGGGAGCGACGCGCCGCTCCTCGAGCTGCTCGAGGTCGCCGTGGGGCGCGACGCCGTCGAGGCCGCGCGCGCGTCGCGAGACGAGGCGCAGGTGATGGTCGACTCCCGCTACACCGAAGATCCGTCCGAGTACTGGTACCTGAGCCTGACGTGGGTCGAGAGCTACCTCGGGCGACCGCGCGCCGTGGACCTCCAAGACGTGGTCCGCGACCACCTGCAG